>NZ_JBEYXQ010000006.1:66375-337557 GCF_040645115.1 Streptomyces sp. NPDC046860 | reverse complement strand
GGTCCCCGTGCGTGCGCGGGGGCCGGGCGGGGGCGGGGGCCCGGGGGGGGGGGGGGGGGGGGGGGGGCGGGGGCGGGGGGGGGGCCGCCCCCCCACCCCCGGATGGTCAGTTCACGGCCAGGGTGGCCGTGTTGTTCGTGAGGTCCGGGTCGAAGCCGAGCGGGCGCTCACCGTAGGGCGGGTGGATGCTCACGGCGCCGGTCGCTCCGGGCACCACGGTGTCGATGCGCACGGAGAAGGTGAAGGTGCGCCGCGTGTCCTCCAGCACCCAGTAGGGCAGCTCGCAGTCGTAGCGCGGGGCGCCGGTCTGCTGCGGGTAGTAGCGGCCGTCCAGCGTGCGCGGGTAGCAGCCGTCCGGCACGCCGGTGACCTTGGTGCCGTCGGGCACGACGAACCGCACCTGGGCGACCGGGTCACCCGAGCCGAGGTTGCCGAGCCAGGCCGGGCCGTTGTTCTTGAAGGTGAGGTCCACGGTGGCCGTGTCACCCGCGCCGCCCGAGACGGCGTCACCGGTCACGGAGAAGTCCGCGGTGTTCTCGGCACCGAGCTGCACGACCTCGTAGCCGTTGCGGGAGTCGATGTCCTCGGCACCGCCGGCCGGCTCGACGTCGATGTCGAGCCGCTCGCTCAGCGCCTGCGGAGCGAGCCGGACCGTCAGCGGAGCGGGCAGCTCGAAGGACTCCCCCGGCGCCAGCGTCCGGTCGAACGTGCAGAGCACGTGCTTCATCGGCGCGTAGTCGTCGCCGTCGGCGGTGGTGTAGGTGCAGGCGCTGTACCGGGTCAGGTCCGTCAGGCCGTACGAGGCGGTCAGCTTGACGGTGAATCCGTGCGCGCTCTCGTTGCCGTTGTTGGTGACCTTGAACGGGATGGTCCGCTCGTCGCCGGGCCGGCCCTGCTCGATGCCCGGTATCGGGGCGATGGCCAGGTCCGGGCCGCTACCGACGGTGACCGTGGTCTCGAAGCTGTCGTGCGGCGCGGTGAGCGTGCCGTCGGGGCCGCCGGTGGCGGTCGCCTCGTAGGTGATCCTGCCCTGAGCGCCCGCCTCGGCGCCGTCGGCCGCGCGCACCTGGAGGGGCACCTGGTCCTCGAAGTCGCCCCCGATCACGGGCACCACGGGGACGTCGCACACCGCCCGCGTACCGCTCGGCGCGCAGTTGTCAGGCCACGCCACCTCGGCGACCCCGGCGAGACCGGAGATGTCGACGGTGAGCTTGCCGTCGGTCACCGTGAAGTTGGTGTTGTCGTGGTAGAGGCCGACCCCGAGCGTGCGGGACTCGGGCTGCTCCCCGTCGATGCCGAGCGGCACGGTCCGCTCGTACGGCTCATGGACCCACAGCTGGTCGGTCTGCGGCTCGTCCGCGGCGAACGCGGGCGCGGCGAGGCCGACGGTCAGCAGACCGAGGGCCGCCGCGGCGGCGGCGCCCGATCTGAGCCGTACCGGACGTGCGGCGGAAAGCTTGCTCATTGCTACCCCCCAAGGGTGTGGTGACGCGACTGACGCACCGACAGACACGGCGTGTCGGCAAGATCATCACACGGTACGGACGGGTCGCGCCCCGATTTTCCGGCAGCGCGGGAGAGCGCTGGAGCGCTGTGCAACTCGGGCTATTCGTCGCGTACTTCGGGGTCCATGGCGGAGGTCTGGTCGCCGAACCGGTCCAGGATCAGCAGGAGGGCGATCAGGCCCGCGACGATTCCCACGACGAAGACCAGCGGGGTCAGGCCGAGCAGGGCGAACACCGCCCCGGCCGGGAGCAGTCCCACGACGAGGAAGAAGAGCCAGCCCAGGCGCGCCGACTCCGCCCGTCGGCCGATACGGAAGCCGATCAGCCCGGCCGCGACACCCCACAGCGGCACGACGACCGGCGAGAGGGCGGCCAGGGTGATGAGGACTCCGGCATTCACAGCAGCTCCCGTGAGTGGTGCGAGTCAGTCGTGCCCACGGGGGTCGCGGCGACCAGCAGAGCGGCGAAGGCGAGCGGGGCGGCGGTCTGGTACCCCATGTAGACTTCGCCCCCGGCGCTGTTGCCCTGCCGCGCCAACAGGAACCCGGTCAGGGCCGTCAGCACCCAGCCGGTGTCGTAGGCGATCATGAGCCGCGTGTACGTGCGCGGCGAGCGGCTGCGCGTGTACGCGATCTCGATGCCGCCGCCGGTCAGCAGGGCCATACCCGCGGCGACCATCAGCCAGACCGGTGTGCCGAGTGACCGGCCGAGCGGGGCGGCACCGGCGAGACAGACAGCGGCGAGCACGGTCTTGAAGGCGCCGTCGGCGATGACGCCTGCCGTGTGGCGGGTCACCCTCGATGTCACAACTCGGTTCATGAGCATCCCCCTTGAAGCTCGTCCCGACTGCTTCCGTAACGAGATTACGGGAATAACGAGGTTATGAGAATGACACGAGCGCAGACCAAGGAACGCAATCGCCGGGCCCTGCTGGACGCCGCGTTCCAGGTCGTCTCGCGGGACGGGTACCGGGCCAGGCTCGATGAGATCGCCGAGCGCGCGGGACTGACCACGGGCGCCGTCTACTCGCTGTTCGGGAGCAAGAACGGCCTGGTGGTCGCCCTGGTGGCCGACTACCTGCGGCCGTACTACGAGGAGGTCGAGGAGGCGGTCCCCGCCGGACTGGATCTGCTGGAAGCGGTCGGCGCCTTCGCCCGGTACTACCGGCGCGGTTGCGACGGTCCCGAAGCGTTGCCTCGTCTGTCGCTCCAGATCACCCTGCTCGACATGGCCCTGCACGACCCGGAGTTGGGGTCTCAGCTCGCCGCGTCCGTCCGCGCGCAGGAACAGCATCTGGTCGCGCTGTTCACCGGACGGCCGTACAAAAAGCGTGTTGTGACGTCCCGTCACGCAGAGCGTCTGACGACCGCGCTCAGGGCGCTGCTCGTCGGTCTCGGCCAAGGTGTCCCCCTCGGCCTGGCTCCCGATGCCGACGAGGAGTACTTCGCCGCCGCCGCGCGCGCTCTGGTGTGCGACGCGTCTCTTCTCGATGACGATGCGGGCTCCGCCTGAGCGGCGGCTCGGAGGAATCGCCCTGTTCACGTGCCTTCCGCTGTGGTTCACTCGGGCCCCCTTGTCGTCCGGAGGACCGCATGAACGGCACCGCCCCTTCGCTGTCCCGCGTCCCGCTCGCGGTGCTGGTTCCGGGGGCGGCCGTTCTCGTCGCCGCCGCTCAACTCGCGCTCCTGCCGGGGGACCCCCGCGCGGTCGTGCCCGTGCGTCCCGGCTCGGACACCCTCACCACCGGCTACACGTGGTGGGGCACCGCCCTGTTCGCCGCCGTGCTGGCCGTATCGGCCTGGGCGGTCGGGCGCCGGGGCCGGACCGGGACAGCAGTACTGGTGGTGGGCGGGGTGCCGGCCGCGCTGCTGCTGGCGTCCTTCCTCCTGCACGAGCCCGTCACGGACGGTTTCGCCGGGCTGTGGCCGACCGACTGGCTCGTCGGCGCCGTACTGATCTCGGCGGGGGTGGCCCTCGTGGCGGGCTTCGCAGGAGGTGAACTGCCGCTCGCCGTACGGTCGTTGCTCGTCCCGCTACTGGTGGCCGGCGCCGCCGCCCTGTCGGGCTTCCTGTTCGAGTCGGTCGCGTCCGGCGAAGGAGGGGTGGCCCGCACCGTATCGGCCGTCCTGGCGCTCGCGGTGGGCCACGGGCTCGGCTGGGCGCTGCGCGCGAACGGGTGGAGCAGCGGGCGGAGTGTGGCGCTCACGTCCGGGGCTGTGGTGCTCATCGCGCTGGTGGACAGCGCTTCCGTCCCGCTGTGGGGATGGGCGGCCCCGGACGTGGTGGCCTGGGTCGTCACCGTCGCCGCCTTCGCCGTGGGTACGGCGTCGGTGTGGGCGTGGCGGACGCGGAGGTAGCCGGGGCCGACGAGTGCGGAGGTAGCCGGGGCCGCCGATTTCAGACGGCCGCACGACGTCCCGAGGCGACGGTCACGGCTTCAGCGCGGCCGCCACTCGGGCCAGGCGATCGGCAGGCAGTGCGAAGCGGTTGGCGGGGTTGCGGAAGGAGTACTCGCCGTCGTTGACGGCGAAGCCGAGCCCGGAGGCCGTCCAGCGTGCCGGGCCCGGAGCCCCTTGGTCCTCCAGGAGAGCGGCGGCGAGGGGCTCAGGGTCTTCCACGCCGGTGCGGGCGCGGAGCGCGGCCGTCAGGCGGTCTGCGGCATCGTCGGGTACCTCGTCGTCACCGAACGCGGGCAGCAGGAGGCGGGCGGCGGGGTCGGTGGTGCTGCCGCCGGGCAGCGCGTTGTCCACGGCCGCCACCAGCTCGGGCCAGGACAGGCCCGGTCCCATGAAGTGCCCGTCGTCCCGGGCGAGCGGCTCGGCCCGGTCCCAGTCGGGGTGGTGGAGGAGGTAGTCGATGCCGGTGTCGTCGGCGAGGGTGCGGTAGACGATGTGGACGCGGTGGCCGTCGGTGAGGGGGACGGTGAACGTCGGCCACTCGGCCCGTTCCCACAGGCGTCGCTGGAAGTCGCCGGCCGCGTCGTAGTCCGCGCCGAACAGCAGCTCTTCGGCCTCTCCGCCCTGGGCGCACGAGGAGAGGTGCCCCAGCCAGAACAGGGGCTCGTCCAGGAGGGCGGTCCGGTGGGTGAGGGGGCCGCCTTCGTATCCGGGTATCCGGGCGGGGTGCGGGTCCGGGCTGTTCGTCACGGGGGACATCATGCCGCGCGGTGCGGCGAGTTCCGTGGCTGGGCCCGCCGTCAGGGCGCCGACGGGCGCGCGTACGACCGGAGCCGACGCCCTCATCACGATGGTGAGGCGGAAATAACGGCGATACGAGCCGTGTTCTCCGCCACTGTCGATCAACAAGGAGGAGACCCTCATGCCTGCGACTCTTCGGCCCCGCGCGCTGCGTCCCGGTGACCTGGTGGTTGTCACCGCGCCCTCGGGCGCGCTCGCGCCGGGTGAGGAACCGCTGCTCGCACGGGGTGTGGCGATCCTGGAGCGAATGGGGTTCCGCGTGCGGGTCAGCCCGATGGTCGACCCGGCGCGGCAGCGCTGGTGGGCGTCGGGGACTCCGGCGGAGCAGGCCGCCGAACTCAATGGTCTGCTCCGGGACCCGGAGGTGCGGGCCGTCGTCGCGCACACCGGCGGGCAGGCGACCATCGGCTATCTCGACCTGATCGACCTCGACGCGATCCGGGCCGATCCGAAGCCGATCGTCGGCTACAGCGACATCTCGCTGCTGCACATGGCGTTGCACGCGCGGACCGGTCTGGTCGGCATCCACGCCGACATCGCCACCCACGGTTTCGGCGGCGACTGGTACACGCTGGGCGACGAGGCCCGCCGGGCGGAGCTCGTCGACCTCTACACCCGTGTGCTCACGAAGGCCGAGGCGCCGGGGGCGCTCCCGGCGCACGGTGTATGGGAGAGCTGGCGGCCGGGCCGCGCGGAGGGGCCGCTGTACGGCGGGCTGCTGAACCGGCTGATCATGCTGCAGTCGACGCCGTTCGCGCCGGAACCCGAGCGGTTCGACGGCGCCGTGCTGTTCTGGGAGGAGCTGAACCGGCCGGTCTCGCGGATCTGGAACGACCTGCACGTCCTGCGGCTGTCCGGGGTGCTGGACCGGATCGCGGGCATGGTCGTCGGCATCCCGACCGAGGTGACGCCCCACGAGGACGGCGCCGGTCGTGCCGATCTGCGCGATGTCGTGCTCGATGTGCTGGCCGAGCGTGACATCCCGGTCCTGGCGCAGGTCGACTTCGGCCACACCTCGCCGAACCTGCCGCTGCCCCTCGGCGTCCGCGCGGAGGTGGACGCGGACAACCGGACGCTGTCGCTGCTGGAGCCGGCGGTCCTGGAAGCCTGAGTTCATGACACCGCACGGCTTCCTGGCGCTGGCGCCGCAGTACACCACGACCTCCGAACTGCTCTCGGCGGCGGCACGACGGCGGGGCATGGAGGTGGAAGCCCTGTCCCCGCAGGGTGCCCCGCCCTCCGTCGCCGATTCTCGGAGCGCCCACTACTACGGCGGGCCCGGCTTCGCCGAACGGGTCGTCGGCGCCCTTGGTGTGGCGCTGCTGGAGCCCGTCGACGACTGGCTGGTCGCGCTGCCGCGCACCTGGACCGGACGGCGGATCACCATGGCGACCCTGGAGCAGGCCCGTGCCCTGACGCGTCCGGCGTTCGTCAAGCCGCCGCGCGACAAGTGCTTCCCGGCCGCCGTCTACAGCGACGGCAACAGGCTGCCCGTGGGGCCGGAGTTGGCGCCGGACATACCGGTGCAAATCAGCGAGACGGTGTCCTGGGCGGCGGAGTTCAGGCTGTTCGTGCTGGACGGTGAGGTCCGCACAGGGTCGCAGTACGCCACCTACGGCCGCCTCGACGCCCATCCGCTGCGCGGACACCGGGACGAGCACGCCGTCCTGGAGTTCGCGCGGGGACTCCTGGCCGGCTGCGGCGACACTCTGCCCAGCGCGGTGGTGGTGGACGTCGGGCGCCTGACCACACCCGAGCGGCCCGCGGAGAAGCGGTGGGCGGTCGTCGAGGCGAACATGGCCTGGTTCAGCAACTGTTACGCCGCGGAACCCGACCGGGTCCTGGACGTCGTCCTCCGGTCAGCCGGTCCGAGAGCGCGACTCGGGCCGCGTGACCAGCGGTTCTGGCGCGGTTCCGGAGGCGATCGCCCCGGCGGTCGACCGCGCACGGGCGATGAAGAACGCTGGGTAGGGTGACGGTATGTTCACGTCGCGGCGCAGGCTCAGATTCACGGCGGTATCGGCGATGGCGGTGCTGGCGCTGACCGGCTTCTCCTCGGGCCGCGGCCACGGAAGTGGGAGCAGTCACGGGGGCGGCGGGGGCGGGTGCAGCAACTCCCATCAGGATCACGACAGTTCCTCGTCCTCCAGTGTCGACGACACCTCGGGCGACGATCCGTTCGACATCGCTCCGGAGGACGTCGACCCGTACGGCGATTCCTCCGGCGGCAGCGGTTCGTACCGTTACCGGCCCGGTGTCCGCTCCACGCCGACGACATCCTCGGGAGGCAAGGCCCAGGCGCTCGCGGACGGCAGCGCTGTGCTCATCCACTGCGTGACCGCCCTGAAGCCGTACACGACCGTCGAGGTCAGCAATCCGAACCGGAGCGAGGGCGTGTTCAGTGTGGAGGTCACCTTCCACGACGAACGCGGCCTCGTCCTGCACGACGTGTCCGAGCAGGTGAAGGTGCCCGCCGAGGACACGGCGACCCTTCGGATACCCGCTGCCCGGAGCTGGGACCTGGAGCAGATCGACCACTGCGAGGTCGACCCGTGGGCCACCGCCGACCACTGACGGGGCGGCCGGTCCGCGTGCGGCCGAGAATTTCCCGACGAGCGGTACAACCATCCGGACAGGCGGCCAGTCACACCAGACAGGAGCAACAAGCTCCAACAGCCATACAGGGGGAACAATGCGATCCAACCGTACAGCCCTCGGCATCGGCGCTCTGGCCGCCCTCGCGCTGGCCGCCACCACCGCCATGGCGGTGCCGGCGTCGGCCGCGCCCAACACCACCCCGCAGAAGGTGTGCGGCAGCAGCTACCGCACCGTCAACTCGGCCGCCATCGGCAGTCTCGGCACCGTCTACCTGACCTACAACGCCACCAACGGGAAGAACTGCGTCACCACCATCCGCAACAGCCCCGGCACCGCGACCTCGATGTCCGCCTGGCTGTACATCGTCGACACCGAGCAGGGCGACGACGACTACGGCGACTTCACCTCCTACGCCGGTCCCACCTACGTCTACGGCAAGGGTCACTGCGTCGACTGGGGCGGCCACATCAAGAACGTGTACGTCCAGGTCTCCGGCTCCAACTGCGCCTCCCTGAAGGAGAAGCGGACCACCTACACCCGCTGACCCCTCACCGCCGCACCTGGTGACGACACGCTCCGGCGGACCGGGACCACCCCGGCCCGCCGGGGCTTCTCCCCGTGTACGGGCACCATGTACGGCACCAAGATGTACGCGCACCGACCTCCGGTCCCTGCCCTGAACGTGCCGAACCGGCATGTCGCGCCGCCCCGCGCCGACGGCCCCGCCCCGCCCGCAGCCCGGCGGCCCCTCCCGTCACCCGCCCCGGTCATCCTCTCCCCGCCCACGTTTGCCGCCCCCCGACCCCGGTCACCCGGTAACCCTGGGCCCGTGCGCCCCCGGGCACACACGGGGGCGGCGCGGCAGATGTGCGGAAAGGACCAGCGAGCAGGTATGACCGACACCCCTTACACCACCACAGACTCCGGTGCCCCCGTCGAGAGCGACGAGCACTCGCTGACCGTCGGTCCCGCCGGGCCGGTGCTGCTGCAGGACGCCTACCTCATCGAGCAGATGGCGCAGTTCAACCGGGAGCGGATTCCGGAGCGGCAGCCGCATGCCAAGGGCAGCGGGGCCTTCGGGCGGTTCGAGGTGACCGGCGATGTCAGCGGCTACACCAAGGCCGCCGTGTTCCAGCCCGGCACCCGTACCGATCTCGTCGCCCGTTTCTCCACCGTCGCCGGGGAGCGCGGCAGCCCGGACACCTGGCGTGACCCTCGCGGCTTCGCGGTGAAGTTCTACACCAGCGAGGGCAACTACGACATGGTCGGCAACAACACGCCCGTGTTCTTCATCAAGGACCCGATGAAGTTCCAGCACTTCATCCGGTCCCAGAAACGCCGGGCCGACAACAACCTGCGTGACCATGACATGCAGTGGGACTTCTGGACCCTCTCCCCCGAGTCCGCCCACCAGGTCACCTGGCTCATGGGCGACCGGGGCGTCCCGCGCACCTGGCGCCACATGAACGGCTACACCTCCCACACGTACATGTGGATCAACGAGGCCGGGGAGCGGTTCTGGGTCAAGTACCACTTCAAGACGGACCAGGGCATCGAGTTCTTCACGCAGAACGAGGCCGACCAGATGGCCGCGGTCGACACGGATTACCACACCCGTGACCTCTTCGAGCACATCCGCGACGGCGAACACCCGAGCTGGACCATGTATGTGCAGGTCATGCCGTACGAGGACGCCGCCGGGTACCGGTTCAACCCGTTCGACCTCACCAAGGTGTGGCCGCACAGCGACTACCCGCTGATCGAGGTCGGCCGGATGACGCTGGACCGCAACCCCACCGACAACCACGCCGAGATCGAGCAGCTCGCCTTCCAGCCGAACAACCTGGTGCCGGGCATCGGCCCCAGCCCCGACCGCATGCTGCTGGCGCGGCTCTTCTCGTACGCCGACGCCCACCGGCACCGTATCGGCGCCAACTACGCGCAGCTCCCGGTCAACGCCCCCGTCGTGGACGTGCACACGTACTCCAAGGACGGCGCGATGGCCTACCGCAGGACCAGCGACCCGGTCTACGCCCCCAACTCCAAGGGCGGGCCGGCGGCCGACACCGCGCGCTTCGGCAGCCCGCCCAGCTGGGAGGCCGACGGTGCGATCACCCGCAGCGCCTACGTCCAGCACGCCGAGGACGACGACTGGGGGCAGGCCGGCACCCTGGTGCGGGAGATCATGGACGACGACGCCCGCGACCGTCTGGTCGACAATGTCGTCGGGCATCTGCTGAACGGCGTCACCGAGCCCGTCCTGGAACGCGCCTTCCAGTACTGGTCGACCATCGATCCGAAGATCGGCCAGCGCATCGCCGAGGGCGTGCGCGCCAAGGCCGACGAGAAGGACCCCAAGGCGGACGAGCAGGGTAATCCGGCCCGTCGCGGCATGCAGGACAAGGCCTGAGTCACCTCCCTCCGGCGCCCCTTCCCGTGTGCGGGGAGGGGCGCCGGGGCGTGTCAGGCCGGTGAGTGCGGGTACTGCGGATGCCATGAGCGTCACTTCGCTGATCGACACCGCCCTCGACCGTTCCGTCGTCCTCGGTTACGGATGGCCCGGACTCGCCGTGCGGCGGGCGCTGCCCGGCTGGCCGGAGGGGCCCGGACGGATGGACGGCAAGGTCGTCCTGGTCACCGGCGCCGGTTCGGGTGTGGGCCTCGCCGCCGCCGTCGGCTTCGCCCGGCTGGGGGCCTCGGTACGGGTTCTGGGCCGTACGGAGGAACGGGCGGAGGAGGCCGCCGCGCTCACCCGGGAGCAGGCCGGTGACGACGTCGACGTACGGGCCGTCGCGTGCGACGTGAGCAGCCTGGCCGCGCTGCGGGACTTCACCACCCGGTTCCGGGAGCAGGAGGACCGGCTCGACGTGCTGGTCAACAACGCCGGGGTGATGCCGGACGAGCGGGAGTACAGCGTGGACGGGGTCGAGCTGACGTTCGCCACGCATGTGCTGGCGCCGTCGGTGCTGATCGAGGAGCTGACACCACTGCTCACACGCGCGGCGCCGTCCGTCGTCGTCAACGTGACGTCGGGCGGACAGTACAGTCAACAGCTCTCGCCGGGTGATCCGGAGTCCGAGGATTCGTCGTACAGTCCGAAGAAGTTCTACGCCCGGAGCAAGCGCGCACAGCTCGTCATCACCGAGCAGTGGGCCGAGCGGCTGGCGGAGCAGGGGGTGCATGTGCACGCCATGCATCCGGGGTGGGCGGACACCAAGGGCGTCCGCACCTGGATGCCGGTCTTCCGTGCGGTGACCTGGCCGATCATCCGCACACCGGCGCAGGGCGCCGACACCATCGTCTGGCTCGGCTCGTCCCCCGAGGCCACGCACAGCGACGGCCTGTTCTGGCACGACCGCCGCCCCCGCCCCACCACGTACCCGATCGGCGCCGACGACGACCCGGCGGAGGTGCGTGACGAACTGTGGCGGCACGTCGAGTCACTCGCGCACGGCGAACGGTCCGTCTGGGGCGGTCTGGGCCGGTCGGGGAGTTCAGGCGCGGGGCACCGGCGGCGGGGGCATCAGCCAGCGGATCAGTGCCGTCACCGCCTCGCCGGCCGGGGCCACGCACCAGCGTTCGGCACGGGGCAGCACCGGGAGCCGCAGGCGTTCGCGGGACCAGTCGGGGAGCAGGGACACGGCCGCCGCGCCGAGGACGAGGTACGGGGGAAGGACCGGGGCCGGGATGGGCGGGCGCAGGAGGATGTAGCGCACGGCCTCGCGGGTCTGCGGGGTGATACGCAGTTCGGGGCGGTAGGAGTCGAGCCGCTCGTGGAGTTCCGCCAGCGTGCCCGGAGGGTTCTCGATGCCGAGGGCGGTGGCGACCCTGGCCATGTCGGCGACGTAGGCGTCACAGCCCGCGGGGTCCAACGGGCGTTTGCCGTAACGCTGGTGGGCGGTGAGGAAGCAGTACGCCTCGGCGCTGTGCACCCAGGCCAGCAGGTGCGGGTCGGCGGCGTGGTAGGGCTCGCCCTCGGCCGTGCGGCCCCGGATGCGCTGGTGGACGGCCCGGACCCGGTCCACGGCGCGCTGGGCGTCGTCCGCGGCGCCGTAGGTGGTGTAGGCGAGGAACGTGCTGGTACGGGCGAGGCGGCCCCAGGGGTCGTTGCGGTAGTCGGAATGGTCGGCCACGGCCGTCATCGCCAGGGGGTGCAGGGACTGCAGGAGCAGGGCGCTCAGGCCCCCGGGGAACATGGAGGCGTCGCCGTGGACGACGCGGATCGGGCGGTCGGCGGCGAACCAGCGGGGGCCCGGCGTGCCGTGGACGCGCCGCCTGCTGTCGAGTCCCCCGGGGCCGGCGACCCCGCGGAAGAGAGCGTCACCGAGCCTGCCGCGCAGCCCCGGGCGGGGGGCCACCGCGACCGCCCGTGCGTTCGCGGGCCCCGGTCGCGTCGGGGTGAGTGAGGGTCGCTCGGCCATCGCCCTGCCCCAATCGGTCGCGTGCGGCTGCCGCTCAAGTGAACAGCGGCCGGGCAGGCGACGCCAGCCGCATCGTTACTGCGTCGCTTGCCGTCCGTCCCTGCCCCTGTCCCCGTCCTTGTCCCCGTCCATGGCGTCGATCTCGAGCAGGAATTCCTCCAGCAGGGCGGCGAACTCCTCCGGCGCCTCCATCGTGACGTAGTGCCCGACGCCGTCGATCGTGGCCGTGCGGCCGTCGGGCACCTCGGCGGCCAGGGCGTCCACGGTGGCCAGCAGGCCGGGGGCGTCGAGCGCGCCGTTGACCGCGAGGACCGGGACGGTGATCTCCTTCGCGCGGGCGGCGGCGTCCGGGACGGGGACAAGGTGGTCGGGCTCGTCCGGGGTGTGTTTCATCAGGGTGCGCAGGGCGCTCTCCCGCACCTGCCGTACGAGGTCCTCGTCCATGTCGGCGAGCGTGCGGGCGGGGCCCGGTATCCACTGGGCGAAGGCGTCCAGCCAGGCCGGGATGTCGCCGGAGCGCAGCGCGTTCTCCTGGGCCCGCTGGAGGGCCGAGGACCAGGGGTCACCGAGGTCGGGTTCGCGCAGTCCGCGGCCGCTGACGACCAGGGCGCGGACCAGATCGGGGTGTTCCAGGACGGTGTCGAGGGCGATCAGCGCGCCCATGGAGACGCCGACGAGGACGGCCCGCTCGCCGAGGTCGAGATGGCGCAGGAGCGCGGCCAGGTCGTCGGTCTGGCGGAACGGCCTGCTCGCGTTGGCGGAGCGGCCGTGGCCCCGGGTGTCCGGGGCGATCACCCTGTGCCTTCGGGCGAGGGCCGGGACCAGGCCGGCGAACTGGGTGTGGTCGGTGAATCCGGTGTGCAGCAGCACCAGTGGCCGGGCGGTGCGGGGGCCGGTGTCGAGGTAGGCGAGCGGGCCGTCGCCGGAGTCGTAGGTCTGGACGGGCGGTGCCGTGGGCAGATCCTTCATCATGACAACCAAGGTGTCATGTCTCGCGGAGGATGGCAACCAAGGTGTCATGATGGACGGGTGACCGAGATGCCGGACGACCGTCCCCTTTCGCCCGAGGAGTTGCCCGAGCGGCTGATGGAGGTGTTCGCGCTCGTCGGGCCGCTCTACCGGCGTGTCCAGCGCAAGATCGAGCAGGACGCTCCGGCCCAGGGGCTCTCGGTCGGCACCCGGGCGGTGCTCGACCTGCTCCGCGAGCACGGCCCGATGACCGTGCCGCAGCTCGGCAGGGCCCAGTCGCTGAGCCGGCAGTTCGTGCAGCGCATGGTGAACGACACGGCCGCGCAGGGCTTCACGGAGACGATCCCCAACCCCGCGCACCAGCGCTCCTCGCTGATCCGGCTCACGGAGGCGGGGCGCACCGCGATCGGCGCGGCGGTCGACCGGGAGCACGCGCTGCTCCGCCAGGTCGGAGGCGACCTCACCGGAGCCGAAGTGGACTCGTGTGTAAGGGTGTTGGGGCGAATGCTGGAGCTGTTCGGTGATGTGGAGATCACCGGGATGCCGCCGCGCTAGGGGGCGCTCACGGCCTCCGCTCGTCGCCGCGCGCCCGCCGCAGGTCCCGTACGAGCGTGGCTGACGCGCCCAGGAAGAGGACGGCTCCGACCACGGGCCAGAGGACGGAGGCGCCGGAACGGTACTCACCGACCGCCCCGGCGAACAGCAGCACGCTGACGAGTGCGCCGAAAGCCGAGATCAAGGTACTGACGCGCGTGGTCACGCGGACATCATCGGGGACGGCCTCGGCCAGGGGGAAGGGGCGCGGGTGATGTTCCCCCGACAACTCGGTGGCGCACAGGGGCGGTTACCGGCGAGCATGCACCGCATGACTGAGCAGCCCGCGCGTTGGACCGAGGCGACCGTGTACCCCGACATGTGGACGGACCCGGACGACGATCCCCGCAATACCGAAGACTCGTCTCCGGACGGCGAGTTGGCGACGCTCCAGGACTTCCTGACGAACTACCGCCTGACCCTGCGGATGAAGTGCGAGGGGCTCGACCCGGCCGGGCTGGCGCTGCGGTCGGTCCCGCCGTCCAGCATGTCGCTGCTGGGACTCGTCCGGCATCTGGCGGAGGTGGAGCGGGACTGGCGCAACTGGATCACCGAGGGCGATCCGCTGCCGAAGATCTACGGCGTGCGCGACGCGGACTTCGACGGCGCCGTCGGCGACCAGGCCGTGGTGGACGCCGCTTTCCGCGATCTGGAGCGTGAACAGGCCGCGACCGACGCCGCCTTGGCCGGACACGAGGATCTGGGCACGCGGCTCGGCAAGGAGGGCATCGCGGTCCGGGAGCTGTTGGTGCACCGGATCGAGGAGTACGCCCGGCACTGCGGCCACGCGGACCTGCTGCGTGAGCGGGTCGACGGGAGAGTGGGGCAGTGAACCCGGTTCACAGGGGTCTGCTGGAGGGACGGGGCTGACCGAACGCGGGGCGAACCGATAACGTGAGCCGTGTGAACACCGGATCGGCTCAACGCCACGCACAGGACGGTCAGCCGGTGGACGGCTGACGGCGCGGCGGGCTTCGGCCCGCGGACCTCCGGGACTCGTACGTCACCACGCGTCCGAGCCCGAACCCACCATGAGGTCAGTCCCATGCCCGCAACGTTCAACCACACCATCATCGCCGCCAAGGACCGCCAGGAATCCGCCCGGTTCTTCCGGGAGTTGCTGGAGGTCCCCGAGGCGCCGTCCTGGGGGCCGTTCGTCAACATCCAGCTCGCCGACGGCGTGCTGCTGCAGTTCGCCGAGCCGCCGGTGGAGATCCAGATGCAGCACTACGCATTCCTCGTCGACGACGAGCTGTTCGACCGTGCCTACCGACGCCTGAAGGACAACGGGGTCGTGCACTGGGCCGATCCGCAGATGCGGCGCCCCGGCGAGATCAACGACGAGCACGGCGGCCGGGGCGTCTACTTCAAGGACCCCGCCGGCCACGCCATCGAGCTGCTCACGCGGCCGTACCTGTAGTGCCGTTCGGCGCCGTGAACGCGTAGGCGCACTGGGCCGGCGGCGGAGGTCGGAACCTCACCCCGGCCCGGTGTCGCGGCCGCGGTCCCTCACTCGCGGTACGAGCCCACCTGGCGGACCTTGGCTCGCTCAAGGGTCACCGAGCCGTGGTCGGCGAACAGTTGGAGGCCGTCGGAGGTGGGGTCGGGGAAGATCAGGTCGGTGATGGTCGCCTCGCCGTCGCCGCCGTAGACCTCCACGGAGGACCAGTCGACGAGTATCCGGAGCCTGACCTTGCCGTCGCGCGGCTTGAGCGGTGCGCGCTGGACGCCGGGGAAGGAGGAGCTGAAGTCCGTGACGCCGGAGCGGGTGCGGTCGACGTACATCTCGCCGGTCGTGCGGTCGTAGCCGACGATCGTCTCCTGGCCGCCGCCGGTGCGGACCTTGAGGCCGAAGCGGTCGGCGTCGCGGAGGGTGAAGGTGGCCTCGATGTCGAGGGCCTTGCCCTTGACCGGGAGGAGGCGCGCGGTGCCGGTGGCGGTGATGCCGGACAGCGTCGTGGGCTGCCGCCACAGGGTGGCGAGGGCGGGTACCGGTTCGGCGGTCAGGCGGGGGCGGCCGTCGACGGTGCGCAGGGTCAGGCGGCGGGGGACGGTCTGGGCGCTGCGCCAGGGGGTGGTGGGGGTGGCTCCGGCGTAGTCGAGCCCGGCCATCCAGCCGATCATGTACCGTCGGCCGTCGGGGGCGTCGTTCCAGGTGACGGCCGCGTAGTGGTCCTTGCCGTGGTCGACCCAGGAGGCGCGGTCGACGGCGGAGCGGGCGGGTGCCTGGGCCGCCGTGAAGCTGTCGGCCATGATGTGGCCCCAGCCGCCGGTGTTGCGGTCGACGAGTTGGATGCGGGCGGTGCGGCCCTGGTACGGGCGCAGGTCGAAGGCGGCCCAGTCCATCGCCTCGCTGTCGGAGCCGGTGACGCTGCGGACGACCTCGCCGTCGACGAGGAGGTTGACGGCGCTCTCCTGGGTGAGGGACCGGGCGCGGGTGTCGGAGAGGATCACGTGGTCGACGTTGAGGTGCCCCCAGCGGCCGGTGTTGTCGTCCACGATCCGGATGCGGGCCCGTTCGCCCCTGAGGTCGTGTACGTCCCAGGAGGCCCAGTCGAGCGCTTCGGTGTCACGGCCGGTGGTGGTGCGTACCGTGCGGCCGTCCACGACGAGTTCGACGGCGGTGCGGCCGGCGGAGGTGGCGGGGTGGCTGCCGCCGCCCACGAGGAAGTCGAGGTGGTCCTTGTCGAGGGTGAACTCGGGCGAGGTGAGCGTGCCGGTGGCCGCGTCGCCGCCCCGGTAGGTGTTGACCAGGCCGTCGCCCAGCCAGCCGGAGACCTGCTGCTGGTCGGGCAGGGTGCCGGTGGCGGGTGCGGTGCCGAAGGCGTCGCCGGTCGCGGTCCAGCCGCCGTACGTGCCGCCCTCGAAGTCGGCGAGGACGGTTCCCTCGGGGGTGGGGCCGCGGTCCACGGCGGTGCCGGGTTCGTGCGGGTGGCGTCCGCCGCCGGCCTTGAAGTTGAGGTACGGGGTGGTGACGGTGAAGGCGGGTGAGGTGAGGGTGCCGGTACTCGCGTCGCCGCCGTGGAAGCTGTTGGCGAGGCCCTTGCCGTCGAAGCCGGTGACCGTCTGCTGGCCGTCGACCGCGCCGGAGGCGGGTCCGCCGCCGAAGGCGGTGCCGGTGGCGGTCCAGTCGCCGAATCCGGGGGCCTCGAAGTCCTGGACCGCCGTGCCGGGCGGCGGGGTGTACGAGCCGTCGTCGTCCGGGGTGAAGCGGGTGCCGTCGAAGTCGCCGGTGAAGTACTGGGTGCCCGAACCGCCCGCGACGGCACCGGGGTTGACGTTGGTGACCAGGACCCACTTGACCTTGCGCGGGTCGCCGTCGACGGGGAGGGGGAAGAGGTCCGGGCATTCCCAGACGCCGCCGGTCGCGCCCGCCGGGCCGAACTCGCTGAGCTGCCGCCAGTCCTTGAGGTCGCGGGAGGTGTAGAAGCGGACCTTGCGCTCGGCGGGCAGGGCGACCGTCATCAGCCAGCTCTTCGTGGGCGCGTACCACTGGACCTTGGGGTCGCGGAAGTCGGTGGAGCCGATGTCCAGTACGGGATTGCCCTGGTACTTGGTCCAGGTGCGGCCGCGGTCGGTGCTGTAGGCGAGGGACTGGGCCTGCTTGCCGCCGTCCTTGAAGGCGCTGGTGTAGACGGCGACCATCGGCGGGTTGCCCGGGGTGCCGAAGCCGCTGGTGTTGTCCCGGTCGATCACCGCGCTGCCGGAGAACACCATCTCCTTGTCGTCGTGGGACAGGGCGAGCGGGAGTTCCTTCCAGTGCACGAGGTCCGTGCTGACCGCGTGGCCCCAGGACATGTCGCCCCAGGAGTTGCCGCCCGGGTTGTACTGGTAGAAGAGGTGGTATTCGCCTTGGTGGTAGAGGAGACCGTTGGGGTCGTTCATCCAGTTCTTCTCGGGGGTGAAGTGGAACTGGGGGCGGTAGGTCTCGGTGTGGGGCGGTGCGTCGGCGGCGGCCGCCGGCGGGGTGAGGGACGCCGCCGTCAGGGCGCAGGCGGACAGTGACGCCGCGATCAGCCAGGCGCGGGCGTGCCGCGCCGCTCGTAGCGAGCTCATGACATCTCCTGTGCTGCGGTCGGCCCCGCGGCGGAGCGTGACGCGCGGGGCGCACGGGTCCGGGTGGAAGAGCAGGCCGCCGGTGCCGTCGTCACCGGCGTCGGCGGGAGATGTCATCGTTGACGCATGTCATCGATGACAGCGAGCGGGTGCGTCGATGATGCGGCAGGGGCGGGTGCGCGTCAACGGTTCGCGCGCAAGCGGTTGTTGGCTGGTTCCCGGCGTCCCGCACAAGCCGCGTACGTTGCCGATTCGTGACAGGCACAGGGCATTGACGCCGCCCTGAGCGGCCGTCCATCATCCTCGCCATGCCGTGTCAACGATGACATAAGTCAACGATGACACCTCGGGACCGGCATGCTCCGATGCCGGCCGCGCCGCTCGCAATCCCGCAGGAGTCGTTCATGTCTCGCAATCCTCGCCCGCACCTGTCCCTGCTGAGAGTGGCCGCGTGCACGGGCGCCGCGGCCCTGGCCCTCACGGCGTGCGGCTCCGGCTCGGGCGCGGGGTCGTCCGGGCCGGGTTCGGGCGGAATCAAGGTCGGGCTGATCACCAAGACCGACACCAACCCGTTCTTCGTGAAGATGAGGGAGGGCGCGGAGAAGTCGGCCAAGGAGAACGGCGCTCGGCTGATGACCGCGGCCGGCAAGTTCGACGGGGACAACGCCTCGCAGGTCACCGCGATCGAGAACATGGTGGCGTCCGGGGTGAAGGGCATCCTGATCACGCCGAGCGACTCCAAGGCGATCGTGCCCGCGCTGGCGAAGGCCCGCGCCAAGGGCGTGCTGGTGATCGCGCTGGACACGCCGACGGACCCGGAGAGCGCGGTCGACGCGCTGTTCGCCACGGACAACACCAAGGCGGGCGAGCTGATCGGCGCGTACGCCAAGGCGGCGATGAAGGGCAGGAAGGCGAAGATCGCCACGCTGGACCTGGCGCCCGGTGTCACGGTGGGCGTGCAGCGGCACGACGGGTTCCTGAAGGGCTTCGGCGTCGGCGCGAAGGACCCGTCCGTGGTCTGCTCGCAGGACACCGCCGGTGACCAGTCCAAGGGGCAGACCGCGATGGAGAACTGCCTGCAGAAGGAGCCGGGCATCAATGTCGTCTACACGATCAACGAGCCCGCCGCGCTGGGCGCCTACACCGCGCTGAAGGCGAAGGGCCGGGAGAAGGACGTGCTGATCGTCTCCGTGGACGGCGGCTGCACCGGCACCGGAGCGGTCAAGGCCGGGAAGATCGCCGCGACTTCGCAGCAGTACCCGCTGAAGATGGCCGCCGAGGGAGTGAAGGCGGTGGTGTCGTACGCCAAGGACGGCAAGAAGGCGTCCGGTTACACCGACACCGGGGTCACCCTCATCACCGACAAGGCGCAGTCCGGCGTGGACGCGAAGGACACCGCGTACGGCCTGGACAACTGCTGGGGCTGATCCCCGGCTCCTCCTGACCGGGCGGCCGGCCCGGCCACTCCCCCGCCGGACCGGCCGCCCACCCCGCCCGCGTCCCCCGGACCGATCTCCGGAAAGCCCACCGACAAGGACGTCGTATGACCGCCACGACCACGCCGTACGCCGGGCTCCCGGCGCCGAGCACCGCGCGCCGTCTGCTCACGGCACCCACCACCGGTCCCCTGGCCGCCCTCCTGATCGCCTGTGTCTTCTTCTCCTTCTCCACGGACCAGTTCCTGACCGGCGGGAACTTCTCGCTGATCGTGCAGCAGGTCATGGTGGTGGGCACGCTCGCGATCGGGCAGACCCTGATCATCCTGACGGCGGGGATCGACCTGTCGTGCGGGGCGGTGATGGCGTTCGGCAGCATCATGATGGCGCGGATGGCGGCCGAGGGGTCGCTGCCGCCGCTGCTCGCCATCGGTCTGGGGCTGGCGGTCTGCGCCGGATTCGGGCTGCTGAACGGCGTGCTGGCGGAGAAGGTGCCGCTGCCGCCGTTCATCGTCACCCTCGGCATGCTGAACGTGGCGTTCGCGCTGACCCACATCTACTCCAAGGAGCAGACGGTCACCGAGCTGCCCGGCCCGCTGACCGCGCTCGGCGGCACCTTCCCGCTGGGGCACACCGACATCACCTACGGCTCGCTGGTCACGATCGCCCTGTTCCTGCTGTTCGCCTACGCGCTGAGCAGCACCGGCTGGGGCCGGCACGTGTACGCGCTCGGCAACAGCGTGGAGGCGGCCCGGCTGAACGGCGTACGCACCTCGCGGCTCGCCATCGGCGTGTACACGGTGGCCGGTCTGCTGTACGGGGTGGCCGCGCTGCTGCTCATCTCCCGTACCGGCGTGGGTGATCCGCAGGCCGGGCAGACGGACAACCTCGACAGCATCACCGCCGTGGTCATCGGCGGGACGTCCCTGTTCGGCGGGCGCGGTTCGGTGCTGGGCACGTTCATCGGTGTGCTCATCGTGGGTGTGTTCCGCAACGGCCTCCAGCTGATGGGGGTCGCGTCCATCTACCAGACGCTGATCACCGGGGTCCTGGTGATCCTCGCGGTGACCGTCGACCAGATCTCCCGGAAGAAGGCCCGATGACCTCCGCCGACTCCCCCACGCCCGTCCTCCAGGCCCGCGGGCTGGTCAAGCGCTACGGCCAGGTGACCGCCATCGACGGCGCCGACTTCGATCTGCTGCCCGGTGAGGTGCTGGCGGTGATCGGGGACAACGGCGCCGGGAAGACGAGCCTCATCAAGGCGCTGACCGGGGCCGTCGTGCCGGACGCGGGCGAGATCCGGCTGAACGGCGAGCCGATCCGGTTCACCGGGCCGCAGAGCGCCCGCGCGCACGGCATCGAGACGGTCCATCAGGATCTGGCGGTCGCGGCGTCGATGGACATCGCGTCCAACATGTTCCTGGGCCGGGAGCTGCGCCGGCCCGGCGTGCTGGGCAGTGTCTTCCGCATGCTGGACAAGAAGCGGATGCGGCAGGAGGCCGCCGAGCACATGGCCGATCTGAAGATCGGGCTGCGTTCGCTCACCCAGGCCGTGGAGACGCTGTCCGGCGGGCAGCGGCAGGCGGTCGCGGTGGCCAGGTCGGTGGCGTGGGCGCGCAGTGTCGTGGTGATGGACGAGCCGACGGCCGCGCTCGGGGTGAAGGAGTCCGGGCAGGTGCTCGACCTCATCCGGCGGGTACGGGACAAGGGGCTGCCGGTGGTGCTGATCAGTCACAACATGCCGCACGTCTTCGAGATCGCGGACCGCGTGCACGTGCACCGGCTGGGACGGCGGGCGGCGGTGATCAGGCCGTCGGATTACTCGATGGCGGAGGTGGTCGCGATCATGACAGGGGCGCTCACGGTGGACGAGAGCGGAGGTACGGTCGTCGCGGACTCGGAGGCCGCGAAGGCGGCCGGGGTCCAGGCCACCTGACTTCACCGGCCCGGGGTGCCCGGCCGGAGCCGACGAGCACAGGAGACATGTCCCGCATGGCCGCGAACCGCCGCCCGACCCTGGCCGATGTCGCCCGTGAGGTCGGGGTGAGCGCCAAGACGGTCTCCCGTGTCCTCAACGAGGACGGGCCCGCCTCGGCGGCCACCCGGGAGCGGGTGCTGGCGGCGGTGGCGCGGCTGGGCTTCCAGCCCAATCTGATGGCGCGCAACATCCGCGTGGGTGGCCCGGACACCACGATCGGGCTGGTCGTGCCGGACCTCGGCAACCCGTTCTTCGGGGCGGTGGCGGGCAGTATCGAGGACCGGGCGCGTGAGCGCGGGCTGACGCTGCTGATGGGTTCCTCGGCCGACGATCCGGAGCGGGAGCGGGCGCTGACGGACAAGTTCCTGGCGCGCCGGGTCAGTGTCCTGCTGGTGGTGCCGTCGGTCGGGGCGGACCACGCGCATCTGCGGCCGCACCGGGCCGAGGGGCTGCCGGTGGTGTTCGTGGACCGGCCGGGGGCGGGGCTGGCGACGGACTGCGTGGTCAGCTCCAACCGGGAGGGCGCTCGCGCGGGGGTGGCGCACCTGGCGGCGTACGGGCACCGGCGGATCGGGTTCGTCGGGGATCTGCCCACCCGGCTCTACACGCGGCGCGAGCGGCTGGCCGGTTACCGCCAGGCGCTGCGGGAGGCGGGGCTGCCCGAGGACCGGACGCTGATCGCCAACGCCCACGACCAGCACGACGCGGGCGAGGCGACGGCGCGGCTGCTGGCGCTGCCCGATCCGCCGACGGCGCTGTTCGCGGGCAACAACATCGTGGCGCTGGGCGTGGTCGCGGGGCTGGCCCGCGGCGGCCGCAAGGATGTGGCGGTGGTCGCGTTCGACGACGTGGCGCTCGCGGAGGCGCTGGAGCCGGCGTTGACGGTCGTGGCCCAGGACCCGGGCGAGATCGGCCGTACGGCGGCCGCCACGGCCCTGGCCCGGCTGGACGGTGACCGTTCCCGTGCCCGTACGGTCACGGTGCCGACCCGGCTGATCGTGCGGGGGTCGGGCGAACAGCGGGTCAGCGGCCCGGCTTCAGCAGATGCGGGGCGTGCGTCCGGACGGCCTCACGGATCTGCCGCATCGACGGGTTGACCATCGCGTGGCCCGCCACGGTCACGGTGGGGACGGTCTCGTTGCCGTCGGCCACGAGGCGGACGAAGGCGGCCGCGTCGGGGTCGCGCCAGATGTTGACCTCGGTTCGGGGCAGCCGGGCGAGCCGCAGGCGGAGCCGGAGCTTGATGCAGAAGGGGCACAGGGGGCGCCAGAAGACGACGACGCCGTCGCGGTAGTCGGTCAAGGTCTTCCCCTCGGTCGGCGTCCTGGGTTCGGGCGTCTCCGAGCGTAGTGGAGGCCCGCGCGGTGCCGTCGCGCGGGCCCTCTTCCCTTGGGGGTGCGGCGAGTTGGGGTGCGGGGTCAGAGACTCGCCGGCTCGGCGTGGGGGGTGCCGAGGTAGGGGAACCGGTCTTCGAGGTCGGTGTGCGGGCCGATGTGGTCGGTGGTGATCTGCCCGCCGGAGACCATGGTCAGGCGGGCGGAGGTGACGTCGTCGGTGGGGGTGCGTCCGTTGGGGTAGGCCGCGGGCCGGGAGCGGTCGAAGCGGAGGACGTCGGGCAGGACCATGGCCAGCGTCTCCTCGGCGGCCGCGGCCTCGTAACCGCCGGTGTGCTGGAGCACCTCGGTCCACTTCCGCAGGTAGGTGTCGCGGTCGTCGGCGGGCTCGCCCTCGTTGTAGGCGGTCTTGACGCTGTTCTCGGGGTTGAAGTATGCGGTGAGCGACGGGTGGGCGCCGCGGTCGACCGACTTCAGTTCGCCGTCCGTGCGCAGGCTCACGCGTCCCCACACACCGATGACCGGGTCGGCGCCCAGTTCCTGGCTCGGCATCTCCAGCGCGATGCTGAGGACGTTCTTGTCGGCGCCCCAGTCCTTGCCGGTCCACTGGAACTCGTTGGCGATGCCTTCGAGGTCGGCGAAGAAGGGGTCGCTGCGCAGCGCGGCGGAGAACAGGTACGGTCCTGCGGTGACGACCTCGGGCCCGGTGCCGAAGGCGACGGGGGCGTCGCTGATGATCTGCTCGCCGGCCGCCTCGTGGTCGCGGGCCTGCTGTCCGGTCGCCCGGTGGACGCTCACGGTCTGCCGCCCGTCCCGGGGCGGGGAGAAGACGAAGCTGAACGCGATGTCCGCGCGGTGGTCCCCGTCGGTGTCGACGTTGATCCGGTAGACCGCGTCGGGGTGGAAGGCGGAGCCTTCCTTCGGGACGGCGGGGTGCGCGTTCATGATCAGTACGGTGCGGTCGCCCGGCACCGTGAACGCGAACAGGTCGGTCATGTCCAGCCGGGCGTCGCCCATGGGTGAGCGCAGGTCCGGGCCGCTGAGGTGATGAGACATGGCCTCAAGGCTGCCCCGGCGGTGCGGACCGCTCGGGGAGGCCGTGCCGCTCTCCGGCGCCGGGTCACTCGGACGCCACGCGGCCCGCGAGGCCCGCGCGAGGTCGTCGCGCGGGCCCGCTCGGTGCGTCGCGGTGCGGTGTGTCGCGGTGCGGCCTACCGGTAGGTGACCGACACCGGCTGGTGGACGCCGGTCCTCGGGGTGGTGACCTTCAGGGTGCGGGTGGTGGTGTCCCACTGCCAGGCGGAGGGCGCGAGTTCGGCGCCGTTCGCCGTGACGTGGGCCGGGGGTCCGGCCAGGCCCTGGAAGGTGACGGTCCAGGTGCGGCGGGCGGGAAGGCCCTTGTAGGTGCCCTGGGTGGGGGCGATGCGCAGGGTGCGGCCGGTGTGGGTGATGCGGGTGGTGGCCGAGCGGTGGCGGGCGGGGGTGGTGACGCCGTCGTCCTCGTAGAGGGTGAAGGCGCCGGGCGCGCCGGTGGCGACGGTGACGCCGACCCGGTCGAGCGGGGTGCCCGCGTCGTGGGCGGCGTCGCCGAGGCGGGTGGTGACGATGCCCCCCGCGCGGAGGAAGACCGGCATGGTGTCGAGGGTGGTGGTCACGTCGTACGTGGCGCCGCCGGTGCCGGCGGTGTAGGTGCGGCCGGTGAAGTAGTCGGTCCAGGTGCCGGGCGGGAACCAGACGGAAGTGGTGCTGCTGGTGCCGGGCGTGGTGACCGGGGCGACCAGCATGTCGGGGCCGTACAGGTACTCGCTGCCCGCCCTGGTGTAGGCGTTCTCCTCCTCGGGGTGGTCGAGGTAGAGGGGCCGGACGATGGGGACGCCGGTGGTGGCGGCCTGCTGGGCGAGGGTGTACGTGTACGGGACGAGGGACTCGCGCAGCCGGAGGAACTCGGCGGCGGAGTCGCGGGCCGCGTCGCCGTACTGCGAGGGCAGCCGGTCGCTGTGGTTGGAGTGCAGGCGGTCGATGGGCTGGAAGGTGCCGAACTGGACCCAGCGGGCGTACAGGTCGTCGGGCAGCTTGGTGGTGCGGTGGGTGCGGCCGTCGTCGGTGGTGTAGGTCTCGGCGCCGGGGATGCCGTGTCCGTCGTTGTGGCCGCCGATGTCGTGGCTGATGGCGGCCATGCCGGTGGCGGCGGACTCGGCCGGGGTGTAGCCGACCTCGGCGCTCAGGGTGCCCCAGGTGGAGGAGGTGTCGCCGGAGAAGTGGAGCGTGGTGCGCTTGTCGGCCCAGGGGCCGGTGGGCAGGCCGACGCCGCCGCTGTAGCCGCCCGCCTGGAGAGAGCCGTAGGCGCGGGAGAGCACGAAGGGGCGCTCGGCGGTCTCGGCGGTGAGGTCGGCGTACTTCTGGTTGATCCAGGCGTCCGGGGTGACGCCGGGCTGCGAGGAGCGGGAGGCGTCGCAGCACCAGTCGAGCCACCAGAAGTCGTTCCCGGCGCGGTCGAAGGGCCGGTGCAGATCGAGGTACGCCTTGAGCTGGTCCGGGTCGCCGAAGTCGAACGTGCGGCACTCCGAGCCGGCCGACCCCGCGCAGCCGCCCTTGGCGAGCTTGCCCTTGGCGGTCTGCTGGGCCTTCGCGTACTGCGGGTCGGACTCCAGGATGCTGGGGTGCACGTTCAGGGTGTTGTGCAGGCCCTCGGCGGTGGACCAGTCGAAGAAGCCCTTGGGATCGGGGTACTTGGTGCTGTCGAAGTTCCAGCCGCTCCAGGTGTTGGGTGCCTTGAAGTCGGTGTCGGTGACGAGCACGTCCAGGGGTGCGCCGACGGAGCGGAAGGCGGGCAGCACGGTGTCCCGGTAGTCCTTCTGGGTGCGGTCGATGTACTCGGAGTACCAGACGCCGTAGGCCCAGCGGGGAAGCAGCGCGGGCGGTCCGGTCAGGGTGGCGAGGTCGGTGAGGCCCTGCTCGTAGTCGTGGCCGAAGCCGAAGAGGTAGCCGTCCTGGTAGGGCTTGCCGGCGTGCCCGGGGCGTGAAGTGGCCTTGCCCGCACGGGAGTCGTAGACGGCGGAGGGGGTGTCGTCCAGCAGGTACCAGCCGTCGCGGTGCAGCAGGCCGGGGGTGACACGCGGGTCGGGGTCGCGGTCGCCGTCGAGGCCGTCGAGGCTGCGGCGGTAGCCGCCGAGGGCGAGGTGGGGCTGGGGTGCCGGGTCGGCCGTGGCGGTCACGCCGAGGGTGTCGACGTTGACGTGGCAGCTCGCGGTGTCGGGGCAGGCGAGGGCGATGTCGTCGGCGCCCGCCTTCAGCTCGACGGTGGTGGAGGCGGTCCGCCAGGTGTCCCAGTCGGCGGTGGGGTCGAGGGTGAGGGTGGTGGGGGTGCCGTTGCCGGGGCGGACCTCCATGGTGCGCTGCTCGTGGCGGCCGTCACCGCCGGTGCCGTTGGCGTAGCGCAGGTGGAGGCGGTAGGTGCCGTCGCGGGGGACGTCGACGATGCGGTGGGTGACGCGGGCGTCCTTGTTCAGCTCGGCGGCGAACGCGTCGCCGGAGTGCCCGCGGTGGTCGGTGGCGACGACCGCGGAGCCCGCGAGGAGCGCGTCCTCGGCCTCGCAGCCGGTGCCGAACGCGCATCCGGCGACGGCGCCGCGGTCGCGGGCCGGGTAGTCGGCGCCCGGCTTCACCAGGGCGGCGCTGTCGATGTTGACCTGGCCGGAGTCGGTGGCGCCGCGCTGGAGCCGTACGGTGTGGTTGCCCGCGCCGAGGCTCAGCGGCACCCGGGCCACGCCCCAGGTGTTCCAGTCGGCGGTGGCCGGGAGGCTGAAGGTCCGGGTGGCGCCGCCGTCGACGCTGAGGCTGAGGGTGCGGGTCTCGTGGCGGCCGTCGGCGCCGACCGCGTTGGCGTACCGCACGGCGTACTCGTAGGCGCCGGCCTCGGGGGAACGTACGTCCGTGGTCAGGGAGTTGTTGGCCACGCCGAAGCCCGCGAGGAAGCCCTTGCCGGTGTATCCGGTGTGGTCGACGGCGACGCCGGGGCCGTCGTGGAGCTGGCCCTCGGCCTCGCACAGGGTGCCCGCCGCGCAGTCGGGGCGCTGCCAGGGCGAGGCCGTCACCTGCTGCTGCCCGGCCTTCAGCCGGACGGTCAGGTTGCCGGCGGTGAAGGGTCCGGAGCCCACCTTGTAGCGCAGGGTCAGGGCGCTGGTGGTGACGGTGAGGACGCCGTCCTTGACGGAGGAGGTGTAGGGGGGCGGGGTGAAGGCGCCGCGGCCGACGGCGTTGAAGCTGGCGCTGTCCTCGAAGCGGTCGTCCCCGGCGTACTCGGTGCGGATCAGGGTCGGGGACAGCACCTGGAACCGGGCGCCCGGCACGGTCACGGTGGCCGCGCGGGCCTTGGCGGCCGGGGTCGCGGCGTCGGCGCCGACGGGGGCGAGCGCGACGCCCGCGCAGGCCAGGACGAGGGCGATGACCGGTCCGCGCGGCGGGCGGAGGGTCCGGGGGAAGGGTGGTCGCACGGCACACGCTCCAGGGGGCGGTGGCGCTCTGGCGAGCGCGACGGACATGCGGAGACGACGGGTGCAGCACAGGTGCGAGAGAGCGATACAACGTTGTAAACACGGCTCTCCGGCATGAGACCACGCTCCGCTTTCCGGTGTCCAGATCCGGAACGGACAGCGTTGTCAGGGTAGTTGGCGTGAAGCGCGCGCGACGCGTGTTCCGTCCGGTTCCGTCTGTGGCTGCTTTTGACGCTGTACAGCTCCCGCGTGCGGTGCTGTCGTGCGACTGACGGGCTTGTTCAACGTTGGAGGACTCGCCATGCCGGTTCCCGGACCCCGCCCTTCCTTCCTCGGCTCCCGCGCCCTCGGCGCGCTGCTGGCCCTCGCCCTCGCTCTTGGCGGGGTGCTCGCGCTGCCGGTGCACGCTCGTGCCGCGTCGGCGGTGTGCGCGCTCTCCTGCGACACCCTCGATCCGTCCCGGGCGCGCCAGGAGTCGTTCCCGGTGCCGGACCGTACCGTCAACGGCCGCCTGCTCAGGCTGCACGTCTCCGAACCGGACAGCATGGCATGGGCCAGTGTGGACCAGGGCAGGCAGGGCGACGCGGTGTGGCTGGACCGCTCCTGGGACCGGGGGGCGAGCTGGGACGGGCTGCTGGGGAAGGCGAGCATCCCCGCGTCGTGGACCGGCACCCGGACGCTGATGTACAACGTCACCGATCCCGTGGGCCACCGGCGCGGCTGGGTCCGGGCCTGCGCGGACGCGGCCGGGGTGGCCTGCACGGACTGGTTCCGCCCACGGGTGTGCGACGGCACGTCGTGCGACGGCGCCGACCCGGCGACGGCGGCCCGCGACGAGCGTCCGGTGCCGGCGGCCACCCTGTACGGGCGCACGATCAGCCTGCACATGGACCAGGCGAACGGCACGGCCTGGGGTGTCCTGGAGAACGGCGGCGCGGGAGACGAGATCTGGCTCGACCGCTCCTGGGACGAGGGTGCGAGCTGGCCGGAGGGGTCGTCGCTGGGCAGGACGAGCGTGCCGTCCGGCGCGGCCTCGGCGCGCACGGCGATGTTCGCCACGCGGGACCCGAGGGGGCTGCTGTACGGCGGCGCCGTGCGCGCGTGTGGGCGTGAGTCGGCGCACCAGGACGGGAGTTGTACGGCGTGGGCGCGTCCGGCTGCGACCAGGGCACGGGGCGCGGCGGACGCGCTGATGGCGTCGTACCGCACCGATGAGGGCTGGTGGCGCAGCAGTTGGTGGAACTCGGCGGTGGCGCTGACCTCGCTGGCCGACTTTGCGCGGAGCACGGGGCGGGGCGACTACGACTGGGTGATCGCGCGGACCTTCGACCAGAACAAGGGCGTCTTCCCCGCGGGCGGGCGCAGTTCGGACCCGGTGGAGGGGCATTTCATCAGCCGTGCCGTGGACGACGCGGCATGGTGGGCCATCGCCTGGGTGGCCGCGTACGACCGGACGGGCGAGCGGCGGTATCTGGACGAGGCCGTCACCATCACCGACTACGTGCGCGGGTTCTGGGACACGGGTACCTGTGGCGGCGGGGTGTGGTGGGACCGGGAGCGGACGTACAAGAACGCGGTGACCAGCGGGCTGTATCTGTGGCTGACGTCGGCGCTGCACCAGCGGCTCGCGGGTGACACGGTGTGGGGCGCACGGGCGGTGACGGCCGGGGACTGGTACCTGCGCAGCGGGCTGGTCAACGCGTCCGGTCTGGTCAACGACGGTCTGACCGCCGCGTGCGGCAACAACGGTCAGACGGTGTGGAGTTACAACCAGGGGCTGGCGATCGGCGGCTTCACCGAGCTGTGGCGCTGGACCGGGGACGGCCGCTATCTGGACGCCGCGAAGCGGCTGGCGGACGCCGCGCTGTCCTCCCCCGCGCTGACCCGTGACGGGGTGCTGACCGAGTCGTGCGACGTGGGCGGCGCGAGCTGCGACGACAACCAGAAGCAGTTCAAGGGCGTGTTCGTCCGGCATCTGGCCGATCTGGCGTCGGCCACCGGGTCGTCGGCCTACCGCGCGTATCTGGTGCGGCAGGCCGACTCGGTGTGGGCCAGGGACCGTGACCCGCTGAACCGGCTGGGCCAGCGCTGGGCCGGCGGGAGTTGGAACCAGGTGGACTGGCGGACCCAGGCGAGCGCGCTGGCCGCGCTCACCGCGGCCGGGTGAGCGGGCGGCGGGGCGTTCAGCCGACGCGGCGCCGCCGGGCCAGCCAGGTCTGGGCGACGACGACCAGGACGAGGAACGCCCCGCTGACCACCTGCTGGTAGGCGGAGTCGAGGGAGCCGATCTGGTTGATGACGTTCTGGATGACCTTCAGCAGCAGCACACCGACGAGGGAGCCGCTGACGTAGCCGAGCCCGCCGGTGAGGAGGGTGCCGCCGATGACGACGGCGGCGATGGCGTCCAGCTCCATGCCGTAGCCGAGGATGGTGACGCCGGAGGCGAGGTAGGCGGCGTTCAGGGCCCCGGCGAGGCCGGCGAGCAGCCCGGACAGGGTGTAGACGCTGATCTTGGTGCGGGCGACCGGGGCGCCCATGAGCGCGGCCGCCTGTTCGTTGCCGCCGACGGCGTACACGCGCTGCCCGAACCGGGTGCTCCGCAGCAGCACGGCACCGCCCAGGAAGAGAACGGCGGTGATCCAGACGGGGGTTCCGATGCCGAGCAGTTTGCCCTGGCCGAGGGAGGCGAAGGCGGAGTCCGGGTCGACGAGGAAGGTGTCGGCGCCCTCGTCGGTGATGGCCAGCATGAGTCCGCGGGCGGCGAGCATCGAGGCGAGGGTGACGATGAACGGTGCGAGGCCGGTCCGGGCCACCAGCAGTCCGTTGACCAGACCGATCGCGGCGCACACGGTGAGCGGCAGCAGCAGGGCGACCACCGTGCCGTACTGCGAGCCCCAGGCGGCGAGGACGCCGCCGAGGACGAAGACGGAGCCGACGGATAGGTCGATGCCGCCGCTGACGATGACGAAGGTCATGCCGAGGGCGACGGTGGCCAGGAACGACGAGGAGACGGCGATGTTGCCGAGGTTGTCGCCGGTGGCGAAGGAGTCGAAGGACAGCGAGGCCACGGCGGCGAGGACGACGAGGGCGACCAGGGCGCCGTGCCGCTGGGCGAGGGCGGCCACCCGGTCGCCGCGCCGGGTGGCGTCGCCGGGGGCGGGTGCGGTCCGTCCGGTGGTCGTGGGGTGTTCCTTGGTGCTGGTCATCACCGCTTGCCCCTCTCCCGTGCCGCGTACACCGCGAGCACGATGACCACGGCCTGGGCGATCTGCGTCCAGGACGACGGCAGGTCGTGTTTGATGAGGGTGGCCGTCAGGAGCTGGATGAGGACGGCGCCGGCCACCGTGCCGCCGATGCGTACGCGTCCGCCGGTGAGCGGGGTGCCGCCGACGACCACGGCGGTGATGGCGGACAGTTCCATCAGGTTGCCCAGTGAGCTGGGGTCGCTGGCCTGGAGCCGGGCCGTGGCGAGGAACCCGGCGACAGCGGCGAGGACGCCGGAGCAGACGTACACGGTGATCAGGACCCGGTGCACGGGGAGTCCGGCGAGCTGGGCGGCGGGGCGGCTGTCCCCGATGGCCAGGAGCCGGCGGCCGAAGGTGGTCCGGCGCACCACGAAACCGACGATGAGCGCGAGGCCGGCCGCGATCAGCGCGAGGTAGGGGATGCCGGCCACGCTGCCGGAGCCCAGCGTGGCCATGGCGGGGTCGCGCACGTCCTTGAGCTGGGGCAGCAGCACCAGGGCGATGCCCCGGCCGCCCACCATGAGCGCGAGGGTGGCCACGATGGGCTGGACGCCGACGAACGCGATGAGCGAGCCGTTGGCCACGCCGATGACGGCGCCGCCGATCAGCGCGGCCACCAGGGCGAGCCCGGGCCCGTAGCCGAGGTAGAGGGAGGTGACGGAGGTGGCCAGGGCCATCACGGCGCCGACGGAGAGGTCGATGCCCTCGGTGCCGATGGCCAGGGCCATGCCGAGGGCGACGATCAGCACCGGGGAGACCTGGACGGCCTGGGTGCGGAAGTTCTCGCCGGAGACGAAGTGGTCGGTGAAGACGACGTTGAACAGCAGCAGGACCGCGAGTCCGAGATAGACGCCGTAGTTCTGGAGCCAGCCGACGACCGTGCCCCGGTCGGGGAACGTCCGGCCCTCCAGGGTCAGTTCAGTCATGGTGGGGCGCCTCCTCCTCGGCGGCCTCGGCGATGGCCCGCAGGAGCTGGTCGGCGCCGACCTCGTCCCCGGTCAGCTCGCCGACGACCGCGCCGTCCCGGAGCACCACCACCCGGTCGGACCCTTCGATGAGTTCCTCCACGTCGGAGGAGATCAGCAGGACGCCGAGGCCGTTCTCGGCGAGTTCGTCGATGAGCTTCTGCACCTCGGCCTTGGCGCCGATGTCGATGCCGCGTGTCGGTTCGTCCAGCAGGAGCACCTTGGGGTGCATGGCGAGCCAGCGGGCGAGCAGCACCTTCTGCTGGTTGCCGCCGGAGAGTTCGCCGACCTTCTGGTGCGGGCTCGCGGCCTTGATCCGCAGCCGCTTCATGAAGCTGTCGACGACCGCGTCGACGCGGGCCTCGGAGACGAGTCCGAAGCGGGACATGCGGGGCAGAGCGGCCAGGGCGATGTTCTCCCGGACCGAGAGGCCCGGCACGATGCCCTCGGACTTGCGGTCCTCGGGCAGCAGGCTGATCCCGGCCCGGATCGCGGCGGCCGCCGACCCGGTCCGCACCGGCCGGCCGGCGACGGTGACCTCGCCGGAGCCCAGCGGGAGCGCTCCCGCGATGGCCTTGGCGGTCTCGGTGCGTCCCGAGCCGAGCAGCCCGCCGAGACCGACGACCTCGCCGGGGCGGATGTCGAGCGACACGTCGTGCAGCTGATGACGCTGCGTCAGATTGCGTGCGCTGAGCACGGGTTCGCTCCCCGCGTCGTGACCGCCCGCGAACTTGGTGACGCCCTCGGCGCGGACCTCGCTCGTCTCGCGGCCCAGCATCAGGGAGACCAGCTGAAGGCGTCCGGTCTCGGCGAGCGGGCCGGTGTGCACCAGGCGGCCGTCGCGCAGCACGGTGACGGTGTCGCAGATGGCGTACAGCTCGTCCATGCGGTGGCTGACGTACAGCACGGCGATGCCCTGTTCGCGCAGGCGCCGGATGACGCCGAACAGGGTCTCCACCTCGCGGGGTTCGAGCGAGGAGGTGGGTTCGTCCATGACGACCACGCGGGCGTCCACCGAGACGGCCCGGGCGAGCGCGACCATCTGCTGGGCGCCGACGCCGAGTTCCCTCAGGGGCCGGCGTACGTCGACGTGGACGCCGTACTCCGCCATCGTCTCCTGGGCCTCGCGGTGCATGCGGGCGAAGTCGATCAGGCCGAGGCGGGTGCGGGGCTCGCGGTCCAGGCAGAGGTTGCGGGCCACGCTCATCAGGGGAATGAGGTTGACCTCCTGGTAGATCGTGGAGATCCCGGCGTGCTGGGCGGCGAGCGGGGTCGCGAAGGCCACCGCCTCGCCGCGGTGGCGCAGTTCGCCCTCGTCGGGGCGGTACACGCCGGTGAGGACCTTGATCAGGGTGGACTTTCCCGCGCCGTTCTCGCCGACCAGGGCGTGGGTCTGGCCCGCCCGCAGGGTGAACGTCACGTCGTCCAGGGCCAGTACACCGGGGAAGCGCTTGGTCAAGCCGGTGACGGCGAGGACTTCGTCGGGTGGTGCGGTCACGGCTGCTCTCCATGGGGTCATGGGCGACGTGCCTGCTCGGGGCGCCGAGAAACCGGGGAGGGTTCTCGGCGCCCGGTAGGAGTGGGTGCTCAGTACGCCTTGTTCAGGTCGGTCTTGGCGTTGGCGCCGGTGTACTGGCTGTCCTGGATGACGATGTCCTCGCCGACCGGCTTGCCCTGGGTGAAGGAGTCCAGGGTGGAGAAGGCGAGCGGCCCGAAGCGCGGGTTGGACTCGATGACGGCGCTGATCCAGCCGTCCGCGATGCCCTGCACGGCGTTGCGGGTGCCGTCGATGGTCACGATCTTCACGGCACCGGGCTTCTTGCCGGCGCCCTTGAGGGCGTTGACCGCGCCGAGGCCCATCTCGTCGTTCTCGGCGTAGACCGCCTTGATGCCGGGCTTGGACTGGATGAGCTGCTCGGTGACCGACTGGCCCTTCTCGCGGGTGAACTCGCCGGTCTGCTTGAAGACGATCTTGAGTCCGGGGGCCTTCTCCTTGACGCGGTCCTCGAAGCCCTTGGTCCGCTCGGTGGTGACGTTGTTGCCGGCCGCGCCGAGCAGGATGGCGATCTCGCCCTTGCCGCCGGTGGCCTCGATCAGCTGGTCGGCGGCGCGCCGCCCCTGGGCGACGAAGTCGGAGCCGATGAAGCTGACGTAGTCCTTGCAGGGGGTGGCGTTGATCTGCCGGTCGATGGTGATGATCGGGATCTTCTTGGCCTGGGCGGAGCGGAGCACCGGCTCCCAGCCGTCGGAGTTCAGCGGGGCGATGACGAGGAGCTTGGCGCCCTTGGCGATGAGGTCCTGCACGTCGCTGATCTGCTTGGAGAACTGCGACTGGGCGTTGGCGGTGAGCAGCTTGATGCCCCGCTTGGACGCCTCGGCCTTGATGGAGGCGGTCTCCGCGATGCGGAACGGGTTGGCCTCCTTCTCCGACTGGGAGAAGCCGACGACGGCGTTCTTCAGGTCGAGCTTGTCGGCGCCGTAGTCGCCGATGGCGCAGGTCTTGCCGCCGCCGCTCTCGGCGACCTGCTTGCCCGCGTCGTCGCCCGCTCTGTTCGTCTGCGCGGGGGCGGTGTTGTCGCTCTCGGACTTGGTGCAGCCGGTGACGAGCGCCAGCCCGGCGACGAGCCCCACGGCGAGGATGTTTCTGGTGGTGGTGCGGGAGTGCGGCTTCATGCGATTTACCCCACTTCGGGACTGCGGAAGGCCGGTCCGGCGGTGACCAGATCAGGATGCTTTTTACATCGTTGGAAGTGCCGTGTAAACACCTCGCGCGGGACGTCTCCGAACCGATATCGACACCAACTAGGGCTTGCGCAAGGGGATTTACGCTGGTCAGAACGAGTGCGGACGCCGTCCGAGGGTGCTCTCGCGCTCCACGAGGGTGAAGCCGGGCTGGAGCAGGCGCGCGGCGCGGGGAGTCTCGTGGTTCTGGTCGCCCTTGAGCCGGCCGACGACGGACTCGACGGCGAGACGGGCGATGGCCTCCTTGTCCGGGGAGACGGTGGTCAGGGTGACGGCGGCGTACCGGGACTCGGTGACGTCGTCGAAGCCGACCACGGCGATGTCCTCGGGCACCCTGAGCCCGCGTTCGAACATCACCCGCATCGCGCCGAGCGCGACCAGGTCGTTGTAGGCGAACACCGCGTCCGGCCGCTCGCCGGAGTCCAGCAGCTCGGCCATGGCGCGCGCGCCGTCCTCGTGGCCCCAGCCGCGCGTAGTGCCGACGAGCCGTTCGTCCACGACTACCCCGGAGGCGGCCAGTTCGGCCTGCCAGCCGATGAACCGCAGGTGGGCGGGCTGGTGGGAGCGGTCCTGGCGGGCGCCGAGGAAGGCGATGCGGCGCCTGCCGAGGGAGAGCAGATGGCGTACGGCGGCGCGGGCGGCGGCGATGTTGTCGATGACGATGTGGTCGTAGGGCAGGTCGTAGCGGCGTTCGCCGAGCAGGACCAGCGGTGCGTCGTCGCGGCGGGCGGCCAGGTCCTCGGTCTCCAGCTCCAGGGGGCTCAGGATCAGGCCGTCCATGACCCGGGCGCGGAAGCCCTGGCAGACCAGGATCTCCTGTTCGCGCCGGCCCTGGGTGTGGTCGAGCAGGACGGTGTACTCGTGCTGGGCGGCGGCGTCGATGACGGCGCCGGCCAGTTCGGCGAAGTAGGAGTTGCCGAGTTCGGGTACGGCAAGGCCGATGATTCCGGTGCGGCCCTTGCGCAGGTGACGGGCGGTCAGATTCGGCCGGTAGCCCAGCTCGTCGATGGCCGACTGGACGCGGGCCCGCATGGCCGGGGTGACGTGCGGATAGTCGTTGACCACGTTCGAGACGGTCTTCACCGAGACCCCCGCACGTTCGGCCACGTCCTTCAGACTCACGCGCATCCTCAGTCCTCCCACGCCTCGTGTCAGACACCTGGACAGAGCGCAGGAGGCGTGTTCTCATGCCAACTGCCCTTGTTTCCAACGTTATACAAGATGTGCTGGAGCACGGGCAGAGCACGCACCCGCAACTCCGTTTCCCCCGGAGGTACTCGTGCCACCATCCCCTCGCCGCAGGTCCGGCCCGCACCGCTGGCTGGCCTCCGCGTTCACCGCTCTCACGCTCGTCGTCTCGGGAGCCGCCGCGTCCCAGGCGTCCCCGGCATCTCCCGTGGCCGACGGCCAGGCGGAGGCCCACGGCCTCAAGGGTGAGTACTACACCCAGTCGGCGTCCGGCGCCTTCGACTTCGCCGCACTGAAGGCGACCGCCTTCGATCCCTCGCTCGACTTCGCCGACCTCGAACCGCGCCTGAAGGCCCGTACCGGCCAGCAGGACGACGTGAGCGTGCGCTGGACCGGCCGGCTCACCCCGGCCACGACCGGCGCCCACACCTTCTCGATCACCGGCGACAACGGCTTCCGGCTGTGGATCGACGGCAAGGCCGTCATCGACCACTGGGTGGACGACTGGGACCGCGAGCAGAACTCGGCGCCCGTCACCCTGGAGGCGGGCCACGCCTACGACATCAAGGTGGAGTACTTCGAGCATTACGGCGGCTCCAACCTGCGTGTGCGCTGGACGCCGCCCGGCGGTGCCAAGCAGGCGATCCCGCAGTCGGCGTTCAGCCTGCCGGACGGGTTCACCTACAACGGCCCGCAGGACTCGGCGATCCAGCCGGACGGCAAGACCCTGGTGCTGGACTTCGCCCAGGAGCTCAAGGCTCCCCCGGCCGGGTTCGACGACCACCTCGACATCGATGTCGGCGGCTCCGCCTGGCCGCGCGGCGCCGCGCATCTGGACGCCTCCGACCCGAGCAAGCTGGTCGTCCCGCTGACGGAGCCGGTGGTCGGCGGCCACGGCGGCTACGCGGACCTGCGCTACGACGGCAAGGGCGGCCTGACCGGCACCGACGGCGCCGCGGTCTCCGACTTCTGGAGCACGGGCAGCAACCACTCCACCTACCAGCTCCGCACCCCCTGGGCCGACAAGGTGGGTCCCTCCAACGCCCATCCCGAGTACCCGCGGCCGCAGTTGACCCGCGACAAGTGGAAGAACCTCAACGGCACCTGGGAGTTCGCGGGCGCCGAGGCGGGCGAGCAGCCGCCCACGGGCAAGAAGCTGGGCGAGAAGATCCTGGTGCCCTACCCCGTCGAGTCCCAGCTCTCGGGGGTCGAACGGCACGAGGACCGCATGTGGTACAAGCGGACCTTCACCGTCCCCGCCGACTGGCAGGTGCACGGCACGCGCCGCCTCCAGCTCAACTTCGACGCGGTGGACTGGCAGGCCGTGGTCTACGTCAACGGCCGCAAGGTCGGTGAGCACAAGGGCGGTTACGACCGGTTCAGCCTGGACGTCACCGACGCGCTGAAGAAGAACGGCGGCCTTCAGGAGCTGATCGTCGGCGTCTACGACCCGACCGACTCGTCGGACGGCGAGAACCCGCCGATCGGCAAGCAGCGGCTGGACCCCAGTGGCATCTGGTACACGCCCAGCTCCGGCATCTGGCAGACGGTGTGGATGGAGCCGGTGGCCCGTGACCGTGCCGAGGACGTCAAGACCACCCCGGACCTGGCGAACCGCTCGGTGTCGGTGAGCGTGCGCGGGGTGCGCGACGGCGTGCCCGTCACCGCCGTCGCCTACGACGGCGGCCGCGAGGTCGGCCGGGCGAGCGGCACCGGCGCCGCCGCGTTCTCCGTCCCCGTCCCCCGTCCGCATCTGTGGACCCCAGACGACCCGCACCTGTACCAGGTGAAGGTCACCGTCGGCCGGGGCGCGGGCGCCGACCGGGTGGAGAGCTACTTCGGTATGCGCTCGGTCGAGGTCAAGACGGTGAACGGCAAGCAGCGCACCATGCTCAACGGCAAGCCGGTGTACCTGATGGCCACGCTGGACCAGGGTTTCTGGCCCGACGGCCTGCACACCGCGCCGACCGACGAGGCGCTCGCCTACGACCTGAAGGTGCACAAGCAACTCGGCTACAACTCGGTGCGCAAGCACATCAAGGTGGAGCCCGACCGCTGGTACTACTGGGCGGACAAGCTGGGCCTGATGGTCTGGCAGGACATGCCGGCGATGAACACGGTCAACCCGTCGGCGGCGGCCCGTACCGAGTACGAGCACGAGCTGAAGGAGATGATCCTCCAGCACGACAGCCACCCCTCGGTGGTCATGTGGGTCACCTTCAACGAGGGCTGGGGCCAGTACGACCAGGCCCGGATCGCGGACTATGCCAAGTCCCTCGACCCGACCCGGCTGGTGAACAACATGAGCGGCCTGAACTGCTGCGGCGCGGTGGACGGCGGCAACGGCGACATCGCCGACGCCCACGGCTACCCCAGCCCCCAGGTCCCGCAGGCCGACGGCCGCAGGGCGCTGGTCAGCGGCGAGTACGGCGGGCTCGGTCTGGGCGTGCCCGGACACGCCTTCCCGGTCCAGATGACCTACGTGGGCGTCACCCCGGAGACGTACACCGACGTCTATCTCGACCGGCTGAAGGAGGTCGAGCAGCTCGCGGCCTGCAAGGGCGGCAACGGCGCCGTGTACACCCAGATCACGGACGTCGAGGGCGAGCTGAACGGTCTGCTCACCTACGACCGCAAGGTGCTCAAGGCCGACACGAAGCGGCTGCGCGCCGCGCACGAGGCGCTGATCAAGGGCGCCGAGAACGGCACGCTCACCTGCACCTCCTGAAGTACCGCGCGGCCCGCTCCCTGCCGGGGCGGGCCGCGTGTCCCATGCCGGACTCACCCCCAGGAGCGCCCGCATGTCCCTCGACCGACGTCACTTCCTGGCCGGCGGCGCGCTGGCGCTGGGTACGGCCGCACTCCCCGGCCCCCTGGCCCACGCCGCGCCTTCGGCGGGCCGCGCCGCCCGCGCGCTCGCCCCGGACGCCTTCACCCGGCTGGCACCGGGCAGCATCACCGCACGCGGCTGGCTGGCCGGCCAACTCAAGCTTCAGCTCGACGGATTGTGCGGGCACTATGACCGGCGCTCGCACTTCCTGGACTTCGACAACTCCGGCTGGGTGCATCCCGAGAAGCCCGGCTGGGAGGAACTGCCCTACTGGCTGCGGGGGTTCGTCCCGCTGGCCATCGCCACCAGAGACGCCGACGCGCTGGCCAGGGCCCGCCGCTGGATCGACGCGGTGCTGGCCACCCAGCAGTCCGACGGGTTCTTCGGCCCGCGGTCCTTGCGCACCTCGCTGGACGACGGCCCCGACTTCTGGCCGTTCCTGCCGCTGCTGATGGCGCTGCGCACCTGGCAGGAGTACGCGGGCGACCAGCGGATCATCCCGTTCCTGACCCGCTTCCTGACCTTCATGAACGCCCAGGGCAAGGGCGCCTTCGACCACAGCTGGATCACCACCCGCTGGGGCGACGGTCTCGACATCGCGCTGTGGCTGCACGACCGGACCGGCGACGCCTTCCTGCTGGACCTCGCCGACAAGATGCACACCTGGGGCGCCGACTGGACGGGCCCGCTGCCCACCGGGCACAACGTCAACATCGCCCAGGGCTTCAGGGAGCCGGCCCAGTACGCCCGGCGCTCCGGCTCGGCCTCCGACACGGGCGCCACATACCGCACGTACGACCAAGTCCTCGGCTCCTACGGCCAGTTCCCCGGTGGTGGGTTCGCCGGTGACGAGAACCTGCGGCCCGGATTCGGTGATCCCCGGCAGGGTTTCGAGACGTGCGGGATCGTCGAGTTCATGGCCAGCCACGAGCTGCTGACCCGGGTCACCGGGGACCCGGTGTGGGCGGACCGCTGCGAGGAGCTGGCGTTCAACATGCTGCCCGCCGCCCTCGATCCGCAGGGCAAGGCGGTGCACTACATCACCAGCGCCAACAGCGTCGACCTGGACAACGCGGCGAAGACGCAGGGGCAGTTCCAGAACGGCTTCGCCATGCAGTCGTTCCAGCCGGGCATCGACAACTACCGGTGCTGTCCGCACAACTACGGCATGGGCTGGCCCTGTTTCACCGAGGAACTGTGGCTGGCAACCCCGGACCAGGGTCTGGCGGCCGCCCTCTACGCGCCGAGCCAGGTGACGGCCACCGTGGCCGGGGGCACCCGGGTCACTCTGACCGAGGAGACCGACTACCCCTTCGGCGACACGGTCCGGCTCACCCTGTCCGCACCTCGCGCGGTCCGCTTCCCGCTGCGGCTGCGCGTGCCGGGCTGGTGCACGGACCCGGTGCTCACGGTCAACGGCCGGGCGGTGGCCGCTCGCCCGGGCCCCGCCTTCGTCACCGTGGACCGCACCTGGGCGAACGGCGACGTCATCGCCCTGAAGCTCCCCCAGCGCACGACGGTACGCCCCTGGACGGGCGGCAGGAACGCGGTCAGCGTCGCGCACGGCCCGCTGACGTACGCGCTGAGGATCGGCGAGCGCTACGTCCGGTACGCGGGCGACGACGCCTTCCCCGAGTACGAGGTGCACGCGACCACCGCGTGGAACTACGGGCTGGTGCCGGGCGCGGTGCCCGAGTTCGTCCGGTCGGCGGGCTCGGTGCCCGCCAATCCGTTCACCCTGGAGAACACGCCCGTACGGATGACGGCGCGGGCCCGCCGCATCGCCGAGTGGGTCGCGGACGACGAGCACGTGGTCGCGCCGCTCCAGCAGAGCCCGGCCCGGTCCGCCGCCCCGGTCGAGACCGTCACTCTGGTCCCGATGGGGGCGGCCCGGCTGCGGATCAGCAGCTTCCCGACCGCGGCGCCGGACGGGCGGGCCTGGACCCCGGAGCCGCCGTTCCGCAGGGTGCGCAACAAGCACAGCGGCAAGGTGCTCGCCGTGGACAACATGTCCACGGCCAACAGCGCCCGCGTGGTGCAGTTCGACGACACGCCGACCGGCGACCACGCGTGGCAGCTGCTGGACCGGGGGGACGGCTGGTTCCTGGTCCGCAACGGTCACAGCGGCAAGGTGCTGGGCGTGGACGGCATGTCGACGGCCGACAGCGCGCTGGTCGTCCAGTACGAGGACAACGGCACCGACGACCACCTGTGGCGGCGTCTGGACAGCGGTGACGGCTGGTTCCGGCTGCAGAACAAGCACAGCGGCAAGGTGCTGGGCGTGGACGGGATGTCCACGGCGAACAGCGCGCAGGTCGTGCAGTTCGCGGACAACGGCACCGACGACCACCTGTGGCGGATCGGCTAGCCCGTCCGAGGCGTCCCGGTCAGTTCGGCCGGGACGCCTCCAGCAGGTCGCACTCGATGAAGGAGGGCGGGCTGGTGCACAGGGCCGCCATGCGTTCGGCGAAGGCGCGGGCCTCGGGGTCGTGGCGGCTGCGGGCGGCCGCCTCCAGGGAGGAGAACTCCAGCACCTCGTAGTACCGGTCGTCCTGGTTCTTGTCCTTGAGGACGGCCTGGTAGGTGGGGCCGTGCTCGATGCCCCCGAAACGCCGGTCGATGTCCATCGCCAGGGTGCGCATCTCGTCGATGCGGTCGGTCTCGAAGGCGATGATCTGCACGAACTTCTCGGCCACGGTTCCTCCAGCCGGCACGGGCGCCGCCACCGGGGCGGGGGCGGCTCAGCACCCAACGAAACACGGCGGGCGGCGGTCGGCAATTCGTCACGGTTCGTTCGCCGTACGGCCCGCGCGCCCGCGCATGGGTGCCGCACCCCGTCCGGAATGGGTGCCGGCCTCCATGGCGGGGCGGAGCGCGGGCGTGCGACGGTGTCGGGAACCCCGCGACCGGACCGGGACAGTCGACGGCACGGGGCCTCACGCCCGGCGCCGCTCCGGGAGGAAGGCTCTTCGCCCGTCCGCGAGGAAGGCGAAGGTGGCCCGTGGGACATGCCGACACCCTGCTCGCCCTGGGCGGCGCCTTCCTGGCCGCCGCTCTCCTCGCCCGCCTCGGCGCCCGGATCGGGGTGCCGACGATCCCGCTGTTCATCCTGGCCGGGCTGCTGCTCGGCCCGCACACCCCCGGCCTGGTCCTGGTGTCGGACCCGGGGGACTTCGAGATGCTGTCCGCGCTCGGACTCGTGCTGCTGCTGTTCTGCCTGGGCCTGGAGTTCAAGCTGGACGACCTCAGGAGCGGCGGGCGGCGGCTGCTGACGGCGGGCGGGATCTATCTGCTGCTGAACGTCGGCGCGGGCCTCGGGTTCGGGTTCGCCCTGGACTGGGGCGCGCGGGAGGCGCTGGTGCTGGCCGGTGTCCTCGGCATCTCCTCCTCCGCGATCGTCACCAAGATCCTCATCGACCTGGGCCGGATCAGCCGTCCGGAGACCCGGCTGATCCTCGGCGTGATCGTGGTGGAGGACCTGTTCCTCGCGCTGTACCTGGCCGCGCTCCAGCCGGTGATCGGCGGCGCCGAGGGGGCCGGTGAGACGGTGCTGCAGGCGGCGAAGGCGTTCGGGTTCCTGCTGGTGCTGGCCGCCGCCGCCCGGTACGGCACCCGGCTGGTGGGGCGGCTGATCCGGGTCCGCGACGACGAACTGCTGGTGATCAGTTTCCTGGGCGCGGCCGTGCTGGTGGCCGGGGTGTCGGAGCTGCTGGGCGTGGCGGACGCGATCGGCGCGTTCATGGTGGGCCTGATCCTGGCGGGCACGCCGTCGGGGCCGCGCGTGCGCGAGCTGGTGCATCCGCTGCGCGACGCGTTCGCGGCGATCTTCTTCTTCGCGTTCGGGCTGGCGCTGGACCCGGCGGGGCTCGCCTCGGTGGCGGGTCCCGTGGCCGCGGCGGCGGCGCTGACCGTCGTGATGAACGTGGTCGCCGGCCTGCTGGTCGCCCGCAGCTACGGCTATGGCCCCGAGCCCGCCGCCGACATCGCCACCACGCTCGTGGCGCGCGGGGAGTTCGCGCTGATCCTGGGCGCGATGGCGGCGAGCGCGGGGCTGGACGGGCGGCTCGCCGCGTTCGTCGCCGGGTACGTGCTGGTCCTGGCGGTCCTCGGGCCGGTCATCGCGAAGCGTGCCGATCTGCTGGCCCGCGTGATGCGGGCGGCCCGCCGGGCGCCCCCGGCTCCGGCTCCCGCCGAGGAGGCGCCGGTTCCCGCGAAGCGGTAGGTCAGGGTTCGATCAGCCCCACCCGGATGGCGTACCGCGTGAGTTCCAGACGGTCCTTCAGACCGAGTTTCTGCAGGAGGTTCGCGCGGTGACGTTCGACCGTCTTGGGGCTGATGACGAGCAGGCCGGCGATCTGCTGCGAGGTGTGGCCCTCGGCGACCAGCTTGAGGATCTCCTCCTCGCGGCCGGTGATGAGCCGGGAGGGCAGCGCGCGGCCGTCGCGCACCCGGTCGAGGTAGTCGCGGACGAGGGCGCCCACGGCACCGGGGTAGAGGAAGGGTTCGCCGCGCAGGGTGGCGCGGCAGGCTTCGACGAGGTCGCGGTCGGCGACGGACTTCAGGACGTAGCCGGAGGCTCCGGCGGCGAGGGCCTCGAAGAAGAACTGTTCGTTGTCGTACATGGTCAGGATGAGGATGCGGGTCTCGGGCTGGGTGCGGGAGAGCTCGCGGGCGGCCTGGAGTCCGGTGAGCCGGGGCATGGCGATGTCGAGGACGGCCAGGTCGGGGCGGTGGGCGCGGGCCAGGGCGAGGGCCTCGGCGCCGTCGTCGGCCTCGGCGACCACGGTGAGGCCGGGTTCGCCCTCCAGGATGAGGCGGACTCCGCGCCGTACGAGGGCGTGGTCGTCGGCGAGGAGGATACGGGCGGGGGCCGGCTCGGTCATGGGCTCTCGCTCCGGACGGGGACGGTGAGACGGATCTCGGTGCCGCCCTCGGGCCGGGTGCCCACGGTGAGGCCGGCTCCGATGAGCAGGGCGCGTTCGCGCATGCCCCGCAGGCCCGACCCCTCGGGGGCGCCCCCGATGCCCCGGCCGTCGTCGGCGAGCCGGAGTTCGACCCCGGCCGGGGTGCGGGCGAGGGCGAGTTCGGCGTTCCGGGCGCGGGCGTGGCGGGCGATGTTGGTGAGTCCTTCCTGGGCCACGCGGTAGAGGACGAGTTCCGTCCCGTGGCCGAGCGGGGGCAGGTCGGTGCCGAGGCGGTGGCGGACGGCCAGTCCGGGGCCGGAGAACTCGGCGGTGAGGGCCTTGAGGGCGCTGAGCAGGCCGAGTTCGTCCAGGACGCCGGGGCGCAGGCGGCGGGCGATGCGGCGGACCTCGTCGAGTCCGGCGCGGGTGGTCTCCTGCACCTGGTGGAGTTCCTCGCGCAGTCCGGGCGGGGCCTGGCCCGCGGCGCGGCCCAGTTCGAGGAGGACGGCGGTGAGGGTCTGGCCGACCTCGTCGTGGAGTTCGCGGGCGACGCGGTGGCGTTCGGCCTCCTGTGCGGAGAGGGCGCGGGCGCTGCTGGTGGCGCGTTCCTCCTCCAGCCGGTCGAGCATGGCGTTGAAGACGGTGATCAGCTCGGCGATCTCGCCGTGGCCGGATACGGGCGGGCGCACGCCGGGCCGGAGCAGGTCGGCGTCGGTCATCGCGCGGCTCAGGCGGTGCAGCGGGGCGAGGTTGACGCGGAGGAGGACGGCGTTGGCGACGAGCATGGCGGCCAGCCCGGCGGTGAGGATCGCGGCCTCGGTGAGCAGGACCGGGGTGGAGACGGTCACCGGGCCGAGCAGCAGGGCGGCGGCCGCGACCAGGACGACGGCGTTGAGCAGGAAGATCCGCCAGAACAGGGGCACCGCGCCTTCACCTCCTGGCGCCGGGGGCCGTCGGGCCCGTCAGCTCCAGCGTGTGCGGGGAGGGGGCGGAGCGCCATCCGTGGGGGCACCCATCCGGGTCTGCCCTAGGGGTCGGGGGTCACGGAAATGGGGGTCGTACCCGATGGTGCGGCGGGCGGTGCGGCCGGGATGCTGGGAGCGGACCGGAAGGGAGGCGCCCGATGCACGTGTACGACGAGGAGAACCTGGCTGGTGTCCGGGGGCGCTTCGCCCGGAGCGGCCGGTCCGCAGGGGCTCGTCCGGGGCCCGCGTCCCCGCCGCGCGCAGGCCACCGCTCCTTCCGTGGCCGGTGCTGGTGGCTGCTGGCGCTCGGCGGGGTGCTGCTCGCGGCGGGGATCGTGCTGCCGGACGGGCTGCTGATCGCGGTGGGGCTGGTGCTCAGCGGGGTCGCGGCGCAGGCACTGGAGCCGGCCCGCCCCCGCGCCCGCTCAGTCGGCCGGCGCCGACGACTCGGCCGTGGTGCGGCCCAGTTCGGCGGTGAACTGGGCGCCGGTGAGCAGGGCGAGGTTGGTCAGCCAGAGCCAGATCAGGAAGACCACCGAGCCCGCGAGGGACCCGTAGAGCCGGCTGTAGCCGCCGAGCACCGAGGTGTAGAGCGCGAAGCCGCCTGACACCAGAATCCACAGCGCGGCGGCGAGCACTCCTCCGGGCAGGCTGTGGCTGCGCCGCCGGGCCTGGACGGGGCCGGTGCGGAAGACGACCACGATCAGGACGACCGCGAGGCCGAGCAGGAGGGGCCAGCGCAGCAGGCGCCAGACCCAGGCGACCGTGGCGTCCAGGCCGAAGAAGCGTCCGGCGGCCTCGGCGACGGGCCCGGTGAGCAGCAGCACCAGGGCGCTGACGACGAGCAGGCCGAGCAGGCCGAGCGCGGTCAGCACGATCCGGTGGGCCTTGCGCAGCGGCGAACGGTGGTCCTCGACGCGGTGCATGCGGTGCAGGGAGCGGCGGAAGACGGCCAGGTAGCTGGAGGCGGACCAGACGGCGCTGGCGGACCCGGCGACCAGCAGCGGCCAGACGGCGGAGTCGGGGCGCAGCATGCGGCCGAGCACGTCGTGGAGTTCACCGCCGGACTCCGCGGGGGCGTAGGCGGTGACCTGGGTGATGAACCGTTCCGCCGTGCCGGGGCTGATCAGCGCGAAGGCGATCACGGTGACGAGGAGGGCGGGCAGCACGGTGAGGATGGCGTAGTAGGTGAGGGCGGCGGCGTCGTCGGACACGTCGTCGTGCCACATGGACAGGGGCGTGCGGCGCAGGGCGGTGCCCCAGTCGGTGGGCCGCGGCGGGCGGGTGGCGGCGGGGGCGTGCGGTTCAGCGGACATGCGGTACCTGGTGGGATCGGGCGCTCAGACGGACCCGGCTGCGGACGCGGTGGGGGGCCGCGGCCGTTCCGGCCCGGCCGAGCACGCGGTCGACGCCGGGAAGCACGGCGTCGGGGGTGGTGCCGGGCTGGAGCCAGAGGTGCAGCCGTACGGTGATTGTGCCGTGTCCGGCGATCACGCGGGCCCGGCAGCGGTCGACGCCGTCGAGGGCGGCCGCGTCCCGGGCGAGGGCCTCCTCCAGCGCGCGGGCCCGCACGGCGGCTCCGGGGGCGGGCAGGGCGAGCAGCGGGCGTCCGCCGCCGTGGAACTGGCGGGCGCACCACAGGGCGCCGAGCGCGGTGAGGGCGGCGGAGGCGGCCATGGCGGTGGGCGTCCACCACGCGCTGGTCCGCAGGTCGAGGAGGCGGGCGGGGCTCAGGAAGGTGCGGTCGGCGGAGGGGGCCGGCAGCCGGGCGGGCAGCCGGGCCGCGAGGGCGGGGTCGGCGGCGGCCAGCCAGACCCCGGCGGCCAGCAGGGCGAGGCCGGTGACGGCGAGGACGCCGCGGTTGAGGACGGTGCGGAAGGTCTGCATCAGCTGCCTCCGGCCGGTGCAGCGAGCACCGCGGGGGCGGGTGCCGTCCCGGCGGGGGGCGGGGTCCACACCGGCAGGGGGCGGACGGCGACGCGCAGCCTCGGCGGGCGGCGCAGCCCGCACCCGGCGAGGGCGCGGGCCGCGGCGTCGGTGATCTGTTCGCGGGCGGCGGCGCGGTCCCCGAAGGCGAGGGCGGCGCGTACGGTGACGCGGCGGCGCCGGACCCGTACGGCGACGGTGTCGACGCCCTCGGTCGCGGCGGCGGTGTCGCGCAGCAGGGCGGCCACGGCCCCGCGGTCCACGGCGACGTGCGTGGCCGGTGCCGGGGCGTGGGCGGTGAGCAGGCCGCGCCGGCCGGGGGTGACGGCGAGGACGATCAGCCAGACACCGAGCAGGGCGCAGCCGAGCGCGGCGAGGGTGACGGGCCGTTCGCCGGGTCCGTGCGCGTAGAGCCAGTGCAGGGTGCCGGTGCGCCAGGCGGCGGCCGGGCGGTGCCCGGTGTGCACGAGGATCAGGTCGGCGGCGAGGGCGCCGCAGGTCAGGGTGGCGAGCAGGGTGAGCACGCCGAGGGGGAGCCTGCGCTCGGCCCACCAGCGGCGCGGGACGCGGCCGCCGGGCGCCGTCTCGCGGGGCGGCGCCTCGGGCGGGGCCGTCCGGTCCGGGTCGAGCGCGGTGACGCCGACCCGGGCGGTGCGCACGTCGAGGCCGGTCAGCTCGCCGGTGCGGGCGGTCACGTGGTCCTGGACGCGGCGCACCGCGGGGGTGAGGGGCGCCGGGTAGGGCAGCGCGACGTCGACGGCGATCTCGGCCCGCCCGCCGCGCACGGTGGCCGAGGCGCCGGTCGTCCGCGCGGCGCGGCCGGGCAGCGCCTCGGTGACGGCGCGGCCGGCGATACGGCGGACCGCGCGGGCGGAGACCGTGGTGGTGCCGCGGTGTTCGCGGGCGGTCATCGGCGGCCCCGATCGAAGGCGTGCCGCAGATCCTCGGCGCGTCCGCCCCGGTCGAAGAAGTACCCGACCGCGTAGCCGGCCGCGCCCAGCGCGGCCACGAGCAGGAACGCGCCGAAGCCGCCGAACCAGCCCGCGAACGCCAGCGCCATGCCGGCGATCAGCCCTGTCAGCGCTCTGTCCATCTCTCCGTGCCCTTCTCGACTTCTCTTCGCTGCTGCCCCGTGCCGACCCGGGCGGGGTCAGGCCACGCGGGCGGTGCTCTCCGGCGTGCCGTCCTCGTCGTCGGGCAGGTGGACGTCGTTGATGGTCACGTTGACCTCGACGACCTCCAGTCCGGTGATCCGCTCCACGGCGTCGATGACGTTCTCCCGGACGTCGCGGGCGAGGTCGGCGATGGGTACGCCGTACTCGACAACGAGGTCGAGGTCGATGGCGGTCTGCCGCTCCCCCACCTCGACCTTGACTCCCCGGCCGACGTTGGAGCGGCCGCCGGGGACGCGGTCGCGGACCGCGCCGATGGTGCGGGACAGGCCGCCGCCCATGGCGTGCACGCCGGGGATCTCGCGGGCCGCGACCCCGGCGACCTTGACGACGACGACATCGGCGATGGAGGTCCGGCCGCGGGTGGCGGCGGGCTCGTCGGCTCCGGTGGCGCCGCCCGTGAGGGCCGTGGTGGACGCCTGGGGCTTCGTGGTGGCGGCCGCCGGGGCGGTGCCGGTGGCGGGTGCGCTCTGGACGCTCATGACCAGGTCCTCTCGATGGGCCGTACTGCTGTTCTCGCTCCGTTGGACCCGGCCGGTCCACGACTGTGACGCGGATTCCCGAATTTTCTCCGCCGAAGCCTGTCCGCACCCGGATGACGCGCGCCGCGACCTGCATCCACCTGGGTTTTCGCGCCTGAAGTGGCGGATGAGGGGAACGGCGGAAAGGTGACGTGGCGGATACCGCGTCACAAAGCAGCCTCCGAGGTGTCGAAGGTGCAGGACGACGGAGAGGAGCCGCCCGGTGCCGGGGGCCCGCAGACAGACCGCGTATCCGGAGCCGGACCGCGCGCCGGACGACACTCCGGCACGGGAGGCGACGGCGGCGCGGCCGGACGACGACCTGCTCACGGTGCGCGCGGCCGAGGGCGACGAGGAGGCGTTCGCCGTGCTGGTGCGCGAGCACGCCCCGGCGCTGGTGGGCCTCGCCACCCGGCTGCTCGGGGACCGCGCGGAGGCGGAGGACGCGGTGCAGGACGCCTTCATCAGCGCCTGGCGCCGGCTGCCGGAGTTCCAGCGGCGCTCGTCGTTCGGCACCTGGGTCTACCGCATCGTCACCAACCGCTGCCTCAACGTCCTGCGGGCCCGCCGCCCGGTGACGACACTGGAGGCAGCGGGCGAGGTGGCGGCGCCGGAGTACGACTCGCCGGAGCGGATCACCGAGGCCCGGGACGCGGTGCGCGGGATGCGCCTGGCGCTGGACCAGCTGTCGGCGGAGCAGCGGGCCTGCTGGGTCCTGCGCGAGCTGGACGGACACTCCTACGAGTTCATCGCGGACACGGTCGGCATCAGCCAGGAGGCGGTGCGCGCCCGGGTCTTCCGCGCACGACGCTGTCTGACACGAGCACTGGGGGCCTGGCGATGACCACGCACACCGACCCGCCCGACCGGTACACCGGGCCCGACGGCGACGACGAGCGGCTCGCCTGCGGGCGCCTGCTGTCAGGGGTCTGGGACGCCTGGGAGCAGGGCGCGCCCGACCCGCACCGCGCCGACTGCCCGTACTGCGCGGACGCGGTGCGCGAGCTGGCGCTGCTGGAGACGAGCGTGCGGGAGCTGCGCGAGGAGGCCGCCCCGGACGGCACCGGTTACGACGCCTCGGCGCTGACCCGGCGTGTGATGGACGTGGTCCGGATGGAGCTGCGGCCCGGCCGCCCGGTGCCGCTCGGGGACGACGACGAGGACCTGTGGGTGACGGAGGCGGTCGCCGCCCGCACGCTGCGCGGCGCCGCGGAGACGGTCGCCGGGGTGCGCGCGGGATCGTGCCGGATCACTCCGCGCCAGGCGCCCTCGCACGGCGAGGTGACGGTGCGCCTGGAGGTGCACGCACCGGTGGACGTCCCCCTGGAGGAGGTGGCCGAGCGGGTGCGGCACCGGGTGGCCGAGGCGGCCCGGCTGCGGCTGGGGCTGCGGCCCGCGTCGGTGGACATCCGGATCACCGACCTGGTGGACGTACCGGCCGGAGCCGAGGAGGAGCGGACCGATGACTGACCGCGCGCTGCGCACCACCCTCGCCGAGGAGATCGCCGCCGCCGTGGAGGCCGTGCCGGGAGTGGCGTTCCTGCGGCCGGGCTTCGGCGGGCTGCTGCGCTCGCTGCCGCACGGCGGGAGCGCGGCGGACGGGGGCCGGGCCGTGCCCTCCGGAGTGCGGGTCAGCCGTCCGGACGACGCCGGGCCGTGGCGGGTGGACATCCACCTCGTGGCGCGCGGCCACGTCCGCACCCTCGACGTGGCCCGCGCCGTGGTGCGGGCCGCCGAGGACCGGCTCTCGTGGCTGCTGCCCGGCCAGGAGCCGCCGAAGGTCACCGTGACCGTCACGGGGCTGGTCTGAGCCCGTGGTCAAATGTGCCGGGGCGACCAATCCGGGGCCGGACCGGCCCCGGATTACGCGGGGACGAGTATCGCGGTACGACGCGAGGACCCGGCCCCGGCGCAACATTGGAGAGGACAGTTGTGAAGGAAGCCGTCTACATCGGCAGGAACCCGGCAGCCGAACCGGATCTGCAGCAACTGCTGCACGAGGTGGCCCTCGGAGACCAGGAGGCGTTCGCCTCGGTCTACGACACGGTGTCCGGTTCGGTGCTCGGGGTCGTCCGGGCGGTGCTGCGCGACCAGGCGCAGTCGGAGGAGGTGGCGCAGGACGTGCTCGTGGAGGTGTGGCGCACGGCGCCGCGCTACCGGCCCGACCGGGGCACGGCGATCAACTGGATCCTCACGCTCGCGCACCGGCGCGCGGTGGACCGGGTCCGCTCGGTGGAGGCGGCGGCCGCCCGCGACACCAAGGCGGCGCTGCTGGACCGTACGCCGGAGTACGACGAGGTGACCGAGCAGGTGGAGTCCCGGCTGGAGCAGGAGCAGGTGCGGCGCTGTCTGCGCACGCTGACCGACCTCCAGCGGCAGTCGGTGACGCTCGCCTACTACCGGGGGCTGACCTACCGGGAGGTGGCGGAGGCGCTCGCGCTGCCGCTCGGCACCGTGAAGACACGACTGCGCGACGGCCTCATCCGGCTGCGCGACTGCCTGGGGGTGACCGCGTGACCATGGCCGATCCGCACACGCTGACGGGGGCCTACGCCCTGCACGCGCTGCCCGACGACGAGCGCGCCGACTTCGAGCGCCATCTGTCCGGCTGCCCGTCCTGCGCCCGCGAGGTGGAGGAGTTCGAGGCGGCCGCCGCCCGCCTGGCACTGGCCGCGGCCGTGCCGGTCCGCCCGGCGATGCGCGAGCAGGTGCTGCGCCGCGCCGGCTCGGTGCGCCAGCTCACGCCCGCCGCCGGCCCGGCGGAGCGGGTGCGCCGGAGCAGGGCTCTGGGTGCGGCCCCGGCCCGCTGGGCACTGGCCGCGTGCGTGGCCGCGGCGGCCGTGTTCGGGGGTACGGCGGTGTGGCAGTGGGAGCGCGCGCAGGACGCCCAGCAGCGGGCGGCGCAGGCGGAGCGGCAGTCGGCGGAGCTCGCCGGGGTGCTGGCCGCGCCGGACGCCCGGTCCCGCACGGTGAAGGTGGCGGGCGGTACCGGCACGGTGGTCGTCTCCGCCGCGAAGGACCGGGCGGTGTTCGTGTCGTCCCGTATGCCCGAGCCGCCGAAGGGCAAGGTGTACCAGCTCTGGTTCGACGACGACGGGACGATGCGTGACGCCGGTCTGATGGACCCCGCGCGCGCCAGCCAGAGCGTGCTGATGCGGGGCTCGGTGGACGGGGCCTCGGGCGTCGGGGTCACGGTGGAGCCGGCGGGCGGTTCGGCCCGGCCGACGACCACGCCGGTGACGGTGCTGAGCCTGCCGTCGTAGGCGGGGCACCGGACGGAGCGCGCTGAGCGCCGGACGAAGAGCGAAGGAGGGGAGCCCCGGCACGCCGGGGCTCCCCTCCTTCGTCGTGCGTCGGCGTCAGCCGCGCGGGGGCAGCGGGAAGAAGCCGCTGGTGCGGGACGCGTACTCCTGCCAGCCGGGACGGCCGGACATACGGCGCTCCAGCAGGCGTTTGCCGCTGCCGTTGATCAGCAGGTAGCTCATCACCAGCGGCGCGACGAAGGAGACGAGGGCGGGGGCGGCCCCGCCGTCGCAGGCGACGAGGAACAGGCCCCACCACACGCAGAAGTCGCCGAAGTAGTTGGGGTGGCGGGTGTAGCGCCACAGCCCCTGGTCCATGAGGCGGCCCTTGTTGGCGGGGTCGGCCTTGAAGCGGGCCTTCTGGGCGTCGCCGACGGCCTCGAAGAAGATGCCGACCGCCCACAGGGCCGTCCCGAGCCAGGCGAGCACGGAGACGGGGCCGGTCGCGTACTGGGCGGCCTGCACCGGCAAGGAGACCAGCCATACCAGGGCGCCCTGGAGCAGGTAGATCATGCGGAAGGCGTACAGGTCGCGGTTGCCCGGCGCTTTGCCGAGCAGCTCCTCGTAGCGCGGGTCCTCGCCCTGGCCCCGGCCCCGGCGTCCGATGTGGACGGCCAGCCGCAGGCCCCACACCACGGTGAGGGCGGTGACGAGGGCCCGGCGGGTGAGGTCGCCCTCGCCCGCCGACGCCCCGAACGTGGCCAGGGCGACCGCGGCGAAGGCGGCGCCCCAGGCGACGTCGACGATGCGGTGCATGCGCTTGCGGACGGCGACGGCGAAGGTGATCACCATGACGCCGAGCGCGGTGAGCGCCGCCCAGCCGAGGTTCGCGGCGAAGGAGCCCCAGGCGAAGCCGCTCACCGCTCCCCCAGGTTCCGGTACCAGTCGGCGGCCTCGGACAGGTCCAGGCCGCTCTCGCCCGCGCCGGAGCGGCGCACGGAGAGGATCTGGTCGACGCCCATGCGCCCCTCCTCGAAGGCGAGCGCGCCGCCGACCAGGTACAGCCGCCACACGCGGGCCGTCTCCTCGCCGACCAGGGCGACGAAGTCGTCCCAGCGGCTCTCCAGCGTCTCGTACCAGGCGCCGACGGTGCGCACGTAGTGCTCGCGCATGGATTCCGTCGAGCGGACCTCCAGGCCGGCCGCCTCCAGGAGGGAGACCGTGTCGCCGAGGGGGCGCATGTGCATGTCGGGCGCGATGTACGCCTCGATGAACGCGCCGCCGCCCGGTGCGACGGTGCCCCGGGACATCTGCTGCACCAGCACCCGGCCGCCGGGGCGGACCATGCGGTGCAGGGAGGCGGCGAAGGCGGGGTACTCGGCGTCGCCGACGTGCTCGCCCATCTCGACGGTGGCGACCGCGTCGTAGGCCGAGCCGGTGATGTCGCGGTAGTCCTGGCACACCACCTCGACCAGGTCCTCCAGGCCGCGTTCGCGCACCTGCTCACGGACGTGGGCGGCCTGTTCGCGGGCCAGGGTGACGGCGGTGACCTTCACCTTGTGCTGTTCGGCCGCGTACAGGGTGAGCGATCCCCAGCCGCAGCCGATGTCGAGCAGCCGGGCGCCGGGGGTGAGGCCGAGCTTGCGGCAGATCAGTTCCAGCTTGGCGCGCTGGGTGTCGGCGGGGTCGGCGTTCTCGCCGGCCTCGGCGGTCCAGTAGCCGCAGGAGTAGGCCATGGTCTCGTCGAGCAGGAGGCGGTAGAAGTCGTTGGACAGGTCGTAGTGGTGGCTGATCGCGGCGCGGTCGCGGGCCTTGGTGTGGCGTCCGCCGCGCAGCCGGGCCTGGGAGGCGGGCGCGGGCGGGCGGGGTCCGACCACGCCGAGCCGGGTCGCCTCCGCGACGGCGCGCAGGCGGTCGGTCAGGCCGAGCGCGGGGGCGTGCGCGCCCCGCTCGCGCGCGGAGCGCCAGGCGGCGCGCAGCCCCTCGGCGAGGTCGCCCTCGACGTCGAGTTCGCCGGTGACGTAGGCCTGGGCGAGGCCGAGTTCCCCGGGCTGCCAGAGCAGCCGCCGCAGGGCCCGCCGGGAGCGCAGTACGACGACGGGGGCGCCGGCCGGGCCGGTCTCGCTGCCGTCCCACGCGCGCAGCCGGACCGGCAGCGGGGCGCCGAGCGCGTCCTCGACGAGCGCGGCCAGCCGGTGTGCGGCGCCTGCGCGGACGGGGGTGCGGGCGTCGGTCATCGCGTGGACTCCTTGGTGAGCAGGTACTGCTGGACATCGAGGTAGCCGGAGCGGAATCCGGCCTCGGAGTAGGCGAGGTAGAAGGTCCACAGGCGGCGGAAGACGGCGTCGAAGCCGAGTTCGGCGACGTCCTCGGCGCGCTCGGTGAACCGTTCGCGCCACAGCCGGAGGGTCTCGGCGTAGTGGGCGCCGAAGGCGTCGCGGCGGGTGACGGCGAGACCGGTGTGCTCCCTGACGGTCTCGTCGACCGCCTCGACGGAGGGCAGCAGGCCGCCGGGGAAGATGTACTTCTGGATCCAGGTGTGGGTGTCGCGGGAGGCGAGCATCCGGTCGTGCGGCATGGTGATGGCCTGGAGGGCGACGCGGCCGCCGGGGGCGAGCCGGTCGTCGAGGGTGCGGAAGTAGACGGGCCAGAACTCGGCGCCGACCGCCTCGATCATCTCCACGCTGACGATGGCGTCGTAGGTGCCCCGCGCCTCGCGGTAGTCGCACAGCTCGATGGAGACCCGGTCGGCGAGGCCCGCCTCGCGCACCCGCTGCCGGGCGAGGTCGCGCTGTTCGCGGGAGAGGGTGAGCGAGGTGACGTGGGCGCCGCGGGCGGCGGCGCGCAGGGCGAGTTCGCCCCAGCCGGTGCCGATCTCCAGCAGCCGGGTGCCCTCGCCGACCTCGGCGAGGTCCAGCAGCCGGTCGATCTTGCGGTGCTGGGCGGCGGCGAGCAGGGAGTACTCGGCGGGGAAGCCCCGGAAGACGGCGGAGGAGTAGGTGAGGGTGTCGTCGAGGAAGAGGGCGAAGAGGTCGTTGGACAGGTCGTAGTGGGCGCTGATGTTGTCGCGGGCGCCGCTCGCGGTGTTGCGCTGGGCGGCGGGCTGCCGCAGTGCCCACAGCCGGCGCAGCCGCTGGAGGGGGGCGGGGACGAGTTCGGCGGCGTGGGAGGCGAGCACGGTGAGCGCGCCGACCAGGTCGGGGGCGTCCCACTCCCCCGCCATGTACGACTCGCCGAAGCCGATCAGGCCCGTGGTGCCGATGCGGGCGTGGAAGGCGTCCGGGTCACGCACCTCTATGAGCGGTCCGCCCAGGCCCAGGGTGGTGCCGTCGGGAAAGCGGACCCGCAGCGGCAGCCTGCCCAGGGCGTGCCGTACGACGGCGGCGGCGACGGTACGCACCGGCCGGGACGCCTTGGGCACGGTGGCCACGTCGGGCCAGCGGCCGGCGTCCACCGGGGCCGGGACCGCGGCTTCCTCGGTCCTGGTCGTGGGGCGGGGGTGGGCTGTGGTCATGTGGCGTTCTCCGGGTCGTGGCGGACCTGGCGCGGCTGCACCGGCAGGCCCCTGAGGAACAGGCGTATGCCGTGGAAACGGATGGCGGCCGACACCGCGAGGGTCGACCAGGGGTGGCGCAGGGCCAGGCGCAGCAGCGCGCCCGGTGTGGCCGGGCGGCGGGTGCCGTGCACGCCGGCGGTGAAGGGCGGGCTGCCGGGCCGGTCCAGGCGCAGGGACAGCTGGAGGCGGTCGCCGGGCAGCGGGAGCCGCATGTGGTAGCGGCCGTCCACGGGATAGAAGGGCGAGACGTAGAACTCCTTGTCCACGTCGGCCTTCCCGGCCGCGTCGGTGTGGAGCAGGTAGGCGTGGCGGCCGCCGTAGGTGTTGTGGACCTCGGCGACCACGCAGCGGGGGCGGCCGTCGGCGTCGTGGCACCAGTAGAGAGTGAGGGGGTTGAAGACGTGGCCGAGGACGCGGGCGTGGGTGAGCATGACGACGCGCCCCCCGTCGAGGTCGATGCCGTGCTCGGCGAGGAAACCGTCGAGCGCGGCCCGGATAGAGGGGGCGCGGCCGGTGAAGTGGTCGCGGGCCCGGAAGCGGGCCAACGGCCTCAGGGGCAGGGGGAGTTCCGGTATGTGGTCGATGTCGATCAGCCACATGTACGTGCGGTGGCGCAGCGCGTGGCGCACGGGGGCGCGGCGCGTGTGCCGGATGACGCACGGGTAGAGGGCGGGTGCCCCGGTCACCAGGTCACCCCCAGGGCATCGGCGGCCGCCACGCCGCTGCGGCAGCCGTCCTCGTGGAACCCCCAGCCGTGGTAGGCGCCGGCGAAGGCGGTGACCGAGGTGGCGAGTTCCGGCAGCCGCCGCTGGGCGGCGACGGACTCGGGGGTGTAGACGGGGTGTTCGTAGTTCATCCGGGCGAGGACCCGCGCGGGGTCGACGCGGTCCTCGCCGCCGAGGGTGACGAGGTGGCGCTGGGAGGCGTCGAGACGCTGGAGCCTGTTCATGTCGTAGGTGACGCGTACCCGGTCGGAGCCCGTCGAACAGTTCGGCATGAGGTAGTTCCAGGAGGCGCGGGCGCCCGCGGCCCTGGGCAGCAGGGCGGCGTCGGTGTGCAGCAGAGTGGTGTTGCGGGAGTAGCGGAAGGCGCCGAGCACCTCCTTCTCCTCCGCGGTGGCGTCGCCGAGCAGGCGGAGCGCCTGGTCGGGGTGGACGGCGACGACGACGTGGTCGTAGGACTCGGTGGTGCCGTCGTGCGCGGTGATGTCGACGCCGTCGGCGTGGCGCAGGACGCCGCGGACCGGGGTGCCGGTGCGCACCTCCTGGATCTCGGCGGCCACCTTGTCGACGTAGCTGCGTGAGCCGCCGGTCACGGTCCGCCACACGGGTGAGCCGGTGACGGCGAGCATGCCGTGGTGGGCGAGGAACCGGAAGAGGTAGGCGGCCGGGTAGTGCTGCGCGGTCTCGGCGTCGCAGGACCAGACGCAGGAGACCAGCGGGGTCATGAAGTGGGACCGGAAGTACGGGGAGAAGCCCGCGCGGTCCAGGAACTGCCCCAGGGTGAGGGTGGAGTCGCCCTCGTGCTCCAGCAGGGCGCGGGCGGCCCGGTGGAAGGCGGGGACCTCGGCCAGCATGCGCAGGTAGGGGCCGCGCAGGAGGTTGCGGGGCTGGGCGAGCAGTCCGCGGACGCCGCGCGCGCCGGCGTACTCCAGTCCGCAGCCCTCGCAGCGCACGGACATGCTCATCTCCGACTCCTGCGTGGCGACGCCGAGTTCGCGGAAGAGGCGGAGCAGGTTCGGGTAGGTGCGCCGGTTGTGCACGATGAAGCCGGAGTCGACCCGGTGGATTCGGCCGTCCGGGGCTATGAGGTCGTGCGTGTGGGCGTGCCCGCCGAGGCGGTCGTCTGCCTCGTACAGGGTGACGTGGTGGGCCCGGCTCAGCACATGTGCGGCGGTGAGTCCGGCGACTCCGCTGCCCACGACGGCGGTTCGGCGCATCGAGCGGTTCCTTCCAGGGATCGGGGTGTCGGGCTGGAGAAAGGGCTGGGCGCCCGTCCGCTCCGAGGGGTCTTCGGAGCGGACGGGCGCTGCTTGGGCGCTTGGGGGTCGGCGCTTGCGGGTCAGCTCTTGGGCATCAGGACCGAGTCGATGATGTACACGTTGGCGTTCGCGGTCTTGACGTTGCCACAGACGACGTTCGCGGAGCCGTTGACCTTGTAGGACTCGCCGGAGCCGGAGGTCATGAGCTTGGACTTCTCCAGGGTGTCGAAGGAGCCGTTCTCCAGGTCCTTCGGAGCCAGCTTCTGGCCCACGACGTGGTAGGTCAGGATCTTGGTGAGCTGGGCCTTGTCGTTGAGGACCTTGTCCAGGGTGGCCTTCGGGATCTTGTTGAAGGCGTCGTTGGTCGGCGCGAACACCGTGATGTTCTGGGCGTTGTTCAGGGTGTCGACCAGGCCGGCCTTCTTCACCGCCGAGACCAGGGTGGACAGCGCCGGGTTGTTGGAGGCGGCGGTGGCCACCGGGTCCTTGGCCATGCCGTCGAAGGAGCCCGCGCCGTTCTTCGGCACCGAGGAACAGGCCGGGCCGAAGGGCTCGTCCATGCTGCTCATGCCCTCGCTGGCCTTGGGCGAGGAGGCGGCGGGCGCCGAGGACTCCGACTTGCCGTTGTCCTTCTCGGTACCGGAGGAGCAGGCGCTCAGGGCCAGCGGAAGCACGGCGGCGGCGGCAAGGGTGACGGCGGCACGGCGGGTGCGGGTGGTGGTCATCATTTCTCTGTCATCTCCTGAGGGTCGCGCGCGGCGGGTGCCGCGCCGGGATTCGTCAAGGCGTTCGTCAAGGGGTTCGTGAGAAGGCAGGAGCCGGGGCGCCTCGCGGCAGACCGCGCCCCGGCTCCGTCGAGGAGAGGACGCCCGGCGGCCCCCGCCGCGCGGGTCCGGGCCGTCGGCGCGGCACACCCCGCGGGCGCTCCGCCGGACGTCTCCGGTGCGGTGCGCGCCAGGCCGTGCGACGGCCGGTGGTCCCTCTCTTCATCCCTCACACGGGGAATCCGGATCTGCTCGGCAAGCGGATTGGTCACTCCCCCGATCAGGCGAAACAGATTGCGAAACCAATCCGCGGGGCCCCCGGCACCGGATAAAAGCCCTCCGACGGGCGCCCTCCGGAATCCGCGCTTACGATCCCCACGTGGCAGACATTCCCGACAGCCTCATCGCACTGGAACGGTCCGCCGAGGTGGAGCGCGCCCGGCTGGCCGGTCTCACCGGGAGCGAGTACGACGCCCAGCGGCGCCGCTGGCGCACGGCGTACGACGCCGTGTGCGCGGCCATCGCCGACCGTTCGGCCGAGACCGGCGAGGACCGCTGCGCGCTGGAGCGGGCCGTGCAGGAGGCGGTGCGGCACACCCAGGAGGACCCGGCCGTGGAGTAGCGGCGCCGCGGGGGCCCGGAGTACTCCGGCATGCGGCGGCCGTACTCCTGGGCCACTCTCGGGACATGACCCCGGACATACCCGTCGTGATCTACCCGCCCGCCCCCGACGGCGGCAGGCGGGTACGCGTCGGGGAGCGGTTCGTCGGCATGGCCTACACCGTGCTGGACGTCGTGGAGTTCCTGCGCCGGGCCGGGCCGGAGGTCCTGGCGTCGCTGGAGGAGTCGGACGTCGTGAGCGCGCGGTGGGTCGAGTGGCGGGGCGTGGGGCCGCGGGAGTGGCCCCGCTGAATACGGAGTACCGGGCCCCGCGGGCGGTGAACCCCCCTACCGGCGGCCCAGGATGTCCGGGCGCAGGCAGCCCGGTCCAGATGAGAGCGCGAGCCGGCGCGGCAGCGGGCACCGGCCGTCAGGTCCGAACGCTACGAGGAGCGACCGTCATGCCCAAGCAGATCGAGCACGTCATCAGGGACATCGAGGACCGCAGCGCGCTCGACGCCGTCGCGGGTCCGGCCGCCTCCCTGGTCAACCGGGTCACGAAGCCGACCGTCGTGAAGAACGCACTCTCCGGCGGCTGGCTGGGCCATGCGCTGCACCCGGTGCTCACCGACGTCCCCATCGGCGCCTGGGGGATGGCCACCCTGCTGGACGTGACGGCGGGCGAACGCGGCGCCCGGGCGGCCCGCACGCTCGTCGGTTTCGGCGTGCTCGCCGTGGTGCCGACGGCCGCGAGCGGCGCCTCGGACTGGGCGGACACCTACGGCCCCACCCAGCGGGTCGGCCTGGTGCACGGCGCGCTCAACGGCGCGGCGACCGTGCTGCAGGCCGCGTCCTGGGTGGTCCGGGTGACCGGACGCCGGCGCGCGGGGGCGGTGCTGAGCGGGGTGGGCCTCGGCCTGATGGGCGCCTCCGCCTACCTGGGCGGGCACCTGTCGTACGTCAACGGCGTCGGGGTCAGCCACACGGCGTTCGAGGAGCCGACGGGCAAGTGGACGGACGTGGCGGCGCTGACCGCGCTGGAGGAGAACAAGCCGCTGCGGGTCGACGCGGGCGGTGTGCCGGTGGTGCTGGTGCGGCACGACGGGACGGTGAAGGCGCTCTCGGCCACCTGCACGCACGCCGGGGGCCCGCTGGACGAGGGCGAGGTGGACGCGGACGGCTGCATCCACTGCCCCTGGCACGGCAGCGCGTTCCGGCTCTCGGACGGCGAGGTCACCCGGGGTCCGGCGTCGGTGGCGCAGCCGGACTGGGACGTGAAGATCTCCCAGGACCGGGTGCTGGTGCGGGCCGCGAACGCCTGAACCGGCGGCATGGGCGGGTCGGGTGAGGCGGCACCGGGATGACGAACCGCATCCGCACGGTGGGGCACTCCACGCGTGACTTCGACGAGCTGGTGGCGATGCTGCGCGCCAACGGCATCACCCATCTGGTCGATGTGCGCTCCTTCCCCTCGTCGCGGAAGTTCCCGCAGTGGGACCGGGCCGCCATCGAGCGGGCGCTGCCGCCGGACATCGGGTACCGCTGGATTCCCGGGCTGGGCGGGCGCCGGCACACGCCCCGCGGCGTGCCGAGTCCCAACGGGGCCTGGCGGGTGAAGGCGTTCCGGGACTACGCCGACCACATGGCCACCGACGAGTTCCGCGAGGGGCTCGACGAGCTGCTGGAGCTGGCCGAGGACGGCAGCCCGGCCATCATGTGCAGCGAGGCGGTGCCCTGGCGCTGCCACCGCAGGCTCATCACGGACGCGCTGCTGGTGGCGGGCGCGGAGGTGGAGCACATCATGTCGGCGACGAGCACGAGACCGGCGTCGCTGGACGAGAACGCGCGGGTCGAGGGCGGCCGTCTCACCTACCCGCCGCCCGGTGGGGAGGAGCGGTGAGCCGGTGGCGGCGGGGCGCGGGCCGTGCCTGGGAGTGGCTCGCCCTGCACGTCCTGATCCGGCGCGGCCGCGAGCTGGAACTGATGCACCGGGCCATGGGTTTCGCCACCCTCGCGCTGGTGACGCTGGCCCCGCTGCTGATCGTGGTCGCCGCCGCCGACCCGCTGGTGCGCGGCGGTTTCCCGTCCTGGCTGTCGGACGGCATGGGACTGTCGGGGCGGTCCGCGAAGGTCCTCAACGAGGTGTTCAGCCCGCCGCGCGAGGTCATCGGTACCACCAGCGCGTGGAGCATCCTGATGCTGGCCGTGTTCGGGGTGTCCTTCGCGGGCAGCGTGCAGAACGGCTTCGAGCGCATCTGGGGGCTGCCCGCGGGGCGCTGGCACCGGGTGTGGCGGCAGGCGACCTGGCTGCTGGTGCTGATGGTGTACCTGTACCAGGAGGTGCAGACGGGGACCACGATGCGGGGGCTGTCCCGGATCTTCCTGACCACGCTGACCACGCTGTTCTTCTTCTGGTGGGGCCCGTGGTTCCTGCTGGGCGGCCAGATCCGCTGGCGGGCCCTGCTGCCGGGCGCGGTGGCGTCCCTGCTCGGGCTGGTGGGGCTGCGCGCGTTCTCCACGCTGGTGTTCACCCCGCTGATCGTGACCAACGCGCTGAGCTACGGCGCGGTCGGCACCGTGCTGGTGGTGTCGTCCTGGCTGATCGGGGTGGGGTTCGTGGTGTACGGCGGCGCCCTGCTCGGCCGCTGGTTCACCGAGCACCACTGGGTGCCCGCGCGCGACGACGAGGACGAGGAGCCCTGAGCGGGCCGTGCGGTGGGCGTGAGCGGGCGACGGGCCGCAGCATGGAGGTACCGGTCCCGAGCTGTCGGGCGAAGCCCGCGCCGGTGGTGGGAGGTGGCGGGATGACAGTGGACTCCTTCCGGTCCGACGAGGAGAACGAGGCCGAGGACCCCCGGCCGACCGGGCTGCTGGACCTGCTGAGCGTGGCCGCGGTGGTCCTGGACACCCGCGGGCGCATCGTGTTCTGGACCCCGCAGGCGGAGGACCTGTTCGGTTACACGGCCCAGGAGGCGCTGGGCGCCGAGGCGGGGCGGCTGCTGGTCTCGCCGGGCCGGATCGAGTCCGCGGTGCGGCTGTTCTCCGAGGTGCTGGCCACCGGCCAGGGCTGGGCGGGCGCCTTCCCGGTACGGCACAAGGACGGCTCCAGCCGGCTGACGGAGTTCCGCACCATGCGGCTGCTCGACGACCGGGGCGAGGTGTACGCGCTCGGCATCGCCGCCGACCGGGCCCTGCTCCAGCGCGTGGAGACCGACCTCGCGCTGTGCGAGCGGCTGGTCTACCAGTCCCCCATCGGTCTCGGCCTGCTCGACCCGGACCTCAAGTACCTGCTGGTCAACCCGGCGCTGGAGCGGATCGACGGCATGCCGGCCGCCGAGCACGTCGGCCGCACGCCGCGCGAGACGCTGCCGCTGACCGACATGGAGACCGTGGAGTCGGCGCTGCGCCAGGTCCTCACCACCGGGACCCCGCTGCTGGACCAGTATCACGTGGGGCGCCCGAGCGACGATCCCGGACGGCAGCACGCCTGGTCGCTGTCCTTCTACCGGCTGGAGGACCCGAGCGGCCGGGTGCTGGGCGCGGCAGTCTCCGTCGTGGACGTCACCGAGCGGCACCAGGCGGCCGGGGAGGCGGACCGGGCGCGCAGACGGCTGGCGGTCATCGCCGACGCCTCGGCGCGGATCGGCACCACGCTGGAGGTGGAGCGCACCGCGCGGGAACTGGCCGAGGTGGCGGCGCCGGTGCTGGCGGACGTGGTCGCGGTGGACGTGCTGGACTCGGCGCTGGCCTGCCGGCGGATGAGCAGCCCGGACGACGGCCCGGAGCTGTTCCGGGCGCTCGCCCTGAAGGCGGCCCACCCCACCGTGGCGACCCGTGCCGCGGACCCGCCGGGCGACCTGGCCGCCTACGCCGGGGACCGGCTGGTCACGCTGTGCGTGCACACCGGGCGGCCGGTGCTGGTGCCGCACGTGCAGCCCGCCGACCTGCCGCGGATCGCGCGGGACGCGGACGGGGAGGCGCTGCTGGCGGAGGCGGGCGTGCACTCGTACCTGGCGGTGCCGCTGATCGCGCACGGCGAGGTGCTGGGCGCGCTGGACCTGAAGCGGACCCGCAATCCGCTGCCGTTCGACGAGGACGACGTGGTGCTGGCCGCCGAGATCGCGGGCCGGGCCGGGGTGGCGATCGACAACGCGCGCTGGTACCAGAGCGTGCGCAACACCGCGCTCACCCTCCAGCGCAGCCTGCTGCCCGACCACTCCCCCAGGCACACCGGCCTGGAGGTGGCCTCCCGCTACGAGCCCGCGCAGGCCACCAGCGAGGTGGGCGGCGACTGGTACGACGTCATCCCCCTGACCGACGACCGTACGGCCCTGGTGGTGGGCGACGTGATGGGCAACGGCATCGACGCGGCCGCCACCATGGGCCGGCTGCGCACGGCGACCTGCGCCTACGCCGACCTCGACCTGGCCCCCGAGGCGGTGCTGCGCCACCTGGACCGCATCACCTGCGATCTGGAGCACTACATCGTCACCTGTCTGTACGCGGTGTACGACCCCGCCACCAACCGGTGCACGGTCGCCAACGCCGGGCATCTGCCGCCCGCGCTGGTCAGGCCGGGCAGCGCGCCGCGGTTCCTCGACCTGCCGCCCGCGGCGCCGCTCGGGGTGGGCGGGGTGCCGTTCGAGGCGGTCACGGTGCCGATGGAGCCCGGCGATCTGCTGGTGCTGTACACCGACGGGCTGGTGGAGACCCGGCAGCACGCCATCGACGAGCGGCTGGAGACCCTGCTGTCCCTGCTGGGCGAGCCGGGCCCGTCGCTGGAGGAGGTCTGCGACCGGCTGGTGCACGGCCTGCGCCACCCCGACGACCACGACGACGTGGCCCTGCTGCTGGCACGGGTGGGGGACCAGCGCTGATGCCGTCGCGTGGTGGCGTGTCGTGGGTGGTGCGACGCTGGGTTGGCCAGGTGCCGGACGAGGGACTCAGGAGGGCCGATGGGGCGTGACGTCCCGGCGCTCGTCTTCACCCGCGAGGACCGCCGCCGGTACCGCTTCAAGATGCAGGAGTGCCTCGACGCGTTCGCGCAGATGCTGCGCGAGTCGCGGTTCGACGTCGACCGGCCGCGGGTCGGTCTGGAGATCGAGCTGAACCTCGTGGGCGCGGACGCGGAGCCCGCGATGCGCAACAGCGACGTGCTGGAGGCGATCGCGGACCCGTCCTGGTCGACCGAGCTGGGCCGGTTCAACCTGGAGATCAACGTGCCGCCGCGCCGGCTGACGGCGGGCGGGCCGGACGCCTGGGAGGAAGAGATCCGGGCGGCCCTCAACCACGCGGAGGACCGGGCCAACACGGTGGGCGCGCGACTGGTGATGGTCGGCATCCTGCCGACGCTGCGCCAGGCGGACATCGGGGTGGCCGCGCTGTCGGAGAACCCGCGCTACCGGCTGCTCAACGACCAGGTCTTCGCGGCCCGGGGCGAGGATCTGCGTATCGAGGTGGACGGGGTGGACCGGCTGCGCACCTACGCGGACACCATCACCCCGGAGGCCGCCTGCACCAGCACGCAGTTCCATCTCCAGGTCTCCCCCGAGGACTTCGCGGCCTACTGGAACGCGGCGCAGGCCATCGCCGGGGTGCAGGTGGCGCTGGCGGCGAACTCGCCGTTCCTGTTCGGCAAGGAGCTGTGGCACGAGACGCGGATTCCGCTGTTCGAGCAGGCGACCGACACCCGGCCCGAGGAGATCAAGGTGCAGGGGGTGCGGCCCCGGGTGTGGTTCGGGGAGCGGTGGATCAACAGCGTCTTCGACCTGTTCGAGGAGAACCTGCGCTACTTCCCGGCCCTGCTGCCGCTGTGCGACGAGCAGGACCCGGCGGAGACCCTGGACCGGGGGGACGTTCCGGAGCTGGCGGAGCTGACCCTGCACAACGGCACGATCTACCGCTGGAACCGCCCGGTGTACGCGGTGGCGGAGGGCCGGCCGCACGTCCGGGTGGAGAACCGGGTGCTGCCGGCGGGCCCGACCGTCGCGGACACCCTGGCCAACGGCGCCTTCTACTACGGCCTGACGCGGGCCCTGGTGGAGGAGGACCGGCCGGTCTGGTCCCGAATGTCGTTCTCGGCGGCGCGGGAGAACCTGCACACGGCGGCCCGGCACGGCATCGAGGCGCTGCTGTACTGGCCGGGCATGGGCGAGGTGCCGGTGCCCGAACTCGTGCTGCGGCGGCTGCTGCCGCTGGCGCACCGGGGGCTGGAACTGTCCGGCATGGACGCGGCGTGGCGGGAACCGCTGCTCGGCATCATCGAGCAGCGGTGTGTCACCGCCCGCAACGGCGCGGTGTGGCAGCAGGAGACCGTGCGGAAGCTGGAGGACACCACGCACGCCGGCCGCCACGAGGCGCTGCGCCGGATGACGGAGCTGTACATCGACTACATGCACCTCAACGCCCCGGTGCACACCTGGCCGGTGGACTGAGGCGAGGCGTCGCGTCCGCCGGTGTTCACCCGGGGAGTCGTCCCGGTCTGCGCTCAACAGTTCGAGACGTACTAGAGAATGCGGCGACGCCGCCAAGTGGCGGTGTTCAAGGGCGAGTTCACCCCGACCAGCACCCACGGCGGCGCCGTCGTCAGGGGACTCTCGCGGCGCCTGCCAGGCCCACATCCGCGCGTCCTCGCCCAGCCCACGTGGAACTGCACGGGGACACGGCCCTGCGAGCGCCATCTACCGACAGGAAACCTACCCTGAACTGGGGCTTTGTGTCTTTCGAAGCTGTCAGGCCTTTTCCCGCTTACTCAGCGAAAAATCCCTGGAAAGTCCCTGGGGCAGAGCTGAAAGTCCCTGAAAAGTCCCTGGTTCTGAGCGGCCCGACCAGCGCTCGCGCACCTCACACGGGTGTCGCGGCACCTGCCTTCCGCCCCGCACCCGGAAGAAGTGTGCCCCAGGTACGCACCAAAGGGGCAACGAGTTGATCTTGCGGTCCTGACCGGCGTTCGGCTCGCTCGCTGCTGTCGGCGTCCTCGGCGAGGACGGATTCCCATCGCGGACAGCCGAGGCTCATCATGCGAACGCGCACGACACGGCACGGCCTGGCTCTGGGGATCGGTGCTCCCGGTGTGGTCTTCGGTGACATCGGCACCAGCCCGATCTACACCCTCCAGACGGTGTTCAACCCGAGCGATCCGCACCGCGTCCCCGTCACGACGCAGAACGTGTACGGGGTGGTGTCGCTGGTGTTCTGGTCGGTGGTGGTCATCGTCCTGGTCACCTACGTGCTCTTGGCGATGCGCGCCGACAACGACGGCCCGGCATCATGGCGCTGATCACCCTCTTACGGCGATACACCTCGCAGCCGGCCGAAAAAACCGCCGCCGTACTGGCCGCGCTGGGCATCTCCGGCGCGTCGCTGTTCTTCGGCGACAGCCTGATCACCCCGGCGATCTCGGTCCTGTCCGCGACCAGGGCCCCGGTTCTTCCAGGCTGACGCTGCTTGCAGAGGGACATCTGGTTTCAAGCGAGCCGAAGGCGTTGGTCGGGGGCGTCTCGGCGGAGAGGGTCGGGGGATTCGTTGATGCGCATGAGCCAGTCGTAGGTGCGTACCTGGATGTGGGAGCGCCGGGCATGCAGTTCCCGGATTTCGGCGGCTGCGTCGTCGTAAGTCTCGCGGGCCATGATGATCAAGCCTGGGACTTCAGCCGTGATACCCGGCAGGCCCAGTCCGTCGGCGTCGCGCGCGGAGCGGGCGTAGTGCAGATTGGTGGACAGCCACCTGCGCCAGTCCTCGATCTGGTCGACCGCGTGCCGCAGGGTGGCCGTCGCCCGCCTATTGCCGGGGTTGGTCAGGCGACTGACCGGGCTCTCCAGTTCGACCAGCGTCCACCGAACTCCGAGTGAGGTCTGACCGGCGATCATGAAGTCGGCCATGTAGTGGTTGCCGAGCTGGACCTGGGGCCGGATCCAGGTGTCGTGGGTGCCCACTACGGTGCCGGCCAGCAACGCCGGGTGCTTCTCCAAGAGCCGCTGCATCGCGGCCTCGTCGTCCGCTGTCTCCAGTGCGTTGCGCAGTGCCTCGATCGCCGCCGGGGTCGCTGGAAAGTTGATCCGCCAGCGTTCCAGCTGCGTCTCCTGGGCTCGGGTAATCCGAGCCGGGTTGCTCTGAACCGCAGCGGCGTGTTCGCGGGCCAGATGGAGCTGATCGAGGTAGCCGTCCTCACCGGGGCGGGTGATGCGGGTGACCCGATGCGGGGCAGTGCCGAGCCCGTGGCCGCCCCGGAAGTGCAGTCGGCCATTGGCGCCGATTGATGAGATCTCGCCGTGCATATCCGGCCCCTTGCGCCGGTCGCGAGCGGTAACAACGTCATCGACCGCAGGCTCTAGCCGACGCAGGGCGGCGGCGGACTCGCGGTCACGGGCGACGCGCAGCCAGGCGTTAAGCACCTCCCGGCACCTGAGCTTGTCCATGTCGGGAACCGCCAGGTCCGTGCGGTTCGCGAGATCGAGGAGGACCTCGTACTCGTCGTCGCCGAAGTCACCGGCGAGCGTGAGCCCCAGAGGCATTCGAAGCAGGACGCGCAGCTCGGCGGCAGCGACCAGCGCGGGTGTGGCCTGTCCTAGGGGCAAGGCCAAGGCGCGGGCGATGGTAATCTGCTCGGCCGTCGGCGCCTTGCACTTACGTTCAAGGCTCTCGGCCACGACCTGCCACCGTAGCTCTGGCACTTCCCCTCCTTCTGAAACGACGCGCCCACCGTAGCCGCAAGCGGCGACGTGGTGTGGTGGTTCTTCGGTGAGCTTCTTCAGCGTTGCCGCTCCAGGGTGAGGACAGCTTTGGCGATTGACGTCATGCGGTTCGGGCTGCCGCGGGCTCTGCGGAAGATCCGCCAGGACTTAAGGCGGGCGACACCGCGTTCAACCGGTGCCCGTGCCGCGGGCAGGGCCCGGTTGACGGTCTTCTCGGTGGAGGTGAGTTCCTGCAGGGGCCTGCGTTTGATGCCCGTGGTCAGCCAGGGGCCACCACCCTGGTAGGCAAGATCCGCCAGCGTGGGGACGCCCTGGCGCTCGCAGATGTGGATAATCCGGTGGGGGCCGGCGGCGGTCAGGTCATGAGACCGGCCCGGCAGCGCGGGTGAGAGCCACAGCAACCGGCCGTCCGGATCGGTGACCACCTGCACGTTCACACCGTGGCGCGGGTGTTTGTGGGATTAGTCGGCCCGGCCGTCGCCGACCCGGTCGCACTCGGCGAGGATGCCGTCGAGCAGGACGAAGTCGGGTTCGTGCTCGCGCAGCGTCTTCAACAGGCCCGGTGCACGTTCGGCGAGCAGGTCGACGACCGCGCTGGTGTAGGCGTGGGCGGTGGACGAGCTGATCCCGAATCCAGCGGCGATCTTCGCGAGAGTGGTGTGTTCGTGCAGGTACACCAGTGCCACCATCGCGCGCTGGGATGGGCGGAGCTTGCAGCGTCGGTCGCCCTCACGGGTGACGATGAGCATGGTGGCCCACTCCGCGAGTGCATGCGGAAGGTCGAGTGCGGCAGGGTGGATGACCAACGAGGACCCTGAGCAGCGTGAGCCGTTAGGCATCTTGATCAACAGCCCGGGGGCCTCGCTCGTTGCGCTTCACGGCCCATCCCTCGATCGGTGGCCAACTAGAAGAAGCTCACTGCCTGAACCCGCTTACTGGAGGAGTCTCGCCCCGTGGGCCAGGCCATCGTTCGCCACGCGAGCGCCACCTGCGTAGAGGTGTCCGCGTCCGGCGACGGCTTGCGTATCTGGGGCCGCGCTGACGTCCGGCAGGGACGGAAGATCCGGCGCCCCGACGGTACGGCCGTGGAGATCTACGGGACCGGCCGATACATCGGATGCCGGGGCGCCGACATGGTAACGCTCCGTCAATCCTCGTGGATGTGTCCGCAGTCATTCGGGCTCTCGGCCTGTAGAGTCCAACTCTGGTTTGGGACTGCGAAGCTCCTGCTTGAGAGCGCGCACCGAGCGCACCGCCTTGGCCGCCTTGCGGCAAATGACCGGCACCTGATCTAGCGCGTGCCCCGCGATCCACGTTGCCCCGCTGAGAACGCCGACGATCGCGGCAGCCCACCTGACGGTTTCCATCCGGTCCCTCAACCCTTCTGTAGGGGTCGGACCGGGCACGGGCGCTCGATCCGACCCATGCAAATACGCATGTCGTCGAACCGAGTTCGCCCCTGACGTGCAACGTCTTCCTTCAATGAAGGCGCGTCGCGGATCGAAACTCGAAGTGGATCTCAATACTCAGTGAGCTAACAGTTCGATGACTGGCCGTCAGAACCCGCACCGATTACCGGGGAACTGTCCCGGACTGAGCACTATCAGGATATCACCTAATAGGACTCCCTTACTGATCGTTTCAGAATGAGTTGAGCCGTGGGTCTTGCGCTCGACGATCTTGGTCAGCAGGGTGTTCGGCGTGCGTGCTGATCTTGTTCCGGATGAGCTGTGGGAGCGGGTGGCCCCGCTGCTGCCGCCCGCCCCGGAACGGCGCCATCGCCACCCGGGGCGGCTGCGTGTTCCCGATCGAGTGGCGCTCGCTGGCGTCATGTACGTACTGCGGACCGGTATCGCGTGGCGTGACGTCCCCGCGGAGGCGGTGGGCTGTTCCGGGGTGACGGCCTGGCGCCGACTGCGGGACTGGACCGAGACCGGCGTCTGGCCGCGCCTGCACGCCGCCCTGTTGACCGAGCTTCGTCGCGCCAACCTGCTGGACCTGGACGACTGCTCCGTGGACGGATCGCACGTCCGGGCGCTCAAAGGGGGGACCACGTCGGACCCTCGCCCGTCGATCGGGCCCGCTCTTGCTCGAAGCACCACCTGATCGTGGACCGTCACGGTACCCCGCTCGCCGTCACGCTCACCAGTGGCAACCGGCACGACGTCACCCAGCTCCTGCCTCTGCTCGACGCCGTTCCGTTGATCCGGGGACTGCGGGGGCGTCCCCGCCACAAGCCCCGGCGTCTGTATGCCGACCGGGGCTACGACTTCGACAAGTACCGCCGCCTGCTGTGGAAACGAGGCATCAAACCGCTGATCGCCCGACGCGGAGTCGCTCACGGCTCCGGACTGGGCAAGGTGCGCTGGGTGGTCGAGCGTGCCTTTGCCGGGCTGCATCAGTTCAGACGGCTCCGCACCCGCTACGAGCGACGCGCCGATCTCCACCAGGGCCTGCTCGAACTGGCCTGCAGCCTCATATGCCTGCGCCGCCTGCGCACCTCATCCTGAAGCGATCAGCTGGTGACGCTGAACCACCCCGGTCGCACCTCGGTCAGAAGCGGTTGCAGGGACCGCCCGGCGGTCCGCAGGTCCTGATCCGTGACGTCAAGAGGCTCGGGCAAGCTCAGCCCGTACCGGTGCAGCCGCCAGAGGTCGAAGATTTCGCTCCCGTCGGGTGCGAAATCGACATCGACCTCGATGCCGTTGTCGCTGACGAAGCGGCACCCGGCTCCATGAACCGTGTAGGAGTAGGTGCCGACCTGCCCACTCCGGTTGATGATCCGGTGCGAACGGACCAGGCCGAGGACATCTGCGAGTCGCTCAAGCGAGGGGATCGCCGCCCCCATGGCCTCGTCAACCGCGTTCAGAGCGTCGACGTAACCAAGCACGAGCCCCCGTGCATCCCCAACCCGTTCCATACGGCGTCATCCCCCTGAGCCCGTGGCTGAAGGGGATTGTTCCATGGGCCGCAAGCGTCTCCGCAGGGCGGCATTCTGAAACGATCAGTTAGTCGTGATGTGCCAGACCGTCTCGGGACTGTGGCCACCGACGGGGGCCTGCCCTGGCGGGTGCGCGAAGTGCCGGCGCACCTTCCCTCCCAGCCGCCCGCGCGTCACCAGCGAAATCCGGGTACCCGCCGGCGCCTCAAAGCCGTGGAAGCAGTAGAAGGAGACCAACTGGCCCGTACCGCCGTAGCCGATCCGCTTCCAATAGTCCGACAGCCGCTCCACGACGTGCACCTCCTGGCGGGTCTCCAGGTCGAAGCCCACCACCAGTAAGTCGTCCTGCATGGCACCCTCCCCTTCACAACGTCACTTCAGTTGCTGCCGTTGCTGAACGGCTGGGGAAACACGCTCGCCCAAGCCGGGGATTGAGGAACATCGGAGCCCTGGTGTTCCTCAGCAGGCATTCCTGCGTCGTACGACGGCGACGGGGCCGTGGCTGTCGGTGGGAAGCCCTATGGTCGTCCCCACACACAAGTGAACAAGTCACCGAGGGGGACCCGATGCAGGCGAAGGAGACGCTGTTCGCCGATCTCGTGCAGGGGAGGGCGCAGCAGTTCCAGGTGCCTCTCTACCAGCGCACGTATTCCTGGACGGAGAAACAGCTCGGGCAGCTGTGGGGGGACATCCTGGAGCAGGCCGAACTGCTGCAGTCCAGGGAGAAGGCGAGCACGCACTTCCTGGGTTCCGTCGTGCTCGCACCGTCCCCTCAGAACGAGGCGACGTTCCCCCGCTGGCTCGTCGTCGACGGTCAGCAGAGGCTGACCACGCTCTCCATCGCCCTGGCCGCGATCCGCGATCACATAGCGGACGCCGAGCCCGACGAAGCGGAGCGCATCGACGAGGAATACCTGATCAACAAGCGCAAGAGCGGCAACGACTACTTCCGGCTGCTGCCGACACAGGCCGACCGGCCGCAGTTCGCCGAGCACGTCCGAGGGCCGCGCGCGAAGCAGACCGCTGGCGGAAGCGTCGCCACGGCCTACGCCTTCTTCCGCCGCAAACTAGTCGAGGCGGCCGATCCGGCGGCCCCGCAGGACGTGTTCCGCATCGAGCAGGCCATCACCTCTCGGCTCACCCTGGTGGCGGTGACCGCCGAGCGCGGGGACAACGTGCACCGCATCTTCGAGTCCCTCAACAACACCGGCCTCAAGCTCAGCCAGGCCGACCTGCTGCGCAACTACCTGTTCATGCGGCTGCCCACCCGCGGTGAGCACGTCTACGAGACCTACTGGCTGCCCCTGCAGGACAGCCTGAGCAACGACGAGCTCGAACAGCTCATGTGGCTGCAACTGGTCCTCGACGGGGACGACCGGGTGCGCCGCCAGGACCTGTACGCGGCTCAGCAGCAGCGCTTCGAGCGCGGAGAGGTACGCGAAGAGGAGATCGAGGCGTACATCAGGGAGTTGCACCGTCGCGGTGCTCTCTTCCGCCGGCTGCTCCACCCCGACGAGGAACCGGACGCGGCGGTCCGCGCCCATCTGCGTCGTCTGGACACCTGGCAGGCCCAGGTCACCTATCCCGCGCTCCTGCTGCTGCTCGAGCGGCGCGAACGCGGGGAAATCGACTCAGCGGACACGGCCCGCGCGATGTCGTACATCGAGAGCTTCCTGGTGCGTCGGATGATCTGCCGTGTGCCGACGAACAACCTCAACAGGATCTTCCAGGCGGTGCCCGGGCAGCTCCCGCTCGACGTTCCGGTGGCCGACGGCCTGCACCAGCTCCTCTCCGCCAACAACCGTTTCTGGCCCGACGACGAGGAACTCCGGGAGAAGATCCGAACAGCCCCCTTCTACCAGTACGGACGCTGGCACCAGCGCAAGCTGGTACTGCAGCGGCTGGAGGAGAGCTACGAGCACCCCGAGCCAGTGGACTTCGCCGCCGCGCAGCTCACCATCGAGCATGTGATGCCGCAGTCGCCCGGCAGCGAGTGGATCCGGATGCTAAGCGAGGACGTGGCCGACGGAGAGAGCGCGGAGGATCTGCACTCCCGGTTGCAGCACACGCTCGGGAACCTGACGCTCACCGGAGTCAACTCGGAGCTCTCCAATCACCCCTTCGAGCGCAAGCAGGACTTGCTGCAGGGCAGCCACCTCGAGATGAACCGCCGCATCGCCGCCACCGAGCGCTGGAGTGAACGGGAAATTCTGGCCCGCGCCGACGAGCTCGCCGACCGTGCGATCGCGTTGTGGCCGGCCCCGCTGCGCGGAGTGGGCCGCGCGGAGCGCAGCCGGGACTGGCAGCTCGCCCACCAGGTCCTCGCTGCCCTCCCCCACGGCACCTGGACCTCCTACGGCGACCTGGCCGCCTTCCTCGGTTCCGGCGCCCAGGCCGTGGGCAACCACCTGGCCAACACGCCCGGCGTGGCGTTCGCGTACCGGGTCCTCACCTCCGAGGGCAAGGTCTCCGACGGCTTCCGGTGGGCGGCACCCCAGGACACTGGGAGCGACGACGTCCGCGCCAGGCTCGCCGCCGACGGCATCCGCTTCACGACCACCGGTGCCGCCGACCCGGCCCAGCGGCTCACCGCCGACGACCTCGCCGCTCTGCTCGCCGGCACGGACGACGACCGGATGGACGGCGAGGACACCGCTCAGGGCACCGCGGAAGCACCGGGTGAGGAGACGCGCTCCGAACGGTTCTTCCGTCAGCTCATCGCGGACGACTCCAGTGAAACGGTCGAGGTCGTACGTGCGCTCTTCGCCCGCTGGGAGAAGCTCGGCGGCTGGGTCGGCCACGGCGCGGGACGCGTCATCACCAGCGCGTTCCTCATGCTTGGTGAAGCGGGCGCGCCGGGCCGCGGCATCTGGCCGCTGACGCTCTACCCGGGCAGCGGGCGGGGCGGCACGGCACAGGTGGTGTTCCAGTACCTCGCCGCGCGGGAGCCGTTCACCGACCGCGCCCTGCGCGCCGAGCTCCTCGGGCGATTAAACGAACTCGAAGGTGTCGACATCCCGGACGGCAAGCTGGAACTGCACCCCAGCTTCCGGCTGTCCGTCCTGGAGAAGGAGCACAACCTCGAACTGATCGCCCAGACCCTGGCCTGGTTCCGGGACCGCTGGCAGGAGCGGGGCGCGTCCTGAGACAGGCCTCGGCCGAACTGCTGTGCGGGAGGGGTTGGGTAGGTCCGGGCGGCAGTGAACCGTCCGGACTGGCCGTCAGCACCGGTGCGCTCGGCGGCATGACATGCGGTGGGCGCGTCCTGCTCCGTCGTGCGAAACAAGCAACGCATCGTGCTCAGGTCGCCTTCGTGCGGAGTACACGGTCCGGTTGCGTCGCGCGCCTGGGGCGGGACCAAACTTGAGCCGCCTGCCCGCCCGAGGTCACGACTACCAGGTTCGTGGCGCGGTCCCTCCCCCGGTACCGGACCGGCACCGTTTGCTACTGACCATGAGTCACGCGGCCTGGTCGACTGCGGGTGCGGCCATCTCCGCCCCCCTCAGCCCGTTTTCGCACGTCGAAGGACGACGAGGGGGGTCCCTATCGTCGGTTCATAGGATTAAGCTGTGCAAGCCGCTGGGGGGCATGCGGCGTACGAGAGGATACGCACGGTTCATGAACGGGGTGCCCGAGCAGATCGGCCGATACGTGGTCGAGCGGGAGCTGGGCTCGGGGGGAATGGGCGAGGTCTATCTGGCCTTCTCGCCCGCCGGCGATCCGGTCGCAGTGAAGCTGATCCGCCCAGACCGGCTGGACCCGGTTACCCGTGCGCGCTTCGAGAAGGAAGCGCTCATCGCCAGGACAGTGGTTGGAACCAACCGAGTGGCCCGGTTCCTCGAGGCCGACCCCTATGCGGAGCGGCCGTGGCTGGCCATGGAGTACGTGCCGGGCCAGACGCTGTTGGCGCACATGGACGGGCACGGCCCGCTGCCTGCCCCCTTGGTGGCGAGCCTCGGCGCGCTGCTGGCGGAAGGACTCCAGGCGGTTCACGCGGTGGGGTTGCTCCACCGGGACCTGAAACCCCAGAACGTCATGCTGGGCGTGTACGGTCCCATCCTGATCGACTTCGGGCTTGGAGCCTTCCTCAACACTGCCAAGGACACGTTGTCCCACAGCGGGATGATCATCGGCACCGTGCGATGCATGCCGCCTGAGCAAGCTCTGGGGCGGACGAAGGTCAAGGAGTCCGCCGACGTGTACGGACTCGGCACGGTTCTCCTGTACGCGGCCACCGGGCACTACCCGTACGACGGGGCGCGCTGGGAGGCGATCGTCGGACAGGTCGCCAACCCCGACCACGCTCCAGATCTGAGCGGTCTTTCCGAGGCCTTGGTGCCGCTGATCAGCTCAATGCTGGCCCATGATCCGGCCGACCGGCCCTCCCTTGATGCAGTGATGACCGGCTGCACGCGCGTGCTGTCCGCTGCAGGCTTGTCCCCCATGGCGGCCCGGCACGCCCTGATCGACGCCACTGCAGCGGACAAGGCAACACCAACACCAGCGAGCACAAAGCCGGCTGTCTGGGAGCGGTTCATCGAGCAGGCGGCAGAACTCGGCGAGGACGAGTCGGTCAGCCCCCTGGACAGCCCACCACCGGCCGCATCGGAGCCGGACGAGGAAGACACGGCCGAGGTTGCCAAGGCGACCGGAGCCATCGAGACCACCGACGTACCGGACGCACCCGGCTCGCCGGTGAGCGGCGCGTCGCCCCAAAGCCCGGCTCTCCAGCGGACGGAGGGTGAAGTTCCGGTGCCGGCGCCCCGGAAGCCGGGGCGGCCACCCGCATCTCTGCGCGTGGCGGAGGAGTTGCGGGCCCGCTACGCCGCACAGGCCGGCCTCTGAGTCTGGCCTTCGACTGCGCTGTGGGGGACGGTGTAGTGGCGTGCGATAAGTGTAGATAGCAGGGACATGGACGAGCCGTTCGTGACGGCAGTTCAGGGACACCAAGGGGCGGGGAATGAAACAGCACGTGGCCACCGTTGCGGAAGCCGGTGCCAGCCAGAGCGTGCTCGACGACGTGGTGAGCGAGGACGGCATCGTTCTTGACGCGTCGGGTGACGTGGCGCGGCCTGGGGGCGGGGTGGTCGCCTACGCGCCGGGGGCCCAGGTCCGGGTCCGTGACGAGCAGTGGCTCGTCCGGAAGGTTGCGCCCACGGCGCGGGACGGCTGGATGGTGGAGGTCACCGGCGTCTCGCCGTTCGTGCGGGGCACTGATGCCGTCTTCTACAGCCTGCTCGACGACATCCAGGTCCTCGACCCGCGGAAGACCAAGCTGGTTTCCGACGACTCCCCCACCCACCGCAAGGCGCGCCTCTATCTGGAGGCCGTGATCCGTAAGACGGCGCTGCCCCAGACCGAGCACGGGCTCGCGCTGGCCGACAGCTTCCTGATGGACAGGCAGACTCACCAGCTGCGGCCGGCCGAACTCGCCCTCTCGATGAAGAATCCGCAGCCACGGGTGCTCATCGCCGACGTCGTGGGCCTCGGTAAGACGCTGGAGATCGGCATCCTGCTGGCCGAGCTGATCCGGCGCGGGCGCGGCGAGCGCATCCTCGTGGTCACGCCGGCCCACGTCCTGGAGCAGTTCCAGCGTGAGCTGTGGACCCGGTTCTCCATCCCGCTCGTCCGGCTCGACTCCACGGGCATCCAGCGCATCCAGCAGGACATCCCCGCGGGGCGCAATCCGTTCGCGTACTTCAAGCGGGCGATCATCTCCGTGGACACGCTCAAGAGCGACGTGTACGCCCACCACTTGGACTCCACGGATTGGGACGCCGTCGTGATCGACGAGTCCCACAATCTGATCAACCGCGGCACGAAGAACAACGACCTCGCTCGTCTGTTGGCTCGCCGTACGGACGCGCTGATCCTCGCCTCGGCGACTCCGCACAACGGCGAAGCCGAGTCATTCGCAGAGCTGATCAGGATGCTGGACGAAGCCGCGATCGCGAACCCCTCGGACTACGAGGTGAAGGACCTCGACCACCTTTACATCCGGCGCACCAAGACGGACAAGGAGGTGCGGGACTCCCTCAAGGGGGTGTGGGCCGACCGCGGCCCGTCCGAGCCGGTCCCCGCGCAGGCCACGGAAAAGGAGCGCGCGGTCTTCGAGGAGCTGGCCGCCCGCTGGATACCGCGCGATCCGTCCGCTTCCTCTGTCTGTGCCGATCCGCTGGCCGCCTACAACTTCTTCAAGGCCTTCCTCTCCTCGCACAAAGCGCTCCAAAAGTCGCTGGAGGCACGCCGCCGCTACCTGGCCAAGCCCGCGAAGGTGAAGAAGGACGAGGACCTGGCCGCCCGCGAAGCCGCGCTGCGGGTCGAGCGCGAGGCGATCGTGGAGCTGGAGCGGCTGGTCGGCGAGATCGGGGACGAGGACTCCGCGAAGCTGGACGCACTGGTCGAACAGCTCCGGGAGATGGGCGTGGGCCCGGGCTCGGACTCCCGCGTCGTCGTCTTCTCCGAGCGCATACCCACGCTGACGTGGCTGGCCGAGGTCGTCCCCGCGCGGCTCGGGTTCGGCAGGAGCGGCACTGTCGAGGCGGGCGAGAAGAAGAACCGGCCGTGGCTGGCGTACGGCGGAGCGGTGCAGGTGATGCACGGTGATGCCACCAACGAGGACGAGCAGAAGCGGATCGTCGAGAAGTTCGGGCTGCGCGACGACCCGGTGCGCATCCTGTTCACGGGCGACGTCGCCTCCGAGGGCGTCAACCTTCACCAGGAGTGTCACCAGCTCATCCACTACGACCTGCCTTGGTCCCTGATACGCATCGAGCAGCGCAACGGCCGTGTCGACCGCTACGGCCAGCAGGACAAGCCGCAGTTCCGCGCATTGGTTCTCACCAGCGACGTGGAATGGCGCCGCGATCCGGCAACCGGCGAGGCGCTGCCGCTCGACGACCGGCTGGTCGGGGCGAAGCTCCTCAAGCGTGAGGAGGAGGCGCACCAGATCGACGGCTCGGCCGAGGCGGTCACTGGCCTGTACCGGGCGCAGGAGGAGGAGAACCGCCTCACCCGCGACCTGCTCGCCGGCCGCACCGTGGAGGAGTCCATCAAGCGGTCCAGCGGCGGCGCACCGTCGATGCTCCGGAAACTGATGGGCAACATCGGCGCCAAGTCGACCCAGGACGACGTGGAGTACGCGGCCGTCCCCAGTGTGTTCCGCTCCACCGCCGCCTACTTCGAGGAAGCCCTGCGCCAGATCTGCCCTACCGGGGCGGAGAACGAGCTGAAGCTGCGCCACGAGGACGACGGGACCATAGCCTTCGAGCCGCCGGCCGACCTCCAGTACCGCTTCAAGGCGCTGCCAAAGTCGTACCTGACCGAGCAGAACATCCTGCCGACCAGTAAGGCTCCCGGCCGGCTGCGTATCACCTTCGACAAGCGGCTCGGCGAGCAGCGGCTGAAGGCGGCCCGTGAGTCGTCCAAGACTCAGTGGCCCAACGTCGGCTACGTCTCGGACGTACACCCCGTGCTGGACTGGGTGACCGACAAGGCGCTGGCGTCCCTTCGCCACGACGAGGCGTTCGTCCTGGCCCACCGTCCCGACCTCGCCGCCGCGGCCAAGCTGGACCCCTGCCTGCCGGCCGAGCTGGCCAGCCCGGTCTACCTGGTGCAGGGCATCCACTCAAACGCGCTAGGCCGACCCACCGTGGTGGAGTGGATGGCCGTCGTCGGGCTGCCCCACGCACCCCGCGTCGTGCGCGTGGACGCGGCCTTCCTCGAGGCGTGCGGCGTGGGCCCCAAGATGCCCGGCCGCGCCGTCCCGCAGGAGGAGTGCGAGGCGCTGGGGCGGCTGGTCCCCCGGGCCGTCGACGAGGCGGCGCAATATCTGCGGGAGCAGGAAGCCGAGTACGCGCGGCAGATCGAGAAGATGCTCGCCCCGTACGCGAAGCGCGTGACGCAGTGGCAGCAGGACGCCCTGTTCGCCTCCGCCCGCTCGGCGAGGAGCCGGAACAACGTGAACCTCACGGCCAGCCGCCGCAAGACGCTCATCAAGTCGCTGAAGACCTCCGGAGCGCCCATGCTGCGCCTGCTGTGCGTACTGCAGCCCCTGTCCACTGGCCCCGCTTCGACCGACGCCCTGGCCGCTGCCGCTGGAGAAACCAACCGATGAGCACCGACTTTGACTCCTTCTCCAACCGCGGCGAGTACCTGTCGGCGCACTACTTCGCCGAACAGCTGGGCCAGGACCTGAAGAAGGGCCTCCTCGCCGCCTGGACCGGCCGGGAGACCGACGAGAATGACCCGCGGCCCACCCCGAGGGAGACGCTGCGCGCCCTGCGCGGCACATATCTGTCGGAGGAGTTCCGCAACTTCTTCGCCGAGCGCGCCAAGCTGGACGCCGAGGACGACGCCGACGAAAACGGCGTCGCCGCCGGAGGCCGCCTCAACACCTACAACGACAGCGACTGGCGCGAGCAGCTCAGTGCGTGGCACGACAGGGTGCTGACGGCCCTCGGCTTTCCGGGCGCCCCCGAGCGGCGTCAGCTGACCGTCCACCGCGCCGGGCGCGAGCACACCGTGCCCACCGCCTGGCACGGCGACGGCATCGTGGTCGTCGAGTGCGGCTGGGCCGCCGGAAACGACACGGCCCTGGACGCGGACGGCCCCGGCCGGCTGCTACACCCGCTGCGAGTGGGCGGCAGCGAGAGCTACGAGAGCGGCCAGGCACTCGCCACCTGGCTGTTCCAGAGCGAACTGGGTCAGCCCGGCGGGGAGCCGCCCCGTTTCGTGCTGCTGCTGTGCGGCGGAGTCGTCGTCCTGGCCGACCGTCAGGTGTGGGGCGAGGGCCGCTTCCTGGCCGTCAACCTCGACGCCGCGCTGGAACGCAACGACCGCAAGCAGACCGGCGAGCTGGCCAGCATCGCCGCCCTGTTCAGCCACGAGATGCTCGCCCCCGACGAGGACGGCAAGGGTCCGGGCATCGACGCCCTGATCAAGGCCTCCCGCGACAACGCGGTCGGCGTGTCCGGGGAACTGCGCGAGGGACTGCAGCGCTCGGTCGAGATCATCGCCAACGAGGTCCTGGCCCGGCTGGAGGAGGCCGGCGTCGAACCGCGCCAGATCGAGGACCCGAGGCTGCCGTTCGCCAAGGAACTCACCCGCGAGTCGCTGCGCTACCTCTACCGCATCCTGTTCCTGCTGTATGCCGAGGCCCGCCCTGAACTGGGCATCCTGCCCGCCGACGACGGCACCTACGAGGTCGGCTACTCGGTGGCGCGCCTGCGCGAGCTGGTCGAGCGCGACGAGCAGCTCGTCGAGGAGGAGGCCCGCCGGGGCTTCCACCTCTTCTCCTCCCTCGACGTGCTGTTCAACAAGGTCAACCACGGTCACCGCCCCTACGGCACCGAACCCGACGACGAGCTGCCGGACGACGATGAAGAGACCCGCAAGCTCAAGGCCAAGCGCCGCAGCGAGGACCGCGGCCTGCGCTTCGAGCCGCTGCGCAGCGAACTCTTCGAGCCCAAGTCCATCCGTCTCATAGGCCGCGGTGTCCTCGACCCGCGCAGCGACGAGGACACCGAGCCGAAGTGGCTGGACCTGCGGCTGCGCAACAGCGCCCTGCACGAGGTGCTGCGGCTGCTGACGATGAAGAAGGCCAAGCGGCGCGGGGAGCGCGGCGGCTTCATCTCCTACCGCAACCTCGGCATCAACCAGCTCGGCGCCGTGTACGAGGGCCTGATGTCGTACACCGGCATCATCGCTGAGGAGGAGCTGTGCGAGGTCGCCAAGGGCGGTGACCCGGAGAAGGGCTCCTGGCTGGTGCCCGCGCATCGCCGGAAGGAGTACCCGGAGAACACCTGGGTCCTGTACGACGAGCATGACGCGGTCAAGGGCCTGCGTGGGCCGAAGAAGTACCAGGTGGGCGAGTTCGTCTACCGGCTGGCGGGCCGTGACCGCGAGACGTCCGCCTCGTACTACACCCCCGAGTCACTGACCAAGGTCACCGTCGAACTGGCCCTCAAGCACCTCCTCGATCAGGAGCGCGACGAGAACGGCAAGGTCATCGAGACGCCGGCCGCGAAGCTGCTGCAGTACAAGATCTGCGAGCCGGCACTGGGCTCCGGCGCGTTCCTCAACGAGGCGATCAACCAGGTCGCCGAGGAGTACTTGCGCCGTCGACAGAAGGAGCTGGGCGTCTCCATCCCGGCCGCGGACGCGTTGACCGAGAAGCAGAAGGTCAAGGCGTACGTCGCTCTGCACAACGCCTACGGCGTCGACCTGAACGCCACGGGTGTGGAGCTGGCCGAGGTCTCCCTGTGGCTCAACACCATGCACCCGGGTATGCGGGCGCCGTGGTTCGGGCTGCACCTGCGGCGGGGCAACTCGCTGATCGGGGGGCGGCGGGCGGTGTACGCGGGCGAGGACATCGTCTCCCCGGCGAAGGCCTGGCTCACGGCGAGCAACACCCTGGCGCCGACACCGCTGCCGTTCCTCAAGGATGACGAGCCGCAGCCGTTGCCCGAGGATGGGGTTCACCAGTTCCTACTGCCGAGCCCCGGGTGGGCGGCGGTGACCGGCTCGAAGGAGGCCAAGGAACTAGCCAAGGACCAGGTGGCGCAGCTGGCCGCCTGGAAAAAAGGCATCCTCCAGCGGCCCAAGCGCAGCACCGCGCACCTCAACAAGGACGGCACGCCCAAGCTCGACAAGACGGGGAGGCCGAGGAAGGAAGCACCCTCCCAGTTCACCCGGTTGCGGGACGCGGCCAAGCGCGCGGAGTTCCTGTGGTCGCTCGTCATCAAGCGCATGCGGCTCTCCGAGGGGGCGATCGCGCGGAAGATCGACGTGTGGGGAGCCAAGCCGGACGACCCCGAGTACGACTTCCTGCGCAGGGTGGCGGGCGCGGCGCCGAAGGAGCAGGTCATGGCCGACCTGTTCCTAGCGACCGAGACGCCGTACTGGCGCTTGAAGAAGGTCATGGACGCCTGGTGCGCCCTGTGGTTCTGGCCGGTCGAGAAGGCGTCCCTGCTCGACGGCACGGACGGCGTGTACGACGACACGCCGTCGGCGGTGGCCTCCGCCGACGCGCTCGGTGACCTCCTGGGTGTGCCGCTGGTCGGAGGGGACGCGGCGACGATCCCCGGTCAGCGTCGTGCCGACCAAACCACGCCGACCAAGGACATGTCCGTGCAGCTCCCCGGTCAGCGCTTCACTGAGCAGACCATGCTGTTCGCGTCCGGACCGACGCAGGACACCCTGGAGTCCGCCTTGGCGGGGGACGAGCCGCTCATCGCCCTGCACACGGTGGAGTCTGTGCCAGGTCAGTCCAGGCGCAGGGCGCCGAGGCAGTCCAAGCGACGGACGTGGCGGAACAACATCCCCCTGGTCGAGCTGGACGACTGGCTGGACTTCCTCGAAGCCCTCCTGGGCACCGTCGACCCCGACGAGCAGAACCTGGTCACCGAATTCGACAACCTGGACGCGCTCAAGGACTTCGAGAGGAATCTCCCTCACCTGATGGGGATGGACCTGGCGGACCCGGAGACTCGCTTCCCCTGGATGCACACGGTCACCAACATCGCGGAAGAGCAGGGCTTCCTGCACTGGGAGCTGGACTTCGCGCTCATCTTCGCACAGGGCGGTGGGTTCGACCTACAGGTGGGTAACCCGCCGTGGGTGCGACCCCGATGGAACGAGGGCTCGGTGCTGGCCGAGCACGAGCCGTGGTTCGAGCTCACGGAGCGGGCTTCATCTGCGGAGAAAGAGAATCGGCGGGCCGAGCTTGTACGGCTGCCGAAGGCACGTCAGTACGTGCTGCAAGAACTGACCAACGTCAGCGGGCAGGTCGCCGTCTTCGGCGCATCGCAGGTCTACCCTCTGCTTACCGGTACGCAACCGGACCTGTATCGCGCCTTTATGTGCCAGGTGTGGCATCACGCGTCCGCGCGGGGAACGGCAGGCCTGGTTCATCCCGACAGTCACTTCACCGGCGAAAAGGAACGTGCGCTGAGAGAAGCCGCCTACCGACAACTTCGCATTCACGGCGATTTCTTCAACCCAGGGCATCGTTTCTTCCAAAAGCCAGTAGGCGAGTCCAGCCACTTTGGAGTTCACATCTACGGAAGAGCGAAGGAAATCGGCTTCGATCACCTTTCATGGCTGGTTTCAACTGACACTCTGCGTTTTTCCATCCACCACGACGGAAGCGGCGAGGTTCCCGGCATCCGTCATCGAAACGGCGGATTCGATGAGCGGCCACACCGGGCGCGGGTAATTCACGTTGATGCAGACCTGCTGGCCGTCTGGCAGCGCCTCCTAGGTGAGTACGACCAACCGGTTGATGGAGCACGACTACTTTTCCCCGCGAGCATTGCAGAGGCGTCAGCAATTGAAGCTTTGGCCGACTACCCACCACGATTGAGCGAGCTCAATCCACCAATCTCTCCCGGATATCACGAAACGCAGGCAAGAAAGAACGGCCTGATCGACTACAACCGAAAAGACCCCTCGACCGGCGAAGAGTACCAGCCGAACCGATGGAATAGAGTAATTCTGAAAGGCACTCAGATCAGTGTAGCGACTCCACTCTTTAAACGGCACGACGCAAACAGTAACGATCCATACGGGGTGGATCTCGTCCGCGTTGCATCAGACTTCGTCCCCGACACCCAATATGTACGAACAAGAGGTAGAAATCAGCAGTTCCTGGCGGACCAGGACCGCTGGATAAACCGTCGGACCCTTAAGCGTCTTCGCGTAGACGACAAGGCGGTAGCGCGCGCCCGCGAAGAGGTTGCTCGAAGAGAAGGCACCACTCTCGAAAACGCTGACCCCGCCAAGGTTGATGCACTACTAACCAAGCGAGCAAAACGGCGATATGCAACTTTCTACCGCTTGGCTTGGCGTCGTCAAATCGCACCTGACACCGAGCGCGCACTGTACGCAGCTATAATCCCTCCGGGCACTACTCATATTCACGCCATGAACAGTCTGGCGATGTCTGATAACCGCCATACCGTGCTCGTGGCGGGATTCTGGGCCTCACTCCCCCTCGATTACTTCTTGCGAGTTACTGGCCGCAGCGACCTGCTTGGCCGGAGCGCCAAAGCAACTCCCGCTCCATGCGACGGCGCGCATCCGCTGGCTTCGGCGCTGCTGTTGCGAACCCTCCGTCTGAACTGCCTTACCACGGCCTACGCCGACCTCTGGCGGGAGCTGTACGACCCGACCTGGCCCGCTTACGAACCCTGGGCGCTGCAGTGGCCCGGCCTGCAACTGCTCCACGACGTCACTCCCAACTGGCACCGGGACACTCCCCTCCGTACCGAGCGCGCCCGTCGCGCTGCCCTCGTCGAGATCGACGCCCTCGTAGCCGTCTGGCTCGGCATGGACGCCGACGCGCTCATCGCCGCGTACCGCGGCCGGTTCCCCGTGTTGCAGAAGTACGAGGCCGTGACCTGGTTCGACGCCGAGGGCTGGAAGCTCGCCGGCAACGCCCGCACCGTCGGTCAGCGGCAGGCCAGGGAGACCTGGAGCCAGTTCGAGGAGTACCAGAAGGACCCCGAGAACGTCCCCGTCCCCGACGGCTACACCGCCCCCTTCTACAAGGCCGACCGGGAGAAGGAGATGCGCGAGGCGCACGCCTACTTCAAGAAGCGGCTGGACGAGGCCGTCGAGGGGGGCGAGTGGGACCCGGTGAAGCAGGAGGTGCCCAAGCCGTGAGGCCGACGCTCGAGGCGCAGGGGCTCAAGGAGAGCCTGCTCCAGTACCTTTCGACGACGTACGCGCTGACCGACGAGGGCGCGCGGGAGTCGCTGCACCGGTTCCTGGGGGATGAGACGTCCGGGATGTTCCGGGGGCCGTTCTTGCGCATACGGACGCCGTTCACGCAGGCCGACGACTCCTGGAAGGAGTCGCTGGACTGGCGGAGGACGGACGACTGGACCCCGTACGCCCACCAGGCGCGGGCGTTCGAGCGGCTGTCGTCCGCCGGCGGGCGGAGTCCACGGCCGACGCTGGTCACCACCGGTACGGGCTCCGGCAAGACCGAGTCGTTCCTCTACCCGGTCCTGGACCACTGCGCGCGCGAGCGTGACGCGGGGAACAACGGCGTCAAGGCCGTGTTCCTGTACCCGATGAACGCGCTCGCCACCGACCAGGCGCAGCGCATCAACGATCTGCTGTGCGAGTACGACGCCGACCTCGGCAAGCTCCGCGCCGGCCTGTACATCGGCGACCGGGCGGAGACGAAGTACGACCGGGTCTACACCCGCCGTTCGGACATGTGGCTGTCGCCGCCGGACATCCTGATCACGAACTACAAGATGCTGGACCTGCTCCTGCAGCGCTCTCAGGACTCCGCGCTGTGGAACGGCGCGGACATCCGGTACGTCGTCGTCGATGAGTTCCACACCTATGACGGCGCCCAGGGCACCGATGTGGCGATGCTGCTGCGGCGGCTGGCCGCCTCAGTCGGGGCCTCGGAGCCGGGGAGGCCGCTGGGCCGGATCTGCCCGGTCGCCACGTCCGCGACGCTCGCGTCCGGCACGGGCGGGGACGGTGTGCGGCAGCTCCTCACCGTCGCCACCCAGGTCTTCGGGACCGAGTTCACCGAGGACGCGATCATCGGTGAGGACCGGCAGAGCGTCGATGAGTTCCTTTCGCCCGACGACTTCGACCCGACGCTGCCGTATCCCTCCCCCGACGAGCTGGCGCTGCTGCCCGATCCGTCCCTTGGGGAGGAGGCGTTCGCCGATCTCGTCGAAGCGGTGACGGGTACCCGCGATCGGGACCCGTTTCTGTTGGGCCGGAACCTGAAGCGGCAGACGCTGACCTCCGCGGTCATGCTGGCGCTCGACGGTGAGGTCCGCACCACCGGCGAAGTGCTCGACCTAATGTGGCGCAGGGGCGCGCGGTCCTGGGGCAAGACCGTCACCGAGCGGCCGGAGGTCGCCGCCTCCGCCCTCGCCCGCTTCGTCGCGCTGCTGGCCGTCGCGCGTGACCCGGACTCGACGCCGGAGCGCCCACGGCCCCTGGTGCAGATAGAGGTGCACCAGTGGGCCCGCTCGGTCTCCCGCCTCGTACGCGGAGTGCTGCCGTGGCCGAAGGCGGAGTTCCAGTGGGACGCGGCCGGTTCGACGGACCGGCAGGGCGACCAGCACGCCCGGACGGCGCCGGTCACCACGGCGACGGCGGGCCAGGCCGCGAACCTGTTCCTGCCCGCCGTCTACTGCCGTGACTGTGGGCGTTCGGGCTGGTCGGTGTTCTCCCCGGAGACGGACGACGCCCATGTCCAGGTCGACTCGCACAAGATCCGGCGGGCCTCGGTCAGTCAGGACAAGATGCGGGTGCGCAACCTGATCGCGGCGACCCACGCCGAGGCCCGGGAAGGCTCTGGCGCGGCGCCGATGTCGTCGGCCGGCCGCGGGGTGGACGGCGGACGGGCCACGTCCGCTCTCGCCGCCGGCCGCAGCGGACAGCTGCGCGTGCTGGACGGGCCGAACCGGACGCTGCGCCTGCCCGATCCGGTCCGGGACTATGACCCCGCGACCGGGGAGCCGCGCCCGGCCGCCGGCGACTCGGCGTTTGTCCTGGTGAACCTGGGCGAGACCGCGAACACGGCGGCCGAGGAGGACTGGTGCCCGGCGTGCGGGTCGCGCAATGCGATCCGCTTCCTCGGCACCGGCTCGGCCGCGCTCGCGGCGGCCTCGATCACCCAGTTGTTCACGGGGGGCGAGCTCGACCAGACGCAGGGCGAGGACAAGACCCTGATGTTCAACGACTCGGTGCAGGACGCCGCGCACCGGGCCGGGTTCGTCGCCTCCCGTTCGTACACCTTCTCCTTGCGCGCCCTGTTCAAGAAGCACCTGTCGGAGGACCGGCCGACCGCGCTCAACGACCTGATCGCCGACGTCGTCGCGGCCACCACCGATCGCACGACGCTCGCTGCCGTGGTGCCGGCCGACCTGCACGACATCCAGGGCGTCCAGCGGCTGCTGTCCGGCAAGGGGCGGGGCGGTGACTGGAAGACGTGGAACCTGATCGGTGAGCGGTTCGCGTTCGAAGCCTTGATGGAGTTCGGGTTCCGTTCCCGCAACGGCCGCACCCTGGAGCTGACCCGTACGGCGGCGGCCCAGGTGCGCATCCCGGACGTGGCGGCGGCGGTCGCGGTCGTGAAGGCGGCGCACCTGGCCGAGGAGGGCCGACGCGGCGGGCTGCCGCCCGTCGAACAGGACGACGCCCGTTACCTCGCCTTCCTGCGGATCTTCCTCGAGCGGCTGCGCACCAGGGGCGCTATCGGCCACAAGTGGCTGGACGGCTATCTGAAGGAGGCCGGGACCAGCCGCTACTTCATCTGGGGCAAGCGGCCGGTCGGCATGCGCGCCTTCCCCAAGGGGATCGCGGCCCCGGTGTTCCTGCTCGACCAGCCGAAGGCCAAGAGCGAGTTCGACTTCGCGACGGGACGGTTGTCCTGGTACGAGCGCTGGGCGCAGCGCTGCCTGGACCTGCCCCGTGAGCAGGCGGCCGGGTTTTGGAGTCGGCTGCTGCCGGAGCTGGTCGCGGCCGGGCTGCTGTCGGTGCGTACTCCGGCCGACAGCAGCGTGCGGATCTACGGTTTACTGCCGGGTGCGATCGACGTGCGGCTCCTGGCCGACGATGTGGTCAACGAGGCGTTCGTGCGCTGCCCGGTCTGCTTCTGGGAGCAGACGGTCCACCCGGACCTGTTGGAGCAGTGGCACGGGCAGCCGTGCCCGTCGTACCGCTGCCGTCGTGGCCGGCTGGTCGCCGGGAGCCGCTCCGAGGGGCTGGGTGTGCACCATCGGGACCGGAACTATCAGGAGGACTACTACCGGCGGTTGTACCGCAAGGCGGGCACCTATCAGGTGGTCACCGCCGAGCACACCGGCATGCTCACCCGTCCGGAGCGCGAGCGGGTCGAGGCGGCGTTCAAGCACGGAACCGGGTTCAAGGACCCCAACGTGCTGTCGTGCACGCCCACGCTGGAGATGGGCATCGACATCGGCGACCTGTCTGCCGTCGTGCTGGCCGCGCTGCCGCGCCGGCCCGCGAACTACGCCCAGCAGGTGGGCCGGGCCGGACGACGCACGGGCAACGCGTTCCTGCTGACCATCCCAGACCGCAGCCGCCGCGACCTGTACTTCCTGGACCAGCCGCGCGAGATGATCGCCGGCCGGATCGTGCCGCCGGGTAGCCACCTGTCGGCGATCGAGATCCTGCGGCGCCAGTATCTGGCCCATCTGTTGGACCTGGCCGCGCGCGGGCGCCTGCCGCGCCCCGACGGCAAGCCCCTGCCAGCTGTCCCGCCCCGGGCGCCGGAACTGTTCGGGCCCTCGGGCTACCTCGCCGACCTGGTCGACGCCGCCCTCGCCCGTGGCGGCCAGCTGGTCGACGGGTTCCTGGAGCTGTTCCCCACCGGCGTGAGCGACCAGGCCCAGGAGGACCTCCGCGCCTACGCCACCCACGGGTTGCGCAGCACGGTGGAGGAGGCTGAGCGGCAGTGGCGGCGCGGTGAGGAGGTGCTGCGTCGTCGGCTGAGGATGATCGGCGAGGCGCGCGACGAACTGCACGACAGTGACGAGGAGCAGGCGCGGCAGAAGGCCGAGCTGGACGCCGAGCACCGGTCGGTCGGCAAGCGGCTGCTGTCACTCGGACTCACCACGGCCCAGCAGGCCCTGTGCGACCTGGGGCTGCTGCCCAACTACGCGCTCATCGACGCGGTGACCACGCTGAACGCCACGCTGTACTGGCCGGAGGGCACCGACGAGGAGACCGGCAGAGAACGGTACAAGTCCAAGCCACGGGCCTACGAGCGGCCCCGCCGCTACGCCCTGTCCGAGTTCGCGCCCGGCAACACGTTCTACGTCAACGGCTACAAGCACCAGGTCACCGGTCTGGAGATCGGGACCGCCACCGATCCCGACTGGAGGCTGTGGCGGTTCTGTCAGGAGTGCGGATACGTGCGCACCCACAATGCTCAGGAGGACCGATCGCCGTGCGCGCGCTGCGGCAGCGCCCGGATCGCGGACGACGGCTCCTGCCTGCACAAGGTCGTCGAGCCCGCCGTCGTCACCTCCCGGGACAAGCGTGAGGACGCCCGGATCAGCGACGACAAGGACGACCGGGAGCAGCGCCACTACACAGTGATCGACGCGGTCGACATCGCGTCGCAGGACATCGAGGCGAAGACCTCGTGGCGGCACGAGACGCAGACGTTCGGCGTCGACTTCTGCCGCAAGGCGGTCATCCGGCGGATCAACGTCGGCCCGATGCGGTTCGACGCCAGGGCGGAGGACGACTTCGCCGGGCATAGCGTGCGGATGGCGCCGTTCCACGTGTGCACGGGATGCGGCGCGGCGACCGCCGACGGGCGGCCCGTCTTCGACCACGACACCGACGCCCTGGACTCCGCGGCGGCACGCAATCCCAAGCTCAAGCATCACCAGCCGTGGTGCCCGCTGCGTCGCGGGAAGAAGCCGCAGGTCGTACCGCAGGAAGCCGTGCTGTTGGCCCACCAGCTGCGCACCGAGGCGCTGCGGGTACTGCTGCCGGCCGCCACGGTCCTGGTCGACGAGAAGATCCACTCCTTCCGGGCGGCTCTGCGGCTGGGCGTGGACCACCACTTCGGCGGTGACCCGCAGCACCTGGACTCGACCCTGGCGCGCATGCCCGACCAGGCCACCGGCGAGACGCGGCACTTCCTGGTGCTCTTCGACCGCCTGCCGGGCGGCACCGGCTACCTGCACCGGCTCACCGACCCCGCTCACTTCCGAGCGGCCCTCGCCGACGCACGGAGGGGGCTGCTGAAGTGCCCCTGCCGCGACGAGGGGCGGCTGGCATGCCACCGCTGCCTGCACCGCTACACCGAGGAGCGGCACCAAGACACCGTCTCGCGCCTCGAGGCCCTGCAGATCATCAACGACCTACTGGGCCCGGTCGACCAGGACGGCGAGCCGGTGCTCGGCGAGGACGGGCCCGTCGATTTGTGGAAGGTCGCTCAGCTGCCCAGCACGGACCTGATCGGCCTGGACAAGCAGGTCGAGTCCGATCTGGAGGCCCGGTTCCTGGCCGCCCTGCGGACCTGGACTGGCGGAGAGCAGGACGCCGTGCTGGAGGAGAGCAGCACGGCCAGCGGCTATCTGCGCTTCAGCCAGGGCACCAACTGGCGGCTCACGGCGCAGCGGGACATGGAGTTCACCCGTACCGACTTCACCTTCGAGTCCACCGACGGCCCCAAGGAGTACGTCACCGTCTACCTCGACGGCCACCGATTCCACGCCACCCGCGCGCATAACCGGATCGCCTCGGACTGTGACAAGCGCAACCTGCTGCGGGACAGGAACCATGTCGTCTTCCAGATCACCTGGGACGACCTGGAGCTGTTTGAGAAGGGCGAGGCCGCGAAGGCGCGGCCGGTTTGGCCGCCGTACCCGCCCAGCGCGCAGGACACGGCGAGGGACTGGTACGAGGAGATGGACGGCGAGCGTGCCGACCTCGCTGGGGCCGTGTTCGCCAACCCCGTCGACACGCTCCTCGCGTACCTGCGCGAGCCGGTCAAGGAGCGGTGGGCGCGCCGCGCGAGGGCCCTGGTGGGCGGCCTCATGTCCGAGCCAACCGCGCTAGCGATGCAGGTGGACCGTGGCCAGGCACGTCAGGTGCTGAGGTCCGCGCTCGACGCGTACGGCGCCGGCCGCGAGCCGGCCGCGGAGCCGGTCACGGGCGAGGGGCCCGTCGTGGTGCTCCAGGCGACCGACAGCTGCGGCCTGCCCCTGGTCTTCACCGTCGACACGAGTGACGGCGAGGACGCGCAGGCGGTGCGGTGGAGCGCTCTGGCCCTACTGGACGACCGCGACGAGGTCCTGGGCACCGACGAGCACAAGCGGTGCTGGCGGGCCTGGCTCTACTGGTCGAACCTGCTGCAGTTCCTCGCGTTCGCCGGAGGCGACGGCGTCCAGCTGGCCGGCAGCCGTGCGTCCGCCTTCCCGGTCGACGTACTGGCCGTCACCGGCGGCATCGGCGAGCTCGACTCTCTCATCGCCGCGCACCGGCCGCAGCAGGCGCCGACGGCGCTGGCGCAGGACAAGTCCGACACCACCCCCGGGGTGGAAGCCAGCGGCTCCGTGGCCGAGCAGGCCGTTGCCCGGCTGCTGCGCGACGCCGCCTGGGACGAGGACATCCTTCCCCTGCTCGAAGAAGACGAGCCGGACTCGGCGCTCACCCGGCTCGCCCACGCACTCGCCGAACTCGGCAAGCGGTCCCCCGTCTTCGGCTTCGAGCTCGGTGAACGCCGCTGGCCAGCCGACTTCGCCTGGCAGGACTCCGGCGTCCGCATCGCCGTTGTCGCCGCACCGCATGGCGAGGACGACGAGGAAGCCCACCGACGCGACAAGGCCTACGCCGACGCGGGGTGGGCGGTCCGTACAGCGGTCGACTGGCTCGACCACCTCGACTCGCTCGCCGAGAGGCTGCCCGACGCCTTGGAAGCCTGCGGCATGAACGACTCTCACGAATCCCATGACTCCTGCGAGTCCCACGGCGACGGAAGGAAGCACTGATCACATGACCGCCCGGCTCAGCCTGTACCAGAAGGCCGAACAGGAGCTGTACAAGCTCGACCGCTCGGTCAAGGGCAAGTTCTACGACTTCTGCCACCGCTTCCGGGAAGACCCGGACCATCCCAGCCTGGATCTCAAACCCCTCAAGGGCGACGGCCGGGTCTTCCGCGCGAAGATCGACCCGTCGTACCGCGCGCTGCTGGCCAAGGCCGGCGTCGACGATAAGGGCCAGGAGAACTGGCTCGTCATCGCGGTACGGCACCGCAAGCACGTCTACGAGGAACTCTCGGTCGCGATCAACCGGATCACCGGGGAGATCGAGTTCGTGGACCTCTCCGTTGTGGGCGAGAGCGTGCTGCAGCGCGCGGGCGTCACCCTCACCCCCACCGAACCCGAACCCCGGCCCGCCCAGGAGCCCGCGCCCGAGCCCGCCCCGGCCGCCGCCGAGCCCCTGCTCACCGGCGTCACCGCCGACGACCTGCGTGATCTGGGTGTCACCGACCAGCTCATCGACCTCGCGCTCGCCGTCACCGACAGCGACGAGCTCGACCAGCTGGTCGCCGGCGCGCCCCTGCTGTCCAAGGACATCCTGTACGGGCTCGCCGCCGGCATGTCCGTCGACGAGGTCCGCAAGGAGATCACCGCCCCGGTCAAGGTCGACCTCGGCCACGACTACGAGCAGGACCTCGGCGCCGCACTCGCCCGCACCACCGTCACCACCGTCGACGCCGACATCCAGGCGGTCCTGGAAGAGGGCGACTTCCGCGCCTGGAAAGTCTTCCTGCACCCCACCCAGGCCAAGCTCGTCACCCGCACCTACAACGGTCCGGCCCGCGTCTCGGGCGGTCCCGGCACCGGCAAGACGATCGTCGCCCTGCACCGGGTCAAGCACCTCGCACAGCAGCTGCCGCCCGGACACAACAAGCCCATCTTGCTGACGACGTTCACCAAGAACCTCACCACCGACCTGCGCGCCCGGCTCGCCTCACTGCTCGAGCCCGAACTGCTGGCCCGCGTCGAGATCGCCCACATCGACCAGCTCGCCGCACGCGTCCTCAGCGAGAACGCCGTCAAGGGCGCGGCCAAACAGCGCGTCTACGACAGCGTCGCGCTCAACGTGTTGCGTCAGCTCCTGCTCGAACTCGACGAGCGCCGCTGGGACGCCGAGTTCCTCTACGAGGAGTGGGACCAGGTGATCCTCGGCCAGTCCATCGGCAACCGTAAGGCGTACTTCGACGCCCGCCGCGCCGGCCGCGGCCGTTCCGTCACCCGCCCGGAGCGCGCCCAGATCTGGAAGATCCTGGAGCAGTTCACCGCCCGCCTGGACAAGGACGGGCTGGAGACCTGGGGACAGGCCGCTGAGCGCGCGGCCCGCCTCGAAACAGAGCGCGACGCCAAGATCAGGGCCCGGCAGGAGCACAAGGAAGCCGTCGGCGGCAAGGACCTCATCCACCGCGACGACGGCTCCGGCATGCGCTTCCTCCACCACCGCTACCGCCACATCGTCGTCGACGAGGCCCAGGACCTGCGTGCAGCCCACTGGAAGATGCTGCGCGCCATGGTCGCTCCCGGCCCCGACGACCTGTTCATCGCCGGCGACACCCATCAGCGCATCTACGACCAGCAGGTCACCCTCGGCACCGTAGGCGTCAACATCCGGGGCCGCTCGTCCAGACTCACCCTCAGCTACCGCACCACCAAGGAGATCCTCTCCCGGGCCATGCAGGTGGTGAACCTCACCGGCCAGAACCTCGCCTACGACGACCTCGACGACAGCACCGACACCCTCGACGGATACCGCTCCGTCCTCCGCGGCCCCGTGCCCGACCTGGTGCCCTGCACCTCCTGGGACGACGAACTCGCCCAACTCGCCGCCACACTGACCGCCTGGCGCGAGGAGATCACCACGGGCAACGGCGGCACCGGCCCGCGCCGCGACCCACGCGGCAGCATCGCCGTGTGCGTCGCGGAACGGGACATGGTCAGCCAGGTGATGTTCCACCTAGCCACCAAGGCGGGAATCACCGTCGCCGAACTCACCAAGGACGGCCCCAAGGGAGACGGGGAGGTACACGTCGGCACGATGCACCGCTTCAAGGGCCTCGAGTACCAGAAGCTGGCCATCGTCGGAGCCCGTGACGGTGTCATCCCCCGAACGGCGGTCATCGAGCGCTACCGCGCCACCGACCGCCAGCGCTGCGCCCGCGAAGAACTCAGGGCCCGCTCAATGCTCTTCGTGGCCGCGACCCGCGCCCGCGACGCCCTCCGCATCAGCTGGCACGACAAGCCGAGCCCGTACCTGCCGATCTGAGCCGGGTCACGGCCTCGCTAGGGGTCCGCGTTCGACGGCGCAGCGAACGAACGCGGCCCACGATCTGGGACGGTGTCAGCCGGCTTCGTCGACGCCCGCTCCCCTCAGCCCCGGCGGCCTTCGGGTCTTCCTCCACCCGCAGAGGTCGAACAGCCCGAGCGGGGACCGGGCGGAGGCGGCGCAGAAGACCCGACGTCGGCTTGCTCGAATTAAGGAGTGGGCGGCGGCGCTCGGGGACGAGGCCCTGATGGTGCTCGACGCGGACACGACAGGGCTCCACTCGGAGGCATGCGTGGTGGAACTCGCGGAACGTTTCCGGCTCGGGGGACGTCCTTGTGAAGCCGGGCGGTCGATCCCTGAGGGCGCCTCGCAGATCCACGGCATCACGGACGAGCGTGTGGCCTCGGCTCACTCGTTTGGGTGAATCCTCGTCAGTTTCACGGCCACGCGCGACGGATGGCGAGGCTTGGTTTTCAACGCGCCGCACAACGAGGACGACTGCGCTGGGACCCGCGCCTCGGTACTGGGGGGCTCGCGCATTCAAAAGCCGCCGCGGTCGCGGCGTAGCGCGGTTCTCCAGGGCCTCTGCCAACGCGGCAAATGACAGAGCCGTCGGATGCCCCCAGGTCGTGGGGGCCTTCCCCTCTTGCCCGCCTGCATCACTCGAGTCGGTCGTCCCGGCAGTCGGCACAGCAACAGGGGTGCGTACCGCTGTCGGCCATCAACACGGTTCGGCGCTCTTGGTCTTGGGACTTGCTTGCCGTAGAAGCGGCCGAAGCGCGCGGTGCGCCGCACAGGTACGCCGTCGTAGACTCATCGCACTCTGCTCCCGAGCGGTACCGCCTCATCTATGCGTGACACCCCCGGTCCCGTCCCACGGCGAAGACCCTCACGTGTGTGGTAATCCACCGCCCCATCTCCTAACGCAGTCATGAGCCGAGCACCTGGAGAAGAATGACCGAGGACGAACTCCAAGCAGTGGAGAATGCGATCAGGGAGCTACTCACCAACAGCCCGTTGCAGTGGATAGTCGATGAAGTAGACGAGGCCATCTCGGCGGGAGTCCCGGAGGAACGTCTGCTCAGACGACGAACGCGTGGGGCCGCTGGGACCCACGGGCTCGGCCACGGAGCAGTGGTACGCGAAACGGGGGTCCCCTACGAAACCGTTTCCATTCACTCGCTCGAAACGGGCCAGCGTGAGTCATGGCGCAGGACCGGTTCCCTCGTCATCACCACGCGTCCCATGACTGCCGCAGAGAGAGTTCAGCTCTTCTACTCAGCCCTTCGCCGAGCACTCCTCGAAGTGCCAGAGATTGAACAAACCGCGCTTAAAGCGCTGTTGGCTCCACCCCAGAGCGGTGACGAGGGACAAAGGCGACCTGTGAACACGGTTCGCTTCGTGCCCGACGACGAGACACGGCGGCGCGGTGAACGGGTGAAGGAGATGACCAGTCACCGACTGGCGACCGCCGAACGAGAACGGCTTGTATCTTTGATCGATCAAGCGCTGGAAGAGACCCGTTCATGAAGGCGGCCGACGAACTGCTGGTCGAGTTGCGGCGGCTACTGTCGACGAGCAAGGTTTCCTACCATGCGGCCTCCGACCCATGGGATGTCTACGAGGGTTACCTCTTCTCCCTCGTAGTCGCGACGGCAAGCCGCCACGGGGCCACTGTCACCTATCGAGACATCGACAACAACCTTGTTAGCGATCTGGTGTTCCGGACCAGTCCGGGAGACATCTACAGCAGAGCCGCCCGCTACACCTACGCCCTTGTCGAGTTCGCCGGCGCTCCCGCACTCGAGGTACACGTAGGGGTAAAGGTGATGGGCAAGTCAGGCGTCCTGCATGAATGTGACGTTCTCGTACTTCCGGCCGAGGAGGCCGCAACCAGCCGAGCACTCCGATACGCACCGCGGGGCAGTCAGTGCGTCCTGGTCATCGAGTGCAAGTACTACACCTCGGGCCTCCGGCTTGCGCAGGCACGGAACTTCGAGGGTCTGCGCGTGGACGTCAGCACACTCGCCGAGCTGTTCGTCTCGAACATCGGCACAACGGCATCCAGCGTGGTGAAATACTTCGGCTCGCGAAGGAAGTTCGAGCCAGGAGTCGTCCCTGCGGACACCGCACGAGTGGGGTACGTGCAGGCCCAGATACGGGGCGCGTTCAAGGACTACTTCAGCAAGCACGCGCCATCAGTGATGATTTGATTCGGCGGTGCACCTGACCCTCTGAACGGTGCCCAGGCCAGTACAGGGGGAGGAATGGAGGCTAGTACTCCAACCGTAGGCATTGTCAGGCTGCCTGTCAGGAGCCTGGCGGGGGTCAGGTCATCGGGTCGATCGCCGAGTAGGCCGGGGAGGCGAGTCTGAACTGTGCGCGATACCAAGCCCAGAGGCGTTCGACAAGGACGACGAGGGCCTCGTCGTCCTTGTCGAGAAACCAGCCGAGGGGATACTGCGAGCGTTGACCTGTGCCCGTCGCGCTTCTTGCGCCTACTCGACTGACGGGCGACGGCCGACCGGCTATCCCTTCCGCGTAAGCAACGTCCGGACTGCCGCCCAGATCGTATTGATGTCGGCCCTCCAGCGGCTAGGTAGGGTCGCGGTACCCAAGCTGGAGAGGTAGTTGCATGGTCAACGAGATTGTGATCGCGCAGACGACCAGCGACAACGAGGATCAGGCGAAGGCGCTGGCCCGTGGTGCGGTTGAGAGCAAGCTGTCAGCGAGTGTTCACATTGATGCGCCGATCACAGCCTTCTACTGGTGGAAGGGGAAGGTCGAGACGGCGCAGGAGTGGCGGATCCCGTATATGACTACAACCGACCGTCTCCCAGCACTGGAGGCATGGGTCCACGAGAAGCACCCGTACGACGTCCCCCAGTGGATCACGCTACCCGTGACCGGTGGGTCGGAGGCGTACCTGTCCTGGGTTGCCGAGGAGACGGCATAGGTTCTGCGGAGCGCCGGGCCGACCGTACGACAGCGTTCGCGTCCTGGGCTTACCCGCTTACCGCGCGTGGGGACTTAGACTGCGAACTGCCGGAGATGGCGGCTGAGTTCCTGCTCGCTGTCGGGAAGCAACGCTGCGATTGTCAATGCACGCTCCTTGCCCATCGTGTTGGGCTTCGTCTGTGCCGCTGCGGCGAACTGGCCTGACACGTAGACCGCTTGGTCGACATCACCTCCACGCAGCAGAGCCAAAGCGAGATCACCGAGGACCACGACGCCTCCGTCCGGGAGTTCGTCTCCGAGGCGGTCGACTGCGGTCTCCGCTGTAGCGGTGAGTTCGGGACGCCCCAACTGCCCGTACACCGAGAGGGCCAGCGAGTCCATGCGGTAGGGGGTCACGAACCGGACCCACGCCTGCTCGCTGGTGTGATCCGCGAAGTCGTAGGCGAAGCGCGCTCGGTCCAAGGCTCGGAGCGCCCCCATGGCGTCGCCGGCCGCCGCAGCCTCCTCCGCGTGCCTGCCGAGGACCCAGGCGGCAGCAGTAGCGTTGCCGTGGCCTCGCACGTCGCTGGCCGCTTGGGAAAGTAACTCCAACTTCGTCTTCGGCGTCGAGGTGCCGTAGCTGCTGTAGGCCAGGGCCAGGGCTCGGAGCGGAGGGTCACGCAGCCGCCGCTGCACCGCCTTCTCCTCCAGAGCCGGGTCGACCAATCTCGAACGGCACGATCGTCGTCGACTCCCCCGCCTGGTTAGCGCTTCGTTCCTCGGTGCACAGAGCCGCGCCCATACGGACCCGCGCTTGTCTTTCTATCCTCCGGTGGGTCTCCGCCACGGAACAAGATCAGCTTGACGTCCCAGTAGGTGACCAAGAGCGAGGGCGATCTCGGTAGGGCCGTCGGTGAAGGCCCAGCCACGCAACGGGGTGCCTTGCGCTGCGAGCATCTCGGTCATCTTGAGATTCCAGTGGTGATGGACATATCGAATAAGAGACTCGTACACGTCCCGCCGATCGGGAACGTTCCCCGATCGAGTGGCAAAGATCAGTGCGCCCGCGCAGTGTTCTCGGACACCCGAAGCTTGCGGCAGAAGATACTCGTCATGCCGACCGTCACGTGCCGCGGCCAACGCCTTCTCCCGCGTACCGGCCAGATGTCCGGCCATCGGCAGGATGAGAGCCATCCGCCGCACTGCATCTCCGTCTGGTCTCGCAAACGCATGCCATTCCGGTCCTTCGGTCTCCGGATCTCGTACGAGCACGTCGCGCAGGGTCTGCATGTCCTTGGCATCGGGCTGGCGTGTCAGACCACTGTGTAGGCGGAGAGCCTCGAAGATGCCAACACCGTCCTCATGCGACTGCCTGATCAGGCGGAGCGAGGTGTGCCGCTGGTCTCGGAGGAGGTCACCCAGCCGGTAGGCATCGTGATGGCGCGCCGTCACGTACAGAGAGACGTTTTCGTATGGCTGCTCAGCCTCCAGAATCCGGGCCTGGATGACCCGGTGCGCGAAGCGAACACGGTCGTGGGAGTGGCCGGAATCCTGTTGTTCGCTTCCGTTGTCGCGGCCGAGCAGCTCGGAGACATTAACGGTAAAACAGCTGGGGTGCCGCTCCAGGGCGTCGGACCGCAGTGCGCGCAGCCGCGTGACGTCCCACCCTCGCTCGCTCACGACGACGACGATGCCCACCCCCTCTTTTCCATGAAGCAAGGTGGCACACACCGCGAAGAGCAACACGGAGGCAACGGCAACAGCCGCGAGCCACCACAGCTTTCCTCCCACCCCTGGCACAGCTTGTACGAGATTGGGCAGCAATCCCACCGCGAGACCGGCTGCTGCGGATGCCACGACCGTCAACAGTCCCTGCGCGGAAGACAAGAACCGCAGCAACCAAGTAACTCTCTGAGACGCCACAAACTCCCCGATCCCCTGATGCGCACTGGAGGGAACAAGGCCCCTGCGTACGCCTTCTACCCGGCCTGGAGGCTTGGAGAGGCGTACGCCCAGATGCGCGGTGCCAATCCGATGCGAGAACGTTGCCGCTTCAGAAGCTGTCAGGCCGACAGTGGATTGTAAGCGGGCAGAGCTGCCCCCGGGCCGCAGAACGTGCTTTGATCGCTTCGTCGGCGCAGTGCACCAGCAGCAACAGTGGCTGGCTGTAGCCAAGGGAGGCGTTGCAAATCGATTGCTCATCCTGGCTACTTGGGCCGCACAGCGCAGGATGGGTGTGCCAGTCACCGACATAGCCGAGCCAAGGATGGTCCAAGTCCGCGAGCGCTCGGTCCAAGGCGTTCTGGGCTCGGTGACGCGCCCGCGTCCAAGAGGACGTCGTCGCATCGGGGTCTGGTACCTCGATAGCGTACCGGGCCACGAGGGCGTCGCGCTCCCACCAACCGAGCAACAAACCTCCTGTCTCGGTGCGTCCAGAAGCAACTGCGGCTGCTCGGATGACGTCAAGCACGTTGGGGTGGAGGACAGCATTCAGATGACGATGTCTCATTTCCCCACCGCGTTCCGCGACGCGCATTTCGGAGTCACCAGCCCAACGTGGGTAAACGGCTCCTCCGGCTGCGGGTGGCCCACGAACGCGACGGAGTCAGGGAGCATGGAGGCCTCCGACAACTCGTCCAGCACCACCCGGCAAGCCAAGCCGGCGGCACCTGCGACAGCTATCGGCGAGGTACGCGACACAGCACTCCCACAGCCCTGCTCTCGCAACTCGTTAGGTTTATCGCGACCAGGCAGTGGAGGGAGGTAAGTTTCTGCGCTCCGCGCCGGAAGTCGATCGACTCGTACGACATCTCCGTCACGCTGAGAGCACACAGTGAAGACCGCTTTACCCGCGTCGGCGCCGGTGGTGTTCGCGGCGAACGCAAGCATGCTCGTAGCGCGAGCACTGCCGGTGGCGTCCACCACGATGCGGTGATCTTCAAGTAGCCGTATGGCCTGGTCAGGCGAAGAGATCGCCGTTGGCATGGCCTGCACTGCGTCCACCGCCGGGTCGATAGTCGAGAGGCAGTTTCGAACGGCGACAGACTTCCAGGCGCCGACCTGTTCGAGACCAGCGAGGTGTCTGACCACGTTTCCCGGGCGCAAGCGTTCGTGATCAATAAGGGTGAGGCGCCGGGCTCCCGCACGGTAGAGCAAGTCGGCCGTGAGTGATCCGATGGCGCCGCATCCAACGATGGCGATAGGTACGTCTGCCAGGAGCGCCGCCGTCGCGCCAGCCCGCATCTGGCGTGTGTAACTGCTTGTGTCGGCGCTCTCACACGCCTGGACCTCGATGCCAGCGGTGGTGTACTTCACCGTCAGGGCAAGGACGGATTGCTGGTTGCCGCGTTGGTAGCGAAGCAACACCAGATTCACCACACCTGCCGCAACGAGTCGTTCTACTGGCGTCGCACGTTCTCCAAGTACCTCGTGAATATCACACCAGCGTCGGACAGGTCTGTGGATTTGTCCAAGGTTCTCCACCCACGCCAGCTGTCTGTCCGCCCGGCGGAAACCAGGGCGCCCTGAACGCCTCTTCAACCGGTGCGGGGTTTCCCCGATCTCCTTAGTCCCGGTCGTGGAGCCTGCGCGGATGTGAACGGCGTGACCTTCGAGTCCAGCCAACTGCTCGGCATTGTACAGCACGAACGTCGTCGGGTCTGGTTCTAGGTAGCGCTCTAGATCGCAAACGCTGTCACCTGGCCATCCGGCTGCTGTGAGCTCGAGCCAGCCGGCGATTCGGGAGAGCAGCTCGTCGGCCTCCGTCCACGGTGCTCTGTCGGCCGGCCATATGTCGTCCCACAGACACAAGTTGCCGGAGACGCCGCGACGTGCTGAACGGTCGACATGAAAGGTGACCTCCACCAGTGCACCAGGGTCAAGGAGCCGGACCTGCGGTGGATGGAAGGGGAAACGCTCGTCGACTTTGATCTCCACGCGCGCTAGAACCTCGGCATGAGCCGGAGGGCACCAGAGGACGGGGCCGCGCAGGCGTACCCCGTCGTCGGTGAAACCACGCACCACCAAGTCCTCGCGCAGCCGGTCAGCTTCCCAGCCATCGTTACTGCTCACGCGTAGCGGTCCTGCCCTGCCGGGACTGTTGGCGCGCCCTTGATGACGCTCCTGTTCTTCGTCGTGCCGTCCCAGTTGCAGTAGTCGGGTAGCGGGAAGACATCCTCCGCGATCTCCGTGTTCTGGGTTGTGCCCAGTAGCCGGCGCCACTTCACAGCTGCCACGCACCGATCTTCTTCACCAAGTGCCTCCTGAGCAAGGTCCGCGGCCCTCGCCATCTACTCCGCGGCCGCCTCGATCTGCTCGGCCGTGGCCTTCGTCTTGATCGTCTTGGTGGGCAGCGTTGGATCGACCGGCCCTTCATAGACATACTCGGGCAACGTGTCGGCGATCCATCGCAAGATGCAGGTGAGATATGCGGCGACCGTCCTCTCGGCCGGCTGCAGCATCTGAAAAGCGTGGTAGGTCAAGACTTCGAAGTAGTAGCCACCCGGTAGGTCATCGACCCACGTACGACGCACCTGCCGGACGAGCTTCACGATCGGTACATAGACACCACTCTCCTCATCGTCGTCATACAGAAGGAACGACTTGTTCGCTTCGGTCGTCAACTCCGTCATCCTGGTCGGGTTGGTCTCTATCCACCGCGCGCGACCGTCTTCCTCGATCCGTTGAGGAATTTCCCAGTGGTTGCCGCACGGACGTGCGATCACCACATCCACCGACAGGTCGTAGTCGGGGAAGTCGACCTTGACCGAGCGATGCTGGCGCTCCACGTTGCCCGGGAACGCGGTGTCAAGAGTCTCCGCAACGTGATCAAGAATGGCCCCTGGTCTGAGAGACCCGTCGGCCTTCGTCAACCGGGCGAAGACGTCAACGTCCTTGACCCGCTTGATGGAGACGTGCCGCTTGTACGACCCGATGAGCAGGGGAACGACCCCAAGGCCACGGAGGCGCTCGTCGCCCTCCAGCACGTCCGATACCTGCGCGTGTACGTCTCGCGCGTGCGTGGCGTCGTGATCTGGCTCCACCGCGCTAAGAGCCTTGTCGAACTGGGTGGGAAGCGTGGCCATGCCTGATCCTCTCTTCCAGCGATGCGCCGTTCTCGGAAGACGGATCAGCCGCGATCCCGTCCGCTGTGCCTCTCACTCAGCTTCACGCCGAACACACACCACATCTTGCCCCAGAGGCTACGACTCACCACTGACAACGCCACCCCGTGACGGTCACCAGCCCACCCTTGGCCCGTCCTCCCGCCTTCGGAAGCGCCCCTCTAGGTTGGAGGACGCAACAGGCTAAAGATGCGTGCGTCGGCAGCCGAGTTGCATGATGGACACCTCGTAAGCTCGGTCGTCGAAGGGACTTCCCCCTATGCGACGCTCGTCGCAGCGGACCGCACCGCTTCCACCGCGATGCGAGCCACATCGTCCGCCGGCCACCTTTACACTCCGGTTGAGATCGCTGGGGAACGTGACCGTTCCGGCAGCCAACCCGCCACTGCAGGATGCGACTATCCAACCGAGCCCCAGCCATGGATCGCCCATCGGCGCCCAATCCTTCGCGCCGACGTATGTGGGTGCCGGCCTCCTTCCCGCCCTCTCCGTGGCCGCCATATCGGCTGCTTAGTACTCCAGCAGCGGTTCGTGTCCTGGGCTGGTGGTTGTCGTTGTCCTAGGTATGGAGGGGATGACTGAAGTCGCGCACTGGGCGGGTGAGTTAGAGTCGGCGTTCGCCTGGGTGGCGGGCCGGTTTGCTCGGGCGGATCTGCGGTGGCGAATGCGCGACTACGTCCGCGGTCTGCTGTGGCGGGCGACACGCAAGAACGGCTGGCAGCTCGCGGAATGGGCAGGTCACCGCACCCCCGACGGCTTTCAGAGGCTACTGAACAGCAGTGTCTGGGACGCGGATGCGCTGCGTGACGACGTTCGCGCCTATATCGCCGAACGGCTCGGGCCGGACGGAGTACTGATCATCGACGACACCGGGTTCATCAAGAAGGGCACCACGTCGGCCGGAGTGGGCCGGCAGTACACCGGAACTCCGGAAAGATCGACAACTGCCAGATCGGGGTGTTCGCCGCCTATGCCACCGGCTCGGGCCGGGCTCTGGTGGACCGGGAGCTCTATCTGCCCAAAGCCTGGACGTCCGATCGTGACCGCTGCCGGGCGGCGAAGATCCCCGACGAACGTGGCTTCGCTACCAAGGGAGAGCTGGCCCGGGGCATCGTCCGCCGCTGCCGGGCCGCTGGCCTGCCCGCCAAGGGGGTCACCGCCGACGAGGCATATGGGCAGGACCGGCACTTTCGCCGCCTGCTCGAGCAGCTCGACATCGGCTATGTGGTGGCGGTGCCCAAGTCGCAGCAGATCAAGTCCCTGGCCGGCATCTGGCGCATCGACCAGCTGATCGGCGAGGCACCCGGTGAGGCCTGGCAGCGGCTGTCCTGCGGTGACGGTGCCAAGGGTCCACGGGTCTACGACTGGGCCGCAGCCAAGCTACCCGCCAACCTGATCTTCGACCCCGATCCGCCGACCCATCACCGCTGGGTGATGGCCCGCCGCAGCCTGTCCGACCCTGCTGACCTGGCCTATTACCTCGCCTACGCACCCGTCGGCATCGAGCTCTCCGAACTGGCCCACATTGCCGGCAGCCGCTGGGCGATCGAGGAATGCTTCCAGGCCGCGAAGAACGAGTGCGGCCTGGACGAGTACGAGGTCCGCCGCTATGTCGGCTGGTATCGACACATCACCCTGGCCATGCTCGCCCATGCCATCCTGACCGCAATCGCAACACAACCCCAGACCAGCGGCGATGCCGCAAAGGGGGCTGCAGAAACGGATTGGGCTTCTCCCGTGACATGCGCGGTATCGGCCACCTTGGGACCGGCGACTTGGAGGTACGGATCGCCTCGGCTGCCGACCTGGAGAAGGCGGGACCGCTGATCCGGCGGGCCTTCGAGGCGGCCTGACGCAACAGAAAGGGCGGCTGGTGCATCGGTTTCTCGATGCACCAGCCGCCCTTTTGCGTCTACAGTCCGTCGGCTCCGGTCTGGTCGCTCTCACGCTCATGCCTCCGGTCCTGCCAGGACGAAGTCGTCCTGGGCCAGCTCAGCTCGGAGCCTTCGCTCGGCAACGTCGGCGTAGTGCGCGGACAATTCGACCCCCACGAACTGCCGGCCCTCGCGCAGGGCGGCGACGCCCGTGGAACCACTGCCAGTGAAGGGATCGAGGACGGTGCCGCCTTCGGGACAGATCTGCACGAGCTGCCGCATGATCTCGACCGGCTTCTGGGTGATGTGGACGCGGTCCTTGCGGGGCTGGGAGGCGATGAAGTGGCCGGGCAGGTAGAGGTCGCGGTCCTTGTCGAGGGTGCCCTTGACGCCCCAGACGATGAACTCGGACGACTGCTTGAACCCGCCCTTGCGGGGCCGACTGGCCGGCTTTATCCACGGGATGGTGCCGGACCAGGTCCAGCCGGCCATCTGTAGGGCGTCGGTCGTAGTCGGTTCCTGACGCCAGTCGGTGAAGACCATCGCAACCGCGTGCTCGGTGGACGCCCGGTATGCCTCGGTGAGCAGGTCGGTCAGCCAGCTGCGGTACGAGCGCTGGTCGCGGTTCTCGCCGGGGAAGTTCTGCAGGTCGTGCGCCGATCCGGCCGTGACGTACTTGGCGCGGGCGGTGCGGCCGGTGCGGTCCGAGCTGGTGCGTCCGCCGGAGTTGTACGGCGGGTCGGTGATGACGGCGTTGATGCTCTCGTCCGGGAGGGTCTTCAGCACGGTGAGGGCGTCGCCTCGGTGCAGCGTGTAGCTCATGTGCGGGGGCCTCTTTCAGGGCACGGCGGGACTGGGCCAGCTCCGTACGGCGGTCAACAGCGGCCGACCGGAGTGGGGTTGCGCCGGAGGTTAGCCGTGATTTCCGGCCGTACCTAACGAGCCTGTGCGTGCTTCGGGCCTGGGTTCGGCGGTCGTTTGGTGCGGCCGGAATCCCGGTCTACTGTCTCGCCACGTCACCAAGGCGGAGCCCGGCTCCACCCCCGCTGACCTGTGCTGATCCGTGTTATCGCGTCCAAAGACGCGGCCCGGAGAGCGCGTTGCCCCTCCCGTTCCCGAAGCTGTCAGGAGACCCGGTCCACCGCCTGAGATTACGAGCGCGGCTGACTGCCGCGCATGACCTGAGACCGGCGTCCGGGAGCTACCAACTCCCCTGACCCGGGCCCGCCCTGAGAGGCGGATTCACATCGGCGCGGTGCCGGCGGCTTTGCACGAGAAGTCGGCACCGCGCCTCCTACGAACCGCGAGGAGCCGCTGCGATGCAGTACGCCCTGATACGCCCACGCCCTAACCCAGCCCCGTTGCCCGCCCTGGCTGTCCGCCCCGACGAGCGACGGCGGCGATGAAGAAGACCACCGGAGTAGTCGTCGGTCTCTTCGCCTCCGGTCCGCTTCTGCTGGCCGTTCCGATCCTCGCCATCGGGGCCGGGACTGCTTCGGCCTCCTGCTCGACCGGCGGTACGCAGGCTGTGGATACCGCAGCCGTTGCCGCTCAGGTGAAGGCGATCCTGGACGGCGGCGGCAAGGGCACGGTCTCCGTGCCGGGCCTGGGCGACCCGGCCGAGCAGATCCCCAACGCTAAAACCATCCAGGCCACCGGCGTCGCGATGAACATCCCGGCCCGGGGTCAGATCGTGGCCCTGGCGACCGCCCTGCAGGAGAGCGGCCTGCGGAATCTGACCTACGGCGACCGCGATTCGCTGGGCTTGTTCCAGCAGCGGCCGTCGCAGGGCTGGGGCACCGCGAACGAGATCCTCGACCCGGTGCACGCCTCGACGATGTTCTACAAGGCGCTGGAGAAGGTCTCGGGCTGGCAGTCCCTGTCCGTCACTGAGGCCGCCCAGGCGGTGCAGAAGTCCGGCTTCCCGGAGGCTTACGCGAAGTGGGAGCCCCTGGCCTCCGCCTTGCAGCAGGCGATGGAGCCGTTGCTGTCGAAGGCCGGCGCCACGTCGCCGAGCCCCACCCCATCCGGCCCGGACAGCACGGCCGGTCCTCCGCCGAGTACCGCGGGCGCCTGCACGGCCGGCGGGGACGGCACCGACTTCGGGACCATCCCGCCCGGCGCGGTGCCGGCCGGATACAAGATCCCGGCAGACGCTCCGCCCAAGGTCCAGACGGCGATCCGCTGGGCGCTCGGCCAACTCGGCACCCCGTACCAGTGGGGCGGGAGCTGCACCGACTCCCACGGGCCCGACCCCATGGGCCGCTGCGACTGCTCTTCGCTGATGCAGCAGTCGTACAAGGCCGCTGGCCTCACCCTCACCCGGACGACGTACACGCAGGTCAAGGAGGGCAAGCCGGTATCGGTCGACGCTCTTAAGCCCGGTGACCTCGTCTTCACCGAGGGGACTGCCGAAGTCCCGGAACACGTCGGGATGGTCGTCGGCAAGGGCTTGATCGTGCACGCCCCGCACACCGGCGACGTGGTCCGCCTCGCGACCCTCGCGTCCTGGAAGCCGCAGATCCTCGCGGCCCGCCGCGTCGTCTGACCGGCGCTTCTCTCCCTCCCCCCTTCCTGCACTGGCGCTTCGTCCACTCGGGCTTCGGCGTGCACTAAATCGAACTGGAGTTCACAATCATGTACCTCGCCGACACGGTCTTCCAGCTCGCCTACGACCCCGGGATCAAACCGAACGGGGGCGGGCTGCCGGGCCTGGCGGTCCTCAAGCAGGTGATGGGTTCGATCAACCTCTTCGGGATCATCGCCGCGGTCGGCGCGCTCGCCGTCAGTGCGGGCGTGTGGGCCTGGGGCCACCACTCCGGCGGCCACCAGGCCGAGGCCAACGGGAAGAAGGGCGTGCTGGTCAGCGCCGGCGCGGCCCTTCTGCTGGGTGCCGCAAACGGTGTGGTGGCGTTCTTCAGCACGCTGGGATCGCAGGTCCGCTGATGTCTCCCCGTTCCACGAACCCCGGCGGCGCGTCTCGCGTGCGCCGCCGGGCGCTGCTCGGTACCGCTGTCCTGGTGGTGCTCGTCACCCTCGCCGGCCTGGCCTCCTACCTCACCCGTGACGGCAGGACCTCCCCCAAGGCTTCTGCGTCGCAGGCGAGTTCGGCTTCCCCCTCCTCCCCGGCCGCTTCTGCTTCCGGCTCGTCACCTCCGCACGGGAGCCGCAGCGCCCTGCCCGTTCCCCCGTCCACGCACGACCCGGTCACCTTCGGCAAGGCGGCAGCCGCGGCGCTGTGGTCCTACGACACCCGCGCCTACTCCCAGCATGAGCTGCTGACTGCCGTGCACGGGTGGCTGACCCGCGAGACGAAGTACGCCGACACCGCCTCGGTCGACGCGCTCGTCCCCTCGAGCGTGTTGTGGAAGGAGATGGCCGCAGGCGGCCAGTTCGCCACGGCCACCGTGAACGAGGCGCACTTCCCAAACTCGTTCACCCAGGCCCTGCAGGCGGACCCCGGGGCGATCACCACCGCGTACGTCTACGCCGTGACGGTTTCCGGTAAACAGTCGATCGCCTGGGACGGCTCGCCGCACGGCGGCGCCGAGAACCGCGTCACCACCCTCGCTGTCCAGTGCCGTCCCTCCCAGCCCTGCGCCCTGGCCGGTGTCCTGCCGACCGTCGCGCCCTGACCCCCACCCCGAGATAGGAGGTATCGCCATGGGAGTCTGCGACCTGCCGCTGATGGACAAGGTCTGCGGCACCGTCGACTTCGCCACCAACCCCGCCGGGACCGTCACCGACGGCATCGGGGCGTGGATCGCGAAGTCAGCGGGTGAGCTGGCCGCCAGCGCAGCCGATCTCGCCGCCAAGGCCGTCAACGAAACCACCGCCATCGATCTCAACGCGGGTTGGTTCCGGGACAACTATGAGCTGCTGTTGCCCATCGGCCTCGCCCTGACGGTCGGCACGTTCTGCATCCAGTTGATGTTCGCGGCCTGGCGATGGGACAAACGCGCCCTCGCTCAAGCCGCGATCGGCACGATGACCGGCGTCCTATTCTCCTTCTGCGCCGTCGCCTTCACCTCCGTGGCCATCACGGTGGTCGACGCCCTGTCCGACGGCCTGTTCCAAGCGGCCAACAGCTCAGTGGACGACGCGATCCGCCGCGTCATCAGGGTCAACGAGTTGGGGGCGATGTACGGCCTCGGCTGGGGAGTCCCAGCCCTGGTCGCCCTCGGCTGCGCGATCGGCGCGTTCTTGTACTGGGGCGTGATGGTCGCCCGCAAGGTCGGCGTCCTGATCATGGTCGCTCTCGCAGTCTTCGCCGGGAGCGGTGGCGGCTGGGAGGTCGCCAAGCGCTGGCGCCGGGGTTGGATCGAGGCCACCGCAACCCTCGTCGTATCGAAGCTGCTGATGACCGTGGTCTTCCTGATCGGCGTCTCGGCGATGGGCAAGTCCGACGCCAGGGACGGCATGGCTGCCTTGTCCGATGCGATGGCCGGCATCGTCGTGATGGTCCTGGTGCTGCTCTGCCCGTACGCGACCTACAAGTTCGCCCACTGGGCGAGTGACGGCGGCGGACACGACGACCTGCACCGTACCGGAGTCGCCGGCATGGCGGTCGCCGCTGGGGCCGCGAAGACCGCGGGCAACCTCGCGATGCAGGCCAGCACCGGCACTCCTGCTCCGCAGGGGCCGAGCCGGGTCCCCGGCGCGGGCAGCGACGGTGTCGCCTCCGGCATCAATCCCGCCGGCGGCAACCTGAGCAAGGAGGGCATCGACGCCGGACCACCGAAGCCGCGGACCAGCTTCCGGTACGGCGAGGACCCTGACGCCTCCGGCGACAAGGGCCGCGCCCTGCTCCAGCGCCCCGGCATCCCCGCGCTGATCACCCGGCCTACCGACACCGAAGCAGGAGGCTCCGAGGGCGCTCCCTCCGCCGCCCAGCCCGCTGGTGCGTCGGCTCCGGGCAGCAGCTTGACCCACGCCGGTGCCGTGCCGCCCAGCGGTCCCGCCGCACCGCCGCCGCTCTCCACCGGTCCGTCGGCGACCGGCTCCCCGATTCCGGCGAGCTGGGTCTTCCCCGACCAGCCGCCGTCGGGATCCTGACCCACCACGACCCCAGGGGGCGGGCTGCAGCCCTCCAGCCCGTCCCCTTCCCCCGAACGCCCGAGACGGAGTCCTGCCATGAGCTCCAGACGAGTGCCGCGCCTTCCGCCCCGTCTCGCCCGCTCCCACTGTCTGGAACCAACATGTCTGACAACCCCCAGGCCGAAGTCGCCACGGCCATCGTGAAGTTCCCGCACCGCAGCAGGCGCGGCATCCTGCTCGGCCTGACCGCGCCGCAGCTGATCGTCGCGAGCCTCACCGGCCTGCTCCTGCTCGCCGTGATCCTCGCCCGTGGCGTGGTCGGCGCGCTCGAACTCATCCCGCTGTGGGCCGCCATCGCGCTGCTCGTCTTCGTTCGCTACCGAGGCCGGGCCCTGGCCGACTGGGCACCGATCGTTTTCCGGTACGCGCTCCGCCGGATGCGGGGCCAGTTGATCTGGGTCACCCGGCCCTCCCGGCGCCCGGTGCGCGAAGGACTCCTTCACCTGCCCGGTACCGCCGCCAGCCTGCGCGTGGTCACCGCCCCCGACCGCCGGTACGGCGCGGTCCACAACCCCCACACCGGCACGTTGACCGCCGTCGTCAAGGTGTCCTCCCGCGCATACGCGCTGCTCGACCCGGGCGCCCAGAACGCCAACGTCCATGGCTGGGGGCGTGCCCTCGCCGCGCTGGCCCGCACCGGTCAGGTCGCCCGGATCCAGGTGATCGAGCGAACCGTGCCGGACTCCGGCGACGCCCTTCGCCGGTACTGGGAGGAGCACGGCCGCCCCGCTGCACCGGTGGCCGGCCGGGTCTACAGCGAGCTGATCCAGAGCGCGGGCCCGGCTGCGGCTCCGCACGAGGCGTACGTCGCCATCTCGCTGGACGCCAAGGCCGCCAGGCGGCTGATCAACCAGGCCGGAGGCGGTCTGACCGGGTCCTTCAGTGTCCTGGCACAGTTGACCTCGACCTTCGACCAGGCCGCGCGCACCGCCGGGCTCAACCCCACCGGCTGGCTCACCGCCCACGAGATCGCGGCAGTCGTGCGAACGGCATACGATCCCAAGGCCTTTGCCGCACTGGACCGTTGGTCCTCCTCCGGGCGTCCCGAGGCTGACCCCGCCGCTGCAGGCCCGGTCGTGGTCGTCGAGAAGTCGGACCATATCGCGACCGACTCCGCCGTCCACTGCACGTACTGGGTGGAGAACTGGCCCCGCACCGAGACGGCGGCGGGCTTCCTGCACCAGCTGCTGTTCACCGCCGGGGTGCGGCGGACCCTGTCGCTGTCGTACGAGCCGAAGGGGCTGGACGCCGCCCTGCGCGATGTCCAGCGCAAGAAGGCCACTGTGATCGCGGACGCCGCCGAGCGAGCGCGGCGCGGCCAGGTCGACTCCGAAGCGGACTCGATCGAGTACCAGGACATCAAGTCCCGGGAGCGGCAGCTCATCGCGGGCCACGCGGATGTCGCCCTGACTGGCCTGCTGACCGTCTCGGCCGACTCCGAGGAGGAGCTGCGTTCCGCCTGCGCGGTCGTGGAAACCGCGGCGGTCGGCGCCCAGCTCGACCTCAGGCCGCTCACCTGGCAGCAGGCCGAAGCGTTCACCGCCGCCGCCATGCCGCTCGCCCTCGCCGCCTGACGCCGGCCCCCTCCCTTCCGAAAGAGCACCCCCATGTCCCGTACCTCCAGCCCGACCGCGCAGGACTTCGTGCCCTTCGCCACCGCCGCGCTCGACTTCCACCGCGCGCTCAACGTGCCAGGCGGTCCCCTCGTCACCACCCGCGCCGAGCTGCACGCCCTGCACGCCCACCTCGTCTCGCTGCACGGCCTACTCGACGCCCAGGCCGTCCGCACAGGCCATCTCGTGCCGATCGAGGGCGACCAGCTCAGCGCCGCCCGCACCCGGATCTGGCAGGCCGCCGACCACGTCCACGCCGCCTACCATGCGGCCCCCCAACCCGGCTCCGGCGAGGTCCCCGACCGCGAAGCGTGCCAGGCCGGCCTGCCAGAAGGCGCACCGGAGCTGACCATCTGCCAGCGCCACCAGCGCACCGCGCACCTGGTCCGACGCCGCACCACCCCGGCCGACCTCCACGCTCCGTTCACCGGCCTCGTCCGCTACTGACCCTGCCTTCCGTCTGGAGAACGTTCATGCCCCGCCCCCGCGCCAGCGCCTCCCACCTGTTCGTGCCCCGCAAGGCGTCGCGCGCCGAGCAGCGCGCCGCCCGCGCCGGGTTCGCAGAGGCCCGCCGCCAGGCCCGCCTCGCCGGAGCCCCGCCCAGGCGCCGCGACGAGGAAACCCTCGACCCGGAGCTGCGGCCGACCTATCCGCCGTCGGGACGCCCCGGCTCCTCCTCGGCACGCGGCGGCAAGCTCAGCCTGCCCGCCCACCGGATGACCACCGCCACCGTGTCCGGGGCCTACCCGTTCCTCGCCGAGGGCGGCCTGGGCGCGGAGGGCATCTTCATCGGCCGCGACGTCCACGCTGAGGCCGCGTTCTGCTACGACCCGTTCTCGCTGTACGGCAGCGGCCGGATCGAGGGCTTCACCAACCCCAACGCCGTCCTGGCCGGGATCATCGGCATGGGCAAGTCCGCGCTGGCCAAGTCCATAGCCACCAGGGCGATTGCCCACGGATACCGGGTCTACGTTCCCTGCGACCCCAAGGGCGAGTGGACGGCCGTCGCGCACGCTCTCGGCGGCTACAGCATCGCGCTGGGGCCGGGGCTCCCGGGCAGGCTGAACCCCTTGGACGCCCCGGCCCGGCCAGCTTCGGTGAGCGAGGACGACTGGTCGACCGAGGTCCGCAAGCGCCGTCTCCTGCTTCTGGCCGGCCTCGCGCGCACCGTGCTGAAGCGCGATCTCCGACCGATGGAGCACACGGCCCTCGATCTCGCGCTGGACCTGGCCGTCGCGGAAGCCGAGGCCAGCGGCACCGTGCCCCTGCTCGGCGAGATCGCGCACACCCTCGGCTCGCCCGACCGCCTCGACCGGGCTCTCGGTGACCGGGCCGGGCACATGGGGCGCGCCGCGCAAGACCTCGCGCATGCCCTGCGCCGCCTGGTCCACGGCGACTTGAGCGGCATGTTCGACGCGCCCTCGACCGTGGCCTTCGACCCGACCACCCCGATGCTGTCCATCGACCTCTCCCGCCTCGGCGGCTCGGGCGACGACACCGCGCTGGTCCTCGCGATGGCCTGCGCGAGCGCCTGGATGGAGTCCGCGCTCGCCGACCCCGCCGGCGGCCGGCGCTGGGTGATCTACGACGAGGCGTGGCGGGTGATGCGGCACGTCGGCCTGCTGGAGCGCATGCAGAGCCAGTGGAAACTCAGCCGAGGTCTCGGCATCGCCAACCTGATGATCATCCACCGCCTCAGCGATCTACTGAGCGCGGGCGACGCCGGCTCGCGCGGCCGGGTGCTCGCCGAGGGTCTCCTCGCCGACTGCAGCACCCGCATCATCTACCGCCAGGAGCCCGACCAGCTCGCCGCCGCCGCGTCGCTGCTCGGCCTGACCGGTGTCGAAACCCAGGCCGTGTCCGCCCTGACCAAGGGCCGGGGCCTGTGGAAAGTCGCAGGTCGAAGCTTCATTACGCAGCACATCCTGCATCCGGTCGAACGGGAGCTGTTCGACACCGACGCCCGCATGTCCGGCGAGGTCCGCGGGTTCACCGCAACTGCCGATTTCTCACTTCCTGTGCAGCGCAAGGAGGCGCGGCAGTGAGTCTACGTGGGGTGGTGGGTTCCCGGTCCGAGCTCGCCCCTGGTCTCCCGTTCGGGGTGGTCGAGAACGCCGCCCCACTCCAGCGCCACCCAGCGACCGGCCCGGCCACGAGTCCGGCCAGCGGCACACCAGCCACTGACTGGAACGCCCGCCTCACCACAGCCCGAACCGACGAGTTCACCAACCCTTTCCACGAGGCCGTCACAGAGGACTTCGGCGCGGTGGCCCGCCTGCATCAGATGCTCGCAACCGCCTCCGCGTGGTGTCGCACCCACAGTGCCCGAAGCAGCGCGTCCGAGTTGGACGCCCTCGCCTCCCGGCTGACCGACCTCGGCGAGGAGCTGCATCTCGTTGCGGAGAACGTCGACCACGAGATCCGCTCCCGGTCGCGTCAAGCAGCAGGCCGCCCCTCGCCGACGGCGTCGGCCCGGGGCACTTGCTCGGGCAGCCAGCAGAGCGACGCTCCTGTTCCGGTTCCACCATCCCTCATGGGCTCGCTGCCGCGTTCGCGGTGAGGCCCCGTACAGAATGGAGGAACGACCATGCCTACCTCACCCGGCTCCTCCGCTACCCGTGACTGCCGGCCGCAAGATGCCGGCGAGCGGACGGCATGGCGGGCGCGCGTCCAGGCCCTGGCCTCCGCCGCCGCCGGCATCACGCAGGCTTCGGACCAGTGGGACGCGGTCTCCGACTCGTACTGCGACGAGGACGGCTGGCCCATCGACGAAACCGGCTACGCCGATGGCAAGGTGGCCCGGGACGCCGCCGCCTGGGAGCACGTCGAGACCTTCCTGACCCACGGCCCCGAAGTCCTGGCTGGTGTCCGGGCCGCCGCGCAACCGGCCGACTACCTCGACGGCCCGATCAGCGCCGACCTGCTGCGCCTGCGGGGGATCGACTCCGTACTGGAGCGAGCAGGCGAGATCCGCCGCGAGTGGGATCAGGTCATCGCGCTCATGGAGGGGTCCATGCCCGGATCGCGGGAGCTCTACGAGGAACGAGCCCGCGAGATCCGCAACTCCGAAGGCTGGCACTACGCCGACGAACTCAGCTACAGCGGGGCAGCGTTGGCCAGGGCTGCCGATCACCTGACCGAACGGATCGGCGTCGACCAGTCTGCGCACACCAGGCGTGTCCAGGCGGCCCTGGCCCGATCCGCCTCCGGCCAGCGCGGTGCCTCCGCCACTTCGCCGCCAGCCTCGGCAGCGTCGGACCCCCCTGCCGCGCGCCGCTCGCGCTGACAGCTCGAGCACCGACTCCGGCGAGGCCGAACGACCCGATCACCGGATCCTCAACGAACGCCACTACCCCTACCAGTCCCCGCCTGGCTGCGACTTCCCGCCGTCGGCGGCTGGGGACGGCCGGCCACGGAGAAGCCCACATGCGCCCCGATCAGACCCTGGTCACCCTCCAACGCGAGGGCACACGCATCACTGCGCGCGCCGGCGAACCCTTTATCCAGGAAGCCGCCGCTGGCACATCGGAGCGTGAGCACCAGTACAGCCACCTGACCACGCCGCTTCGGCAACGCGGACTGTCCTGCACCGTCGAGTACGGCCTCAGTGACTACATCGTCCACGCCGAACTCCCCGACGGCAGCGCCCTGATCATCTCTCCGCCTCAGGAACCGCCCACCGACCACCCGCCCGGATATCCGGAGAGCTGGTTGGTGACGCGCGGGCATCCCGACGACTCCACGCTCCACGCAGTGATCTACGACTCGGAGCCCGACGGTCCTCACACCCGGCATGGCGGCAGCATCCCCCGCCTGCTCGCCGCCATCGACACGCGCCTGGATCAGCTCGGCCTGCCGCCCCGACCGGATCTGCGGCGACCTGCCCAGGAAGAAGACCGGCACACCGGCCACCCTGACGGGGTCCGGGCCCGGGCAGACCGAGTCACCCCGGAGGAACCGGCGGAGCCCCGAGTCACCGCCGCTCTCGCGGTCTCGCCGACCGCACGGCGCACGCCCCCAGCCGAGCTGCCGTCAGCCTCAGCGGTACGTCCCTCCCTGCCTCCCGCCCGACCTTCGTCCGCACCCGGTCGCTGACCGCTGCCCAGCTTGGAGCCCGCCATGTCCAGCACCAGCAGAACCATCCCAGTCCTCAACCACCCCGCTCCCGCTGCCGACACCGGATGGATCCGCCATGCCCACCCCCGAGTACGACCCACTTCCCGACGTCGCGGTCGGCCACCACCCCGACTTCGGCATCGTCGCCTCCAACCCCAAGCAACTGGCCGCAAGCGCCTGGATGTTGAAGGGCTTGGACTTCCACCCTGTCCCCGACCACCCGAACCTGTACGCGCTGGCCAACCAGCAACGTGATGGCCAGGGCCGCGCCACACGGGCCGTCGCGCTGCTGCGCAAGACCGGCTACCGGGTTGACGTGGACGCCGCGTTCGACCCCTCGCCGGCCTCCGGACCAGCACCCGCCCGCGTCCGACCCCCGCGCGTTGAGCCGGACGTCGCGTTCGCCGAGCATCCGCAGCTCGGCGTGGTCGCCGCCACCGCCGACGGTTCCTCCGCTCTCAGCAGCCGACTCCTCCTGGAAGAGCACGGCTGGCGGCATAACCCGAGCCTGGACATCTACACGCTGCCCACCACCACCGACCGCAGCGAGGCGCTCGGGAAGGTCGCCACCGCCACGCTGGCTATGCACCGGGCCGACCTCCAGGTGGCCGTGCATCCCCTCCTCGCCCGGGACATAGCCGCGCGCCGCCCACCCGCGCCCATGACGGCAGCGCACCCCGAGCGCAGGCAAAGCTCTACCACTCACAAGTTCCCCATCAGCGGCGCCGCGCTCGCCGCCGGTCCCGCCCGCGCCGACCTGTTGGGTGAGGCGCCGGTTGCCGTACCCGCCGCCTCCGGCCCGGCGGCCCGCCCGGTAGACCCGCGCATCGCGTTCTCCCGCAACCGCTGACCCAACTCCCGTAAGGAGCTGTTCCCATGGCTGTGAAGATCATTTGGCAGATTACCCATTCCTGTGGGCACCAGGCTGAGCGAGACCTGTCCGGCCGGGCGGCCGACCGTCGCGCGGGGTTCGCCGAGTGGCTCGCCAAGCAGGAGTGCACCGATTGCTGGCGGGCCGCGAAGGAGGGCGACGAGCAGGACAAGGCCGCCTGGCTGGAGGCCAAGCGCGCCGAAGAGCAGTCCGAGTCCGAAGCCTGGTCGGAACGGTATCGGATGCCGCCACTCGAAGGCCGCGAGCGTGCCGTCGCCTGGGGCGTGCGCACCGCCACCAGGTCCTGGCTGCCGCGTACACCGCTCTGCTCCTCGAAGGCGCGACCAGCGAGGCGGAGTGGGAGGAGATCGAGGAGACGGCTCGCACGATCACCCGCGCCGGATGGTGGATTGATCAACGCTCCTCCGAGCCCGGCGACCTCGCCGAGCTGCTCGAGGCGGCCACCGGAGCCGACCGTCCCACCGAGAATCCCCACTTCTGACCGCCCGGTGCCCCAACCCCGGCGGGGCACCGGATCCCTCCCTGCAAGTGATGCGGATATCCCAGGCCCGAGTACCCCTTGCGTTGCGATGTGCCGCGCACCGGGAGCACCACCGATCTACTCGCTGGCCTGCACCGCATCGAGGCCGAATTCGCCCCCTACCTGCTCATTCGCCGGAGTTGACTGCCCAGGACGCCGTCGTACTGCCGTACTTGGCGTTGCTGCTCGACGCCCACTTCGCCCCAGCTCTGCCTGCGCGGACTTCGCCTACGGCCACGGCATCGACGAACCGGGGTGACCGCAGCCGTCTACCACCCATCTCCGGCCGGGCCAAATCGCGGATTCTGCGGATCCTCTCTCCCTGACGGCCCGGTCGCCTTGGCTCCCGTTCGCCACTCCCCTTCGAGGTAGACGCCGTGATTGCCCACCTGCAGCGCGCCAGCCACACCGCCAGCCTGCTCGCGTATCTGTCCGGGCCGGGCGAGCGCGGCAACCACACCAACCCCCGCCTGATCGCCGGGGACGGCCACGGTGCCCCGATCTGGATGCTCACCCAGCCCGATGCCCTGCCGTCTCTGGCCCACGCCCTCGACGCACCCGTCGAGCGCCTTGGGGCCCGAGCGCCGAGCGGCCGGTGTGGGTCTGCTCGGTCCGCTCCGATTCCCGGCACCCCGACCTGACCGACTCGCAGTGGGCCGAGGTGGCCCGCCGGGTGGTGGCGGCCACCGGCATCGCCCCGGACGGCGATCCGGACGCCTGCCGGTGGATCGCCGTGCGCAACCAGGCTCGCCTGGTGCACGTCGTTGCCACCCTCGCCCGCGAGGACGGCGGCGTCCACCACACCTACCGCGACGCCTTCCACGTGCAGACCGAGTGCCACCGCATCGCCACCGAACTCGGCCACCTGCCCCCGGCCCCACGCCCAACACCCCGCGCCCAGGAGACCCACGTGCCTGCCCCCTACATCACCATCACCGCTGAGCCCAGCGGCAGCGTCTCGGCGAAGGGCGCCAGCGACGACTTGTCCGCCGCACTCCTCAAGCACGCCGGTTTCCAGTAGATCGAGGACTGGTACGGCCGCCGCCACCGTCTGCCGACCACCACCCCGAAGGCTGAGCGTGTCGCCGTCGCCTCCCACGCAGCCGAGATGCTCCGCGCCGCCCGGTACAGCGTCGACCTGGACCCCGCCCTCGACACCAGCCGGTTGACCACCCCGGCCAACCCGCTCGGGCTCTACACCGCCGGAGCCGAAGTCCTGCGGCTGACTGACCAGATCAGGGCCGCCGAGAACGGTGTCGGCCTTGCGCAGGCAGTCAATCACCTCCTTCATCCCGAGCACGGCGTCCTGGAACGCGTCGGGGAAGCGCTGGAGACGGCAGGCGAGCAGATATCCGACCTCGACGACGAGGCGTACGCACTCGCCGACCGGTTCGGCTTCGCTGCGGAGTTCGTCAGCGCAGCACAATCCGAACTCATCGGAACCGGGGGCGAATCGCACCGTGTCAGCGGCTCGAAGCAGGACCACGCCAACCGGCAGCGAGCCGCGCGCGCCTCCTCCCCGCACGCCGCCGCCCAGCGGATCGCACCCTCCGCCAGCAGGACGTCCGAACCACCTGCCAGCACCCCACCGCCCCGGTCGCCGCGCACCCGATGACCTCGCCCTGACCGCGACCACCACCCCCTTCCCAGAACAGGAGCTGCCCCGATGACCAGTAGAAGAGCGCCGCGCGCCCCGCCCCGCCTTGTCCGCTCTCCCTCCTTGGATCCGCCATGCCCGCCCCGCGTACCAGCGCGCCGTCGACCACCACCGGCTCCGACGCGCTCCTCTACCTCCTGTTCGGCGTCCTCGGCGCTGCCATCGCCTTCGGCTCCCTTGCCTGGCTGACCGGCAACCTCACCAACGCTCTCGTCGGTGCCGGCCCCTGGGTGCCGTTCAAGGCCACCGACGCGCTGCTGCACCCCGGCATGCTGTGGCCGCACCTGAGCCCCACCGCCCTGCTGGTCGGCGCGCGGCTCCTCCCCGGACTGCTCTGCGTCTGCCTCACCATCACCGGCCTGATCCTGTGGCTGCGGCAGCGCGGCGAGGCGAAGAACGGCCTCGCCCGCAAGCAAGATCTCGCCCCTCTGATGGACAAGGAGATCACCGCCAAGGCGAAGAGCCTGCGGCCGAGCCTGTCCGACCTCAAACCGAAAGAGGTCGCTCCCGCCGACCGCGGGATCCTCCTCGGCACGCACTCCCCGGGCCGAGCCGAGGTCCGCGCCTCCTGGGAGGACGTGATCGTCGCGATCATGGCCCCGCGCTCCGGCAAGACGTCCGGGCTGGCGATACCCGCGATCCTCGCCGCCCCCGGCCCGGTACTGCTGACCTCGAACAAGGCGGCAAACGACGCGTTCACCGCGACAGTGGACGCCCGCGCCAAGGTCGGCACGATCTGGACACTCGACCCGCAGCAGATCGCCCACCACCCGCGCGAGATGTGGTGGGACATCCTGGCCGACGCCCGCGACCTGGCCGGGGCGAAACGCCTTGCCGGGCACTTCGTCGCCGCCAGCGTGGACGAATCCAGCGGCTCCGACTTCTGGTCCACCGCCGCGACCAACACGCTGGGCGCGCTGTTCCTGGCCGCCGCCAGCCACCGGCGCCCGATCACCGATGTCCTGACCTGGCTCGCCTCCCCTGCTGACCGCACTCCGGTGGACCTGCTCACCGATGCCGGCCACGACGCGGTCGCCGCCCAGCTCCAGGGCACGGTCAGCGGGGCCACGGAAACGCGGGACGGCATCTACGAGACCGCGCGGCAGTACGCGAGCTGTCTGCTCGACCCGGAGGTCGCCGCCTGGGTCACCCCCGACAAGCTCCTTCCCGAGTTCAAGCCCTCCGCGTTCGCCACCTCCCGCGACACGTTGTACCTGCTCAGCAAGGACGGTGGCGGCTCCGCTTCGGCGATCATCGCCGCAGCGGCCGACGCGGTGATGCGCGCGGCCGTGGTCGTCGCCGAGCGCTCCGGCGGCCGGCTCGACCCGCCTGCCCTGTGCGTCCTCGACGAGGCCGCCAACGTGTGCAAGATCTCCGATCTCCCGGACCTGTACAGCCACTTGGGCTCACGGGGCGTGATCCCGATGACGATCCTGCAGTCCTACCGGCAGGGCCAGCGGTGCTGGGGCGAGGCAGGCATGGACGCACTCTGGTCCGCCGCCACGATCAAGATCATCGGAAGTGGCATCGACGACGCCGACTTCGCCGATCGTCTGAGCAGGCAGGTCGGTGACCACGACGTGCAGACCACGTCGGTGTCGACCAGCGACGGCGGCAGGTCCACCTCGGTGAGCATGCGCACCGAGCGGATCCTGCCCCCCGACGCGATCCGCGCGCTCCCGAAGGGGAAGGCGCTGCTGCTCGCCACTGGTATCCGGGTGGCGATGCTGGACCTGCGGCCCTGGTACAAGGAGCCCGCCGCCAAGGTGGTCGGTCCGGCCTCGGCCCACGCGACGGAGGCCATCACTGAGCGGGCCGTCGCCAAGTCCCTGGGCCGCGACGATTTCGGGCTGTCGGCATGAGCGCCCCGACGCCCGAGGCGCTCTCGTTCGGCGCCGGGCTCGTGTCCTCGCGCACTCCGTCCTCACCTCTGGCGCGGTCCGAACGCCTCGCCCGGTCACCGTTCGTCCGGCGCGGCGGCCAGTGGTGGCTGGTCACCGGTTCCGGCTCGATCCTCGCCACCGATCCGACGTTCACCGGCCAGCTGGACCGCTTCGCCGCGGCGATGGCCGCCGCCGACCAGACCATCGCCGATCTCCGCTCCCAGCAGGACGATCCGCCGACTCCCCACCCCGGACGGCAGCGATGAACCCGCTGCTGAGTGCCGAGCAGGCGGTGCTCGGCTCGGTGCTGCTCGACCCCGACCAGCTCGCGCACCTCGACTGGCTCGCACCGGAACACTTCTACCGGCCGGTCCACCAGGCGCTGTTCGCCGCCCTGCGCAAACTCCGGACCGAGGGCCACCCCGCCGTGGCGACCAAGGAACCGGTGCCGCTGTCCTGGGTGACCGACGCGGTCGACGAGGCCGGCCACCACGTCCGGGGGCTGACCGCGGCATACGCCCACACCCTGATCTCGGCCTGCCCGCGCCCCGAGCACGCCCCGGTGTACGGCCGGATGGTGCTGGAGGGAGCGATCCACCGCAGCGTGACCGCGCACGCGATCCGCCTCCACCAGGCAGCCCGCGCCGACGCCCTCCAGCGCGAGGTGGAGGGAGCGCTGCACTATGCGGACGTCCTGGCCGGGGTACTCGGCGATCTCGCGCGCCGCTGGGGGGCCGAACCGCGCCCGGTCGCCCCCGCCATGCCGCCCTCCACAGCGCCCGTCGCGCCGCCGCCGGTATGGGCGAACCAGGTCGCCGAGGACGAGCAGTTCCTGCTGGCGGTCCTGGTCGAGCGGCCGAAGGCGATGGCCGAGGTCGTCGGCTGGCTGCGGCCGGGCGACTTCACCGACCCCGCCCACGGCCAGCTCTACCGCTGCCTGGGCGCACTGCACCACCGCGGCGAGCCCATCGACCGGATCACCGTGCTGTGGGAAGCCCAGCGGCGCGGTCTGCTGGCCGACGGCACGCTGACCGCCGAACAGATCACCGCCATCTGCGACGGCGTCGGCCCCGGCAGTGCCGAGTGGCTCGGCGAGCAGATCATGCGCTCCTCCGTCGCCCGCACGGCCGCCGCCTCCGCCCGCGCCATCCGCGCCCTGGCTGAGAACGAGACCCTGGCCCCCGGGAGGCTCATCAACCACGCCCTGCACGCGCTCGGGCCGCTCGACGAAGTTCGCGCCCGCTGGCAGACCGCGAACGGCCACCCTGCTCCGCCACCACTCCCCGCACCGTCGGCCGAGGGGCCCCCGACGGCGCGGGTCCACGCCGCCCTCGCCCGCAGCACACCGCGACCGGCCGCACGGCCCTCAAAGTCCCCAGGCCCTGCCTTCACACCATCAGCCACACGACCGCCCTCGCGCACCCACGGCTGAACCGTCCTCACCCACCAACCCAGCCCATCCGACTGTCCCCACTTCTGGAACGCACCGTGAACACCCCCATCTCCGACGCCCTGGCCCTGCGCGCCACGTCCTCCGCCTTCGACGCCCAGCGCGGCAAACTGCCGGTGCCTGGAGACCTCCACCGCTCACCCGATACCGTCGCCGTCGCCGTCGCACGCCAGATCTTCGAACTCGGAAAGTTGATCATCGACCTGGGTGATGAGGTCCTCTTCCGTGCCGCCGATCAGGACCAGGCGCCCCACACCGCTCGGGTGATCACCAGCTTCGCCGCCGCCGTCGAGCCCGCGAGCGAAGCGGCTTCCGTCCTGGGGGCGGTGGCCCACCAGCTCGCCTTCCTGAACCGGACCAAGCGTCTGCGCGACGAGCCCGACACCCGGGAGGCCCGGGGGCCAGCCATACGGGTGATGGGGGACGCCGTCGCCACCGCCGACGCGGCCCTGCACGACGGGGCCAACTCCCTGCACGCCGCATCGGCAACGGTCCCTTCCCCGTCCGTTCGGCTCCAGGCTGCCCGCAGCCGGTCCACCACCGCTGCGCCCGCTCCGGGGTCGCCGCCTCCCGGCGTCACCACGGCGGTGGCACCCTCCTCGGACCGAATCGCACGGGGCCGGTGACATGGAGACCACCACCGCGCAAATGTCGTTGATCGGCTTGCTCTGCTCGGGTTACTGCGGTCTGGACCTCGGGGTCCAGGCCGCCCTCGGCGGCACCCTGGCCTGGCACGCCGAGATCAACCCCGACGCCTCGCGCATCCTGGCCCGGCACTGGCCTGGCGTGCCCAATCTGCAGGACATCAGTGCCCTCAACTGGGCTGATGTTCCTCGGGTGTGCGTCCTGACGGCCGGCTTCCCTTGTCAAAGACGTCTCCGTCGCCGGCCGCCGGGCGACTCAGTGCGTTGTGGTAAAGGGAGCCCCTGCTCATTGAGCAGGAGCTCCCTTTACCACAACGCACTACCGGATTTCCGTCGAGACCGGGGCGAGGAAGAAGAGGCACTGGTCCGCGTTGAATTCGCCCACCTCGGCGACGAAGCGGAACTTGTCGCCGACGCCAACGGTGGCAGGGATCTGCTTGCCGGTCAGGTTCAGGTTGCCGGTGTTGACGTCCTCGTACTTGAAGTTCGGGCCGTCCGTCGTCTGCGGTCCCTTGTCGCCTGGGCCCAGGAGGAAGTCGTAGCGGGTGTGGTAGTCACCGTGGGGTGCCATGTGCCTGATTGAGCCGTCGAACGCGACCGTCTGCCCCTCGTGCTTGGTTGCGAAGTCCAGGTTCGCTTCGTCGCACGGGTCCGCCTTCAACAATGCCGCGAACTCCGTGTTGTTCTGCGGTGTGATCACAGCAGCGGCAGTCGGTGCGGCCGCGGTCGGAGTCGGCGTAGCGGACGGCTTCTCGCTCGTGGCTCCAGAACTGGCTGGAGCGTCCTTCTCCTCGTCTCCGTCGCTGAGCGCAGCGCCAGTGCCGATGATGGCGGCCAAGACCACGAGGACGGCAGCCCCCGCCCCGATCAGGAGCCGCGGTAGAGGCTTCTTCGGTCGACGGAAGTTGAGGGTGGTGCGAAGTTTGCCCGGGAGCTGTTCCACGAGCTCCCAGCCGTCCTTCTGCATCTTCGAGATCACCAAGCCGTCGGTGCCGCGAACTGTCTGCACGGTCTTGTACTCGTACTTGATCTCGTCGGCCATGCGGCTCCGCGCCCCCTAAATGGACTGTTCATACCAACTGCCTCGCGAGCATAGGGGACTCCGCGAACCCCTGCTCATCGAACAGGAGTTCCCTTTGCCACAACGCACTCAACCCCCACACCCGTTCGGGGCTGTGGCTGCACGTCGCCCGTGCGGTCGAAGCCCTCCGCCCCTGCTTGGTGGTGATCGAGAATGTCCGAGGTCTCCTCACCTCGCCCGCCGGTTCCCCTGGCGACGTGGAATTCTGCCCGTGGTGCCTGGGAGACGACCCAACCCAGCCACCTATGTAGGCACTTGGTGCCGTACTCGGCTCCCTGGCCGACCTCCGGTACGACGCAAGGTGGCTCGTGCTTCGTGCCTGCGACGTCGGAGCCCCGCATCGTCGCGAGCGGACCTTCCTCCGTCGCCTGGCCCGCCCAGCACCCAGCTCAAGACCCCGACGAGTAACATCGGCAAGAGCGGCGGCTCCCAGCATCCGTCGAAGAGGAAGAGCGGCGGCCACGGCCCGAACTTGACCGACGAGGTGGAGTGGCTGCTGCCGACTCCGAAGGCGTCGGACGGGATCAAGGGCTGGCCGAACCAGCGGCACGGCAACGGGGGACATGACTCTGCCGAGCGCGGCGGCTTCGCTGCGGCCCACCCTGAGGACGAGCGACACCGGCACTCCTGTCCGTCGTCCGGGCAGGGGCTAGCTGTATTGATCACGAGCGTTGTTGACACTCGGCAGGTCTTGAACATGACGAAGACCTCCGGTGTGGTGGGAGCTGTCTAGGAACTCACCGCACGGAGGTCTTCGTGTCCCACCGTAATGCCCGGCTGACCGTCTTCGGTAGGCGCCTGTTGGTCGAGCGGGTCCGTTCGGGCCGTCCGGTCGCCCATGTCGCAGCCGAGATGGGTATATCGCGGGCCACCGCGCACAAGTGGGTGCGGCGGTGGCGGGCCGAAGGTGACGCCGGCCTGGCCGACCGCTCCAGCCGGCCACGCACGACACCTCACCGGACTCCGGCCGACATCGAAGCCAAGGTCTGCGACCTGCGGCAATCCCGCAAACTGGGACCGGCGAGGATCGGCCCGATCCTGGGCCTCCCGGCCTCGACGGTCCACCGGATCCTGACCCGTCACCGGCTCCATCGGCTGGCCTGGCTCGACCGTCCGACCGGCACTGTGATCCGCCGCTACGAGCGTGAGCGGCCCGGCGAACTCCTCCACGTCGACGTCAAGAAACTCGGCCGGATCCCCGACGGCGGCGGTCACAAGGTCCTGGGCCGCCAGGCCGGCCGCGCCACCCGCAGCGGTATGGGCTTCGACTACATCCCCTCCGCCGTCGACGACCACACCCGCCTCGCTTACAGCGAGGTCCACGGCGATGAGAAGGCCGCCACCTGCGCTGCCTTCCTCCGCCGGGCCGCGGCCTTCTTCACCGCGCATGGCATCGATCGCGTCGAGCGGGTCCTGACCGACAACGCCTGGCCCTACCGCAAGAGCTTCGCCTGGCAACAGGCCCTGGCCGACCTCGGCGCCAGGGGCAAGCTCACCCGCGCCTACCGGCCGCAGACCAACGGCAAGGTCGAACGCTTCAACCGGACCCTGCTCGACGAGTGGGCCTACCTGCGGCCCTACACCTCCAACGACGAGCGAACAGCAGCCCTGGCAGACTTCCTGCACACCTACAACCACCACCGCTGCCACACCGCACTCGACGGCCACCCCCCGATCAGCCGCGTCAACAACGCTGCGGATCAATACAGCTAGCGCCCGCCGCTGCCGGCGGTGGCTCTGCCGCTGTGGGCCGAGGCGGCCCCGGAAGCCGAGGAACCGACGGGCGATGGGGAGCGTACGCCTGCGCCATCGCCCGATGGGAAAGCCTCACCCGCCCCGCGCCGCCGCCCACCGACGCTGCCGGACGCCTGCGCGCCGACTTCGTGGAGTGGATGCAGGGCCTGGCCCCTGGCTGGGTGACCGCCACTCCGGGACTCGGCCGACCGGCTCAACTCACCGCGCTCGGCAACGGCGTGGTCCCCCAACAGGCTGCCCACGCCATGCAGTTGCTGGCTCCCCCTTTCCCACGCTGCCCCCGTTGTACCGCGTTGTAGCGCCCCGTTATCCGGTTTTCCCGGCCGCACCAAATCGCGGAATCTCCGCATCCTCTTGCTCATGCCGACCTGCGAACGGAGCACCGCCGTGACCTCCAGAAGAGCGCGCCGCACTTCGCCCCCGCCCTGCTCGCTGACTCCCTTGGATCCGCCATGTCCGACCCCAGCAAGGCCACCCCCGAGCCCCAGCCGTTCCGTGTTCCCGACGGCGATCTCGACGATCTCGCCAGTACCCTCGCCAAGACCATGGCGGAGGTACGCCAGCACGGTGTCATCCTCGACCGCCTCGGCTCCGAGCCCGTCTCCACCCCTCAGCCCACCGACGACACCCCCACCGCAGACACGGCCGACGCCGACAGCGCCGACGTCCCGGCCTCGGTGTTCATCCTCGCTTTGGGCGGCGAGGCGTACGCCGTCGAACTGGCCGCGCTCAGCGACTGGGTGAACTACCTGTTCCTGCCCGTCTACGGACGGGAGATCAGCACCACCCGCCCATGGTGCGACCAGTGGCACGAGCACCCCGAGGCCGTTGCCCGGCTGCACGCGCTCTGGCTCGCATGGCAGCAGCTCACTGACACCGAGGCCGGCCTGTCCGGTCCCTCGACGTGGCACCGCGACCACTTGGACCAGGCCCTGGTTCATCTCCGTGCCCCCGACGGCCCCTTCGCCGCATGCACGACGAGCCCGAGCCGGCCCAACCACCGCGTGCTGGCCACCCTGGCGCCCGAGCTGGCGGGAGCGACCCAGCGACCGAATGCTCAGAGGCCGATGTGAGCCGCGCCCGTTTCGCCTTCGCCGCCCACCCGGATGCCATCGCGGATCTGCGCGAACTCCCCGACGCGATCCGCGACCTGGCGCTGCTGGAACTGCAGAACCTGGTCCACGGAAGCGACGACTGCCTGCCGCTGACCGGCCGACTCGCAGGCTTCCACAAGGTCTACGTCGACCCAGCCGTCTCCTACCGGATGGTCATCCAGTTCCGCCCAGCCCCGCCCACCTCGACCCACAAGCGCGAGATCTACCTCGTCGCGGCCGGCGCACGGGAGGACTACGCGGTCTACCGCACGGCCCAGCTCCGCACCGGCCTCGACCGGCCCGCCGACACCGACGCGGCGGCCGCGGCCCGAGTCCAGGCAGCCCGGTCCCGGTCCCCCCACGCGTTCGACCCGACCGCACCCCTCCCGGCCACGGCACCGGCGGCAGCCGGCCCCACCGCTCCCGCCGCCTCCCGAAAGGTCCCCCTGCGATGACCTCCGACCGTACGCCCCTGGCCCGCAACGAACTGGCCGGGCTGCTCACCGACGCCGCACAGAGCGTCTCCGGGATCCTGACGACCGAGTACCCCACCTCCGCCGGCCGCTCCTACCTGCATCCCGTCCTCGGCGCGCTGTCCGCCGGCCCCCGAGTGGTCTGCGAACTGAACGACCGGCTCGAAGAGTTCGTCGTCGAGGAGCCACTTCCCTCCACCCCCGCCGGTCTGTTCGCCCTGGCGTCCTACGCTTCCGCGCTCGGCTGGCTCACCGAGTCTCTCGCCGAGCTGACCGCCTCCGTGGACCAGATCTGCGCGCGTCGGCATCCCCGCCGAACCGCCGGACCCGGCCTTCGCCGCCCCCTCGCCGACGGAGAAGGACGACGAGTTCGACTTCGCGTTCAGCGCGCTGGAGCTGGCCGCCATCCGCACAGCCGCTGAGGCTGCCGGCCTCAGCCCCGGCGACTACGTCGAGGTGCTCTCGCGGTCCTTGCTCGCCGCCTCCCGCATCACCGACGCCTGCATGGAGATCTCCAGCGGCCTGCTCGACGACGCCGCGTACGTCCTCGGCGAGGCAACCGATCATGTCTGGATCGGTGAGGGCCCCGACAGCCTACCCACCCTGGTGCGCTCCCTGCTCGCCCGGATGGAGGCGGCCGACAGGGGGACACAGACGCCGCAACCGTAGAGAACATGGGGACGGTGACCGCGCGTCGGGATCCCCAGTGCGTCAGAAATGCCCGGGCCGCGGGTACGCGAACGACGCCGTGTCCGGGTCTGTCCGCGCATCCTCTTCCCTGGTGCCGTCGCGTCGCCGCGCGCGGAGGCCGGACGGTGATGTGGGGGTGCGCTCTTGCTGGCCTATCGACGCCGTGGGCTGAGTCGGCAACGCAGCCTGGCCAGCGGTCCTGGCGCGACTTCGCTCGTGGCTGTGGCGAGCCGGCGGCGGTCGCGCTCACGGTTTTCGGTGATTTCCGTGGCCGAGAAGCGTCGGCTCCAGCGGATCTGGTTCTTGTGGATCCAGTAGTGCGACTGGCATGGGAGCGCCCAGTTACCGATCGAGGGGGCGAGGGACACGCTGTCGCCGTCGTAGGTGAGCGACCACTGCGCTGGCGACAGCGGTGTGACAACCTCCTGCCCGCAACCGCAGCAGCACAGGTGACCGCAGGTGCGGTACGGGATCGAGATGTACAGCACTCCCTGGTCCATCGCTGCCGGGAAGGTTTCGACGAATGCCGGCCGAAGGCTTTCTGAGGCGGTCACGGCAGGTCTTCGTTGGCGATCTCGTTGGTGATCAGCGAGTAGGTGGCGAGGCCCTCGTCGGTTGCGTCTGCGTATATGCCGATGGCCCGCTTCCAGCGGTTGACGGCCAGGACCGCGTTGAGCGCGTTGAGGTCGGCGGTCTGGATGTTGCGTTCATAGGCATCGCGCTCGGGTGCTGGTGACGGAATCCGTTGACGGGCCTGCTGCCGACGTCCTGGCAGGCTTGTCGTCACCCGCAGCAGCCCGCTGAGTCGGCCGTCGATCTCCTCGATGCCCATGCCGACATCGATGAAGGGCACGTCGCGGGCTTCCAGCCAGTCCATGACGGTCGGTTTGCCGGCCGCGTCGTCGGATGCGAGGAACACGAAGGTCGCACCGTCGAGGAGCACGAGGTTGTCCTCGTCCAGGTATTCCTCACAGGCGGTGATGCCGCGGTGCATGCGGGAGTAGAGCGCTGCGAAGTACGCGGCCTTGTTCGGGCGGCTGCGCAGGGTGTCGATGGTCGGTGCACCGGGTGCCCGGAAGGCGTTGTGGTTGTCGAACGTGTCGCCGTCGACGAGCAGGATCGCGTCGACCTCGGTCTTGGCGACCTGGTCGAGTATGTAGCTTCCGCTGCCTCCGAGGCCGACGATCACAATGCGGTGGCCGCGGTATCGGCGGTTGACTGCCGCGAGGCCGGCCCGTGAGGTGGCGGTGTCCCGGTAGACGAAGGGAGTGTCTTCGTCGATCTCCTGCCACGCCGCGCCCGGGGTGGGCGTGGCGGACAGGTCGATCGCTTGGGCCTGGTCGGCGATGATGCGTGCGTAGGCCGTGACTTTCGTGTACTCGTCGGGGTATCCGGCCGGTCCCGGCTTGCTGGAGAGCATGAAGTCGGCCTTCAGTCCCTCGGCGATCGCACGGGTTTCTGGGTTGGCCATGGGGAGTCTTTGGCCATGCTCGTTGCACGGTGGCGATCCGCCGAACCAGATGCGGTGGTCCGTGCCGGAGACGAGGCGGTCGCCGCTGAGGGTCACCGGGTAGGCGAGGAATCCGTAGTCGACGGCTCGCGCCTCGGTTACATAAGGAATGTGGCGGACGATCAGATGTCCCGCCTGCATCACCACATCGTATCCGTCGTCGAGCAGACGCGACAGGTCCCGGTCACGAGCGAGAAGTGCGGTAAACATCGAAGACCATTCCCTTCTTTACTCTCACGCCGTGGCCGGCCGTCAGGCTGCCCGAGCCGTGTCCCTCGTGGCCGCGGCTGTAGCGGACGGTGTAAGTGTCCTGCTCGTTCGGCGGCTGGCCGGGGTAGGCGAGCTCGACGACCTGCTCGAAGGTGATGTCCTTCGCCTCCCACGTGTGCGGGCGGGTGTTGACGATGATCGTGGCGAGGCCGGGTCCGTGACTGTCCGTCGGCATCGGGGTCCTCCAGGCATGCGTGTCCATACCGACCAACGTAGTGCTGATGTCGGTCAGTGCTCGAATTTTCGAGCAGCTACACTGTAGCAGAAGTGATCGACAAGTCGAGCAGTGCAAGAAGCCAGGGATATCAATGAGCGAGAGCCCGAGCGTGAATGTGCAGGCCCTGCACGCGGCTCTGGATGCTGCGCGCATGGAGAAGGAGCTGTCCTGGCGGCAGCTGGCCAAGGAACTCGGAGTGAGCGCGTCGACCGTCTCCCGCATGGCCAACGGGCTGAAGCCCGATGTCACCGCGTTCGCAGCCATGACGACATGGCTACGCATGCCGGCGGAGACCTTCTATGTGACCCCGGGCGGGGAGACCGCCCAAGAGGAGCCGGAGCTCGTGGCATCACTGGTGCCGTTGCTGCGGGCACGCAGCGATCTCAGCGAGGGTGACGTGGCCTACCTGGAGGAGGTCATCGGTGCTGCCGCCCGGCGGTTCCGCGCCGAACGTGAGTCCCGGAGCAGCTGAGTGCGCTGGACGCAGGCGCTGATGCGCGACGTCGCGCAGGAGGAGCGGGACGGGCTCGGCCTGAGTCCGGTGGATCCGCTCGATCCGTATGCGCTCGCCGAGGAGCACGGCATCAGTGTGTACGCCCTCGCCAGCCTGGGTGAGTTCGGCATGGGCGCCGAGACCCTCAGTCACTTCACGGTGCAAAGATCATCGGCCTGGTCGGCTGCGCTGGTGCCCCTCGGTACTGCGCGGGTGATCGTCGAGAACGAGTCCCATTCACATGTCCGCCGGCGCTCCAACATCGCTCACGAGCTCGGCCACCACCTGCTGGAGCACTCCTTCAACAATGTGATCCTCGGCGAGGACCACAAGCGCCAATTCAGCGCGGAGCAGGAGAAGCAGGCGACTTTCATGGCCGGCGAGCTGCTGGTGCCGCTGTCGGCAGCTACGCGGATGGCCTTCGATGGCTGGGACAACGCGCGCGTCGCGGCCGCTTACGGCGTGAGCGAGCAGTTCGCGCAAATGCAGATGAGGGGGCAGCGCATACGGGCCGAGCGAGCTGCCCGCAAATTCGGGTTCCCGCCTCCGGCCTGAGGTGAATGGCAATGAGGGCGCAACAGCCGGGGCGTCGGCGATCAGCCACGTGATCGAGGCCCGCGACGCCGCCGTGACCGCGGACCAGGCACGGGCACTTCGCCTGGCCGAGGCCGCTGTCGCCCGCTCCGCGCACGCACCGCGCGCCCTGGGCCAACCACCGGACCAGCCCGCCCCGTCGGCCGCTGTCGGCGCGACAGTGGCCGTGACTGGGCCCCGACGGTAACTGGTCAGTCCACGTCTTCGTTGCGATGGGCCTCCCCAAACCGGGAGCCCATCGCGCGGTCCAGCTCCGCCAACGTCAGCTCAACGCGTCGCCCATCCGCGATCCGGCGCTTCACCACGGCTTCCCCGTCACGCTGCCTCTCGGCCTGGGTATCCACGGCCCACTGGCCGTCGGCCGCCATCGCGATGTCGCCTATCGTCCACGGCCGCCCTGCGCTGCGGATCTTGCGCGCCAACCCGGCACCGCCCCAGTGTCTGTTCAACTCCGCCACGCCTGTTCCCCCTCCGGCTCTGTGCGGCCCTGCGCCGCAACCGAGTTAGGACAACCGGCCGCGCCGATCCATTCCCCGGCCCGCCGGTCTCTCGTCCCCGGCGGCCAGTTCGCCCACGGCAGACAGCACCTTCCCGGAAACAACTACGTACTTCGGCACACCGCATGTCAACGTACGGGTGTCGGAAAAACCGCAGGTCAACGAAGGGACCATCCACTCTTGAACACCTCCAGCACCCTCCTGCCCGCTGTCGTCCACCCCGCCGTCGAGGAACGCGCCTGGCTCTCCAGCGACCACTGCGCGGGCCCAGTACTCGAACTGCTCGGCGCACTCGGCTGGGCCATGGTCGACACCCCGGAGGCCAACGTGCACTGCACCAGCCCGGACGGCCGCGTCTACGTCGGCTGGCTCCCCGAGGACACCGCCGCCTGGAAGCGCGGCATCGTCTGGCAGGTCCGAGTCATCCCCGCCGACGCCGAACCCTGGATCCAGGAGTTCGGCCCCTACACCCCCTCCGAGGCCGTGGCCGGTTTCCTCGCCGCGCTCATCGCCAACCCCAGCCGCTGAACCGCCCCGCAGCCGGCCTCCTTCCGGACCGCCGCCGGTCGACTCGTATGCCGGGCTGACCGGCCCCGACCAAATCGAGAAGAACACCCCTTGCCCCACCGCGCGCCGCTGACCAACCACCACGCCGACGGCACCGGCTGCCCGGCCGCGCACAAGCACAGCACCTCCGGCAAGCCGCTCCGCCCCGACTGCCCCGGCCGCGCCTACATCCAGGCCATCTGCTCCTGCGGCGACTGGCAGATGAAGAACGCGGCAAGGGCTACGTCAACGAGTCCGCAGGTGGCACCGCGCCAGCCACCCCACGCCGGACCCACCGGCCCGAAGGCCTTACGCAACCTGCTCCGCCTCGACGACCCGCCGACGCTCCACCACCGTGGTGTTCACCCGCCCATCTCACTCCCAGAGGTTCCCGTGCCCCACTACCTGACCGTCGGCCACCTGCTCCGGCAACTTCAGAACCTCGACCCCGACCTGCCGATCCGCCTGGCCGTCAACCCCGACTGGCCCTTCGCGCACTACCTCGACACCGACGTCGTCGTGGGCGACGGCATGGCGTTCATCGCCGAGGACGGCCAGGAGGGCTACCTCCCGGCAGCTGTCCGCGACGCCCTCGCCTGGGCCTGACCCCGCCGTACCGACCCCGTCCAGGAGGCCTCGATCTCACCGCGACCCCACCCTTTCACCGCCCGCCCGCTGCACGCCCTCGCCGTACGGCCCATGCCGTCGGGAGTGCGCGGCGCGCTGGTCCAGCGCGTCTCCGCCCTCCCGGAGGGACCGCTCGACATCTCCTGGATCCCGGCAGGCACCCCCCGACTCCCGCTCGGCCGTATCCGCCTGCACTGGGAGCCCGCCTCCCGTGCAGGCTGGGACGTCACCGCCCACCTCGGCCTGGCCACCACCGAGGTCCTACTCGCCTCCTGGCCCGCCGCCCCCGACAACTGGCCGCGCATGGTCCGCCCCACCCTCCACGAGGTGACCGGCCTGTGCGCCGCCCTCGCGGTCGCCACCGTCGCCCTGGACCTCTCCAACCGCCTCGCCGAAGTCTGACCGCAACCACAGAAGGCCGCCCCGCGCCGACCGGCAGGGGCGGCCTCGCCGTACGCCCGCCCATCCGAATCTTGCGTACGCTCATCACCGACGAACGAGGAGGACACGATGGCCGACGACCAGCAGCTCTGGGGATATCCGGAGGTCGCCGCCCACCTGGGCATCAGCGTCCGGGCCGCCCGCAGCCGCAAGAGCCGGGGCAGTCTGCCGGAGCCCGACGACACCAGCGTGCCGGACCGGCCGCGTTGGAGGCCCGCCACCTTCCAGGGCTGGCAGCCGGTCGGCCGAGGGTTCCGCAGCGACCTGCACGGCACCGGCCAGCACGACAGCACCGCATCCGGCTGACCGGTGGTCGGTCCCGCCCGTGGGCTGCGCGCCATGACGACCGACGCGCCGATGCCGTCCCCGCCGTTCCCCGCGCCCGACACCGCCGTGCTCCAGCTGATTGTCGGCAACGTCATCGCATCGGTCCTGTGGCGACCTCGGTGGAGGAGGCGCTCCTCCACGCGTCCGTCCACGGCTGGTACGAGGGCCATGTCCACGGCGATGACGACTGCCCCGGCTGCGACTTCCGGGGCCAGCTTCCCAAGCACAGCAACCGCGGTTGAGCGCGGCTAGATCCCGGAGCCCGCAGCTCGGCCAAGCGTTCGCGCGACTCGCCGCACCAGGGTGGTCGGCTTCAGATTCCGTTCCACCCTGAGCAAGTAGCTGACCGGAGAGCCACCGAGCTGAGCATCGCGTGCCTCCGCCGTGGCTTGGCGCAGGGTCGCGGCGGCGACCGCGAGGCTGCCCGCGGCGATCGGCACGTTGCCTGCCCAGCCGCTCGCCGCCGCGGCGAGGGCGGGCAGTTCGAACTTGTAGTTCAGCGCGCTGTAGAAGGTTTTGAGGTTGAGGCCGCTCATGGCCTTGCGCAGGTCCTCAAGCGGCAGCGCGATGCTCTCGTCGAACTTCAGTCGAAGGTACTGCTCGAACGCCGCGCGGTCTTCGATGCCGGCCACCTGTTCTCGCAGGTCCGCCGCAGCCTTGTTCACCGCTTGGGTGAAGGCATTGAACTCCGCTCGGTGGTCCTTCCGCAGTTGGATGATCTTTGCCACCGGCACCGAGCGCAGGCCGTCCGGGAGGACGCACTGCACGGCCATCAGCCCGAGTCGTGTTGTCTCGTCAGAACTTGCCGGTCGGGGCGGCTCGCCCAGCATGGCGGCAGCGATCCGGTCGCTGTCCCAGCCGTCCGTGGCGCTGTGGGCCGCGACCTGGTCCGTGATCGGCGCATACCGCGTACGGCGGGCCAGCTCCTCGGTGAGCACACACTTATAGATCCAGGCCAGGACCGGGTCCATAGCCAGCCACGTCACGTCCGCGAATCTGGCAACACGCGACCGCATGGCTGGCGCAGCGAGACCTGCACCGCGAAGGGCGTCCGCAAGCCGTGGGTCTACCTCGTGCGGGTACAGGCCGGCGAGAGGGCGTTCGTCACGCGGAAGCGTTCGCACGTCGTCAGATGAGGTCGGCTCCGCGTTGACGATGCGCTGCCCCATCATCAACGGCTCAGGCCGGTTCCCCCGATGCGCGTGGAAAGTTCGGGTGTCGGCAGTTGCCAGAAACCGTTGCCTCAGTTCGGCGCCGTGGTCCTCGACAGCCTTCAGGAAGGCGGGGGCGACAGCGGCTGCGGCTTCCCTGGGGTCCACGTCGGTGACGAAGTCCAGCTCGTCGCGCAGGGCCTTGACCAGATCCGGGTCGGTGACAGAAAACCCGCGCGGGACGACCCGGGCAACGCCCGGCCAGTAGAGGGCGGCGGCCTTGATCCACTGCTCATCACGGAAGTGCACGTACGGGTAGTAGAGGCCGATTCGCTGCACTGCTGCCCTTTCGCCGCGTCCTGTCGGCCTCGCCGGATGCGTCCGGGGGCCGACAGCATGCTACGCAAGCAGTGTGCGCCCTGGCGCATGGAACTGAGCGCGCTTTCTATACGGACGGATCTCGCCAATTCCGGGCCAGCCGTACTCATCCGTGGGAACGCTGCCCCCGCGCCGCGCGTGCGGCTCACCCTCCGATCCACTGCGGACCATTCCGCACATCGTCGAGGAAGCGGGGAAGCGTGACTTTGATATTGAGGAAGAACTCGGGACGGTTCGCCGGATTTTTACCTGCGGCAGCTGAGAGTGTCGCGGCGCTAGTACCTCCCAGCCACATGCCTGCCATCAGATCGGTCAGGTAGTGCTCCAGACTCACGGCGGCATGGCGTACATCGCTGTGCCCGACGGTAAACAAGGAATCGCGACCGGAGTGGGCAGCACCAACAGCATGCAAGAACTTCGCCGGTACGACGTAGACATCACCGCTGGCGGGGATGAGCCAGTACGTCGCCGTCGAACTGAGCTCTAGCAGGGTATCGAGTTGCAGGCGGTTGATCTTCCAGGAGTCACTACGTGAGGCGCTGGGAATAAGGGCGTTGGCCTTCTTGACCTGGACCAGGTCACCGATCCTCGTGGTCAGCCGCCCCGGGACCGTGACCTCCAGGATGACACCGATGTCCGCTCCGGTACCCTTCTCTGCATTTTTGGTCTCCTGCCGACTCGCCAGCGCTACCTCTGGAGAGTCAGGATCCATCCACTGCCCGGACTTCGATCCGGCTGCGAACCGTTGCCCGAGCTTCTCCAGTAGGCGGGCAGTGAGCGCTTCCTCGTCCTGCGCGCCGGACCGGGACACAAAGTTCATGAAGTCCTTGACTGAGCCCGCCACCGCTCCACGCGTCAGATCCTCCAGATCGGTGCTGGCGAGCCACGTCGACGACGGAGCGCCGAGGGGTCTGGGGAAGACGTGGCGCCGGGCGTCCATGGAACCGCCCAGCGCGTCGAACAGCTTCTGTTCGATGGGGCCGATGCCGTCAGCCATGGCCTGGATTCCCTCGGCCCGGCGCCGGACTTCTCGTACCGCACTTCGTGTGCTCGCCTTGACAGCCGTTCGCACCGATGGGCGATGCTCGGCCAAGGCCAGCGTGAGGGAGACGTCGAGACCGTCCAGGTGACGGGCAAGGGCGAGGAGCCACGGCAGCGACTTGGACCACAGCGTGGGTCGGCGGCTCGCGGACCTTTCCACTCTGGCTCGGAGCCCCATAGCCTCCACGGGATAGCCCTCCACGCTGAGCAGCGTCAGATCGCGCCACAGATCCGCCAGTGCGCGGTTGGTGTGCGGCGCCAGGCCCGCCATCACCTCGCCAGCCCGGCCGTCTTCGAGATCCTGGTTGAGTTCGATCAGACCCGCAGCAACGCCTACGGCTATCGCAGCTGGAACCGGCAACGCACGAGCGACGCGGGCGGGCTCGTCAATGCAAGCCATCCACTCCACCAGGTCCGGGGTGGAGGGGTATATGCGGCCGACTGTGATCCAGCTACCAACCGTCAAACGCAGCAGGTGCTGCTCGACCAGGGAGCCATACTCGCCTACCAGCCCCTCAAGGCCGCGTGCCGTCGCAAATTCATGGGCTGCGGGCGGGCGAGCATGCAAGACGTCCAGACAGCATCGGGAGCAGTTGGGGTCCTGGTCGCGGTAGCGGTAGTTGTCGCGATGCGGGATGTGATCCACCGGGCGACTGTACGCGCCGCGGCCAGCATCCCACCGCGAAGTAGCCAGATTGACATAGGACGTGGCTTCGTACGTGGGAAATCGCGGGCAATCCAGGTCCGGCCGCTGGCACTGCCGTGGGAGCACGCCCAGCATGTTGACCCATTTAGTCGGCCTATCAGTCGATTTTCGCCAACTTGGCCCCTGTCCGGAGGGTGGGCCGCGCGAGTCGCAGGCCATCGCGAGTCGATCCACTCAAAAGAGCACCAGACCGGCGCAGTGTGCTGACCTGGCCTCTGTTGTATCGGAGGTAATTCCGCTCACTACTCCAGGTAGGTGCCAGCGAAGGCGCCGTCGAAGCCGAGTGCGATCAGGCCCTGCTCGACGCTGGGGTAGGTCGTCCCGTCCGGGATGGCGATCATGGCGTCGAAATCGGCGCGGCTGACCTCGGGCTCGAGCCACTGGTTGCTGCAGCGGCAGCGGACCCAGACGTTGCGGCCGTGGTTGATGAGCAGCCAGTCGCGCCGGGCCCGGCAGGCCGAGCACATCACGGGGATCCCGCACAGGGACAGCTCCGGCGGGTGGCTGAGGCAGCGCGTCGCGCCGGGTCCGCTGGGCGGCTGTGTCTCGTACTGGAGTTGCGGCAGCGGATCGCTTCCGGCCGGGGCGGCCGGCAGGACGGGGGTCGGCTCTACGTGGTGGTCGGTCGTTCTGAGCACGAGCGTCATCTCCCGGTCGAGGCCTTCTCTTCATCCGTAACAGCCGGTGGAGCCGGTTGTCCATAGGGTTCACGCAGCCCGGCAGGCCGGTGGCGGGCCTGCCGGACTGCTGGTCAGCGGCGCGGCGGGCGGCTGCGCGGGTCCGGTGCGGCGGGCCTCGGCGAGGCCGGGGACGGGGTCCGGATGCCGGTCCGGTCGGCGGGAGGCTCCGCGCGACCGGTGCCGACGTGCGGGCGTCGAGTGGCTTCGCCCGGGTGGGCCGGGAGCTGGGCGAGGCGGCGTAGTCGCCAGACCAGAACGTCGTTCACGTCCTCGGCCGTGTCGAGTTCGCGCATGGCGATGGCCTTCTGCAGGAGGGCCTCGGGGTCGTGGCCTGCTTGCTCAGCCTGGGCCAGGGTGGCGACCAGGGCGTCGTTCTTCGTGTTCGTGCCGGGTGGGGTGCTGTTCTCGGGCAGGGCGGCGCGGATGGTGGTCTCGTAGGTGCGGCGCTGGGCTTCGGGCAAGGCTCGGCCCCGGTCGCGCAGGGCCTGCATGGGTGCGGCGGCTGCCTGGCGGTAGGCGGCACGAAGGTGCTCGGCGGCCTGCCGGGAGGCCTCGGCCTGCTGGGCGTGACCGCGTGCGGAGTGCCAGCGTGCTGCGGCCAGCGCCACCAGGACCAGGGTGGAGACGAGCATGGCGGTGGCGCCGCCGTCTTCTCCTCGGCCGAGCGCGCCGCCAGCTTGGATGATGCCCCGGGCCGCCGAGCGGATCGCCCGGGTGTCGGCGCGTTCGGCTCGGACGTGGCTGCGGGTGGCACGTTCGAAGGAGCGAGCGGCGGCGCCAAGTTCGGCGCGGGTGGCGGCCGGGGAGGTCTGGGCGACCGTGTCCAGGAGTTCGCCGACTCCGACGAGTTGGGCTGCGGCTTCGTCGTTGTCGCTGTCCAGGAGGACTGCGGCACGCTCGGCGATTCCTGTGGCGGTGCGTCGCGCCCGTGCGGGCGGCGACCAGTCCGATCGGCTGCTGTCGGCTTCCGGCATCGTGACCGCGTCGGGGGTTCCGTCGGCAAGGCGGCGTTGGATCTTCGGATAGGAAAGGTTGGGGGCCAGGGTCGAGCCCGCGAACCAGACCGGTTCGCGGTAGCGGTTTCGGTCGCCGGGGAGCGCGACCGTGTAGCCGAGGACGTCACCGGAGGGCGCGTGCCGGAGCTTGACTCGCAGGCCCGCTTCGCGGAGGCGGGTGAAGAGCTCGGTTTCGCTGGTGGCTCCGGCGACGGCGTGGCGGACGGCTTCGCGCAGCGTTTCGCGCGGTGTCTCGGGTCGGCCGGTGCGCTCAGCTTTGAAGCGCTCGGCGCTGGTGGGCGTCTTGGCGCCGGTTCCGTCGCCGGGCTTGAGCTGGCGCAGGCCCATCTCCTGTTCGATGCGGCGGCATTCAGCCTGGGCCTTCTTGAAGTCGTAGTTCATCCTCGGGCGACGCAGGTCGCCTCGGACCATGGTGGCCAGAAGGTGAATGTGGTCGTCTGCGTGGCGCACCGCGACCCAGCGGCAGCCGTCCGGATCTCCCTCGGGGGCGAGGTTAACGGCGTGGACCAGGCGGCGGGCGACAGTGTTCCACTCGTCATCGGTCAAAGTCCGGTCCCCGGGGTCGGTACGCACTGAGCAGTGCCAGACGTGCTCGGCTGGGGCCTTGTCGCCGGCCTGCTTGACCCGCAGGTCCAAGGCGGCGGCGAGTCGGGCGAGGGTGACCTTGGGGTCGGGGTCGGGGCTGGTGTCACGGCCGGGGTCGGGGGCGAAGCCGTCCCAACTGCCGACGAGGTGGGGGTCGGTGTGCTCGTCGCGTTTGCCGGGACCGTACAGATAGACGAGCAGGCCATGGGTGCGCGAGCCGCGTCGGATCTTGGGGACCATCAGAGGCGCTTCTTGACCAGCGTGTCGGCCGCGTCGTCTACGCGGGCCAGGACGCGGATCAAGGTCGTCAGGGCGTGGTCGAGTTCGCCGGGGCGGGGCTGCCCTCCGGCGTTGTAGACGAAAGCGATCTGGTTGATGTTGTTGCCGACACGGGAGATGGCGGTACGCAGGGCGGCCAGCTCGTCGATGGCGGCGTCGAGTTGTTCGTTGGTGTGCACAGTGGTCGAACCGCGGGCGACGGCAAGGCCGGCGGCGGCGAGGAAACGGGCGACGGTGACGGCGCGCTGCTTGGCGGCGGCGGTGATCTCGGTCTTCTCGGTGTCGGACAGGCGGGTGGTCATCTTGTGGGTGCGCTGGCTCGGGTTGCGGGTGCGGCGGCGTGGCTTTCGGTCGGGGAACGCAGGTTGGCCCGGGCTCTGCTGCTCGCGCGGGGCGCGGTCGTCTGCTTCTCCTCCCACGACGGGCGCCCCCTGGTGCCGGGAGTCCGGTTGGTCACCGTGCCCCCTCACTCGGGGACCAGCCGGACTTCCCCCGCCACCCTGGGCGGGGGCAAGTGCATACGACGGGCCGTAGGACCGTCGTATGCGACAACTTGCTCCGCCCGGAGCCGTCGTGGGGTCACGCTGCTGTCCGGACGTGGTGGCTGCCGGGTCGTTGGCGGTCACTGGCTCGTCTCCGGGTCGTACTGGTGGATGTCGCGGACGACTTCCTCGATCCAGTCCATGGCGAGGACCGGGTGGTGGAGGGTCCAGGGGCGGCTGTGTGGGAGTCGTTGCACGGTCCAGGTGTTGTCGGGGCCGGATTCGGCGCGGTGGAGGTGGCCGCGCTGGTGCAGGACCGTCAGCCAGGAGTCGACCTCGGCCGGTGTGGCGGGGTTCGTGCGCACTGGGTGCTCTCCGGTTTGCTTGGGAAGGTTGTGGGGCGCGGGTTCAGGGGCGAGTGACCGGCCGGGGTGTCCGGCTCGGTCACTCGCCCCCGCGGTGTCCGGTCAGTTTTGGGTGGAGGTGACCGTCTGTCCGTGCTGCTTGCGGAGCTGGGCCATCAGGGCGGTCAGCGTGTCGCTGGACAGCGGGATCTGCTGACCTCGGATCGCCTGGGCGACCACCTTGCGGGTCAGCTTGTCCTCGGCCCTGACCGCTGACCGGGCGATCTCCAGCAGTTCCTCGGTGTCCAGGTCAGGCCGTCGGTCACGGGTTGACCGGGTCTCCCGGTCACTGACCGGGGGCGGGGTGACCGGCCGGGCAGTGACCGGCTGCCGGCTGTCCCGGTCGCCGGTGACCGGCTCGGTGCCGACCGGGCGGTCAGTGACCTGCGACGCGCTGTCCGGTTGTCCGGGCAGGTCAGCGGCCTTGTGCTCCAGGTCGCGGTGACCGGTGTCCGGGCCGGTGCTGCCCACCGGGGCGTTGTCCCCGGTCAGTGACCGGGGGCCCGCGCTCTGCTTGTCCAGGGCCAGTCTCGGCTGGTCGGTCAGGGCAGTGACCGGCTGTCCGGCGCTGACCTGACCGGCCTGCGGCTTCCCCGAACCGGGCCGGTCAGCCCGAGTGACCGGGAAGCGTTCGGGGCGGTCGGCCTGACCAAGCTGACCAGCCTGACCGAGGTGACCGGTCTGACCGAGGTCGTCGCGGTCATCCCGGTCACTGTCCTTGACCGGCCCTCGGGCGATAATGATGTACAGGTGGACTGCCCCGGCCAGGGCGAGCGGGGCGACGGTGGACAGCACCGCGACGACCGTGTCCCCGAGCCTCAGCCCGGTGACCAGGGCGGCTTGCTCGTTGAGCCTGACCGCGTGCAGCGCGTTGGCCCAGATACTGGCGGCGGTGGCCGTACCGAAGAGCGTCCAGACGTAGAGCCGGGCGCGCAGGGGCGCGTCTCGCAGGACCAGCAGGGCCCGGATGCCGTAGGCGATGAACCCGTCGATCACCAGCGGGAAGAGGTAGGTCAGGAGACCGCGGACGTGGATGGCGATGGCCATCTGCTGGAGGGCGTCGTAGCTCAGGGCGCAGCCCGCGCCGCCGAGGACGATGACGACCGCGCGGTCCCATCCGGTGATGTGCGCCGTCTTGGGCACGCTCGCGATGGTCACGCCGCCGTCCCGAAGTCTTCGCGGCCGAAGCGCTCGCCGTCGATCTCGGAGGGCGCGGTGGCCTGTGGCGATTCCTTCAGGTCTCGGTTGCGGAGGGCCCGGCGGGTCTCGCGGTACAGCTTCTGGGCGTGCTCCTGGGTGACCTTCAGGAGCCAGGCCAGGCGCTGTTCGGACAGGCCGTGCCGGTAGGCGGCGTGGACGACCGCGCGGCGCTCGGCCTTGGTGAGGTGGACGTCGCGCCCGGCGACGGTGTCGTTGACGCGGCTGTAGTCGAGGCGGCTGGCGAGCTTCCCGTGCAGCGGTGCACGCTCCTCCTCCGTCATTCCTCCCCGGATGCCGTGGGCATCGCCGCCTTCGAGGGCGGCGTCCAGGCAGGTGCGGCGGACCGGGCACTGGCCGCACAGCGACTTCGCTGCGGTGATCTTGGCGGTCTCGTCGGGCTCGGGGAAGAAGATTTCGGGGTCCACCGGGTTGTGCTCGGTGCTTTGGCAGACGGCCTGGTCCTGCCAGGTGTGGTCGCCGAGCGACCGGTGGCGGGCAGGGCTGATCGTCGTGGGGGGCATGTGGTTGCTCCGATCGCTCTCCGCGCGCGGTGGGCGTCGGCGGAGAGGTGTTGCTGGGTCGGGAAGTAGACGGGGTGGTGCGCCGGGTACGCGGCCCGGCGTGGCGGCCTGCGGCAGGTCAGGCGGCGTGGGGCTGGCGTCTGCGGTCGACGGGCTCGAAGGTGACGCGCGTGGTCATCTCGGCGAGCCGGGAGGCGACGCGGTCCCCAAGGAGTTCGCGGAGGTCGCGCATGGCGAGGTTGGTGGTGATCAGCGTGGGGAGCATCAGGTTGTACCGGCGGTTGATCAGCCGGTAGGTAATCTCCTCGACCCACTCGGAGGCCTTGGCCGCGCCGAGGTCGTCCAGGATCAGTAGCGGGTAGCGGCTGACCGTCTCAAGCTCGCGTTCGGTGTCATGGCCGGGGCGTGGACGCAGGTCGGCGTAGAGGTCGGCGGCCGTGGTGGCCCGCCACCTGACTGCGATGCCCGCTTCGACGAGGGTTCGGACCGCGCCGTACACCTGGTGGGTCTTGCCCGCGCCGGTGACACCGGCCAGGAGCAGGCTGGGGCCGGTGGTGATCTGTCGGCGCGCGCCGGGGTTGGGTGCCTCGGCTCGGGCGATCACGTCGCGGGTCCAGGCCAGTATCTCGGGGTGGTCGGCGTGGGCGGTCCGGTAGCGCGGGGGCATCCGGGCGTCCAGCAGGCCCAGCGGGGTGTAGGGCTGGTCCTCGTCCGGGGTGTCGGGGAGGTGCTGTGGGTTCATGCCCCGGGCGGTGAGGATCCGCTGCAGTCGCTGGAGGGCTCCGGCGCCGAGGAGCTCGGGCTCGCGGCTCATCACAGCTCCTCCGCGTAGGCGGTGGCCGCGTCGACCGGGTTGGTCCATGCTCGGTGCGTCGCGCCGGGCCGGGATGCCGTCTGGGCGGGGACGCGGGCGTTCATGGCGTCGTTGACCAGGCTCGGCAGCCGGGAGGGATGGCCCTGGATCTCGGCGTAGCGGGCGAGGCCGGCGCGGATGTGGTCCACGTCGATGCCTTCGGCCAGCAGCTTCTTCAGCAGGCGCCCGAGGTGTCCGAGGACGTCACCGGGCGGGCGCTCGGTGCAGGTGCCCACGTACTCGGCGAGGAGGTTCTTGGCGGTGACCGTGCCGTCGGGCGCTGTGCGCCCCGTAGGTGAAGAAGATCCAGGATCCATGATCCTGGATCCGGACGTCGAGGCTGCGGCGAGGGTTCGTGGAGGGTTCGGCGAAGCCTCGACGAGCTCGCCTTGGCCTGCGGTTTCCCCTCCCGTTGAGGAGGCCGTCCCACTGGTGTCAAGACACCTGTCGTCGTCGGCGCCCGGGGCCGTGGTGGGGTAGCTGTGGGGACGCGCGGGCTGTGCGGGGCGCCGGTCGAGCCCTCGGTGAGGATTCGCCGAGGGCTCGTCCAGTGCTCCGCGAGTCTTCGCCTCGACCTCGACGCAGCCTCCCTTGCACGGGCCGCACCTCTTGTCGCTGTGGTGGGCGACGCAGACCGGGAGCCGGGACTGGCTGGGCCGGTCGATCTTCTGGTGCTCGTACCAGCCGGCGATGTGGAGGTAGCGCTTGCCGTCGCAGCCGGTGTACCGGCAGATCAGTCCCGCGTCGGCGAGCTGCTGGAGGTCCTCCTCCACGTGTACGGGAGTGTGCTCGGCGCGCAGCGGCCAGAGGAGGCCGGCGATGATCGCCGGGTTGTCCCGGTGCCGCCCGTGGTCGTCGGACTGGGTGAACAGGCCGATGTAGGTGACGACTGCGGTGACCGAGCAGGCTGCGACCCGTTCGTTGACGAACAGGTCGGGCTTGACCGTCCGGATGCGGGCCATCAGCCCTCCCGGTGAGCTCGACGGCGCTGGAGCCGCTGGCACCGGCCCCGCGTCGAGGCTGCTGGGATTCCGCTACTGGGTGGGCGCATGTGATACTCCGTCTTCATGGACGGGGCTGCGCGGTTGTTGCCTGCAAGCTGGCCACGCGGCCCCGGATCATTGGGTGCCCTCGGCGAGGGCAGCCGACGGATGCCCGGGAGTTGGCGCTCCCGGGCATCGTCGTTTTGGCCCCACCCCGGCCTGGACCGTTTTCGTGGGTGGATGGCACGATGATCACACTAGACTGAGATGGGGCGCTACTGTCAACCAGGGAAGATGAAGGCAGGGCAGCCATTCACAGCAGTGGAAGTGACGCGACCGGAGGACGGCCACGATGGACCACGAGAACAACCCACCCGCGGCACAGGCGGGCGGCGGGGCCACACTTGCCGGTCGCCTGGACCGACTGTTCGCCACCGTCCACCCGAAGGGACGCGGCCCGTACAGCTACGAGGAGGTGGCGTCAGGCATCCGCCGACAGGGCGGCCCGACCATCTCCGCGAGCTACATCTGGCAACTGAGAACCGGCGCCAAGGACAATCCGACCAAGCGCCACCTCGAGGCCCTCTCCACCTTCTTCGGCGTGAAGCCCGCCTACTTCTTCGACGACGACGAGTCGGAGAAGATCGCCGCCGAACTCGACGCACTCGCCGCCATGCGCGATGCAGGCGTGAGATCAGTTGCCCTACGTGCGTCCGGACTCTCCGACAAGAGCCTCAAGATCATTTCAGAATTCATCGAACGCGCTCGCGAACTTGAAGGCCTGGGGGTTCCCGACGGGGATTCGATCATCGATGTGAATTCCAGTGGCAAACATCACGATGGCGTGAACTGATGCTCCATTAGCAAGGATCCGTCACCCGACTTGCACATAATTGTCCGTATTTAATCGGCGCAATCGCCAGCCCTCCAGATGTGCGACCGGAAATGATCCATATACTCGCCACGGCATCGCGGCAGTGAGTCGCACGTTCGAGAAGTGTCGGAGTCGGAGGGCAGATGAAGTCCGATCGTTCGGGGCCTGCCCAAGATCAGGAAATCCGGCTCGCCTCCGTCCTGGATGATCTCGACCTTCCGGACCCCTTCAAGGTCGAGGAACTGCTCGCCCGCGTGTCCAAGAAGCGCGGCCGGCCTATCCACCTGCACACCTTCCCGGCGATCACCGGTGACGAACTGCCCTGCGGAGCCTGGCTCGCCACAGACAAGGCAGACCACATCCTCGTCGAGGACGCCACCAGTCCCCTCCACCGGGACCACATCGTGTTGCACGAGGTCAGCCACATGCTCCTCGGGCACACCCCTCGCCAAACCCTCGGCCGAGCCTTCCACCACCTCGACCCCGACCTCGTGACGGGCGTCCTTGGCCGCACGAGCTACGAGACCGAGGAGGAGCGGAGCGCTGAGATGCTGGCCGGCCTCATCGCGACCCGCGCCGCTCTGCGTCGAACCAGCGACCGGCCCACCCCCAGCACCTTGCGTCGGCTCAATGCCGCGCTCAGCGATACCTGAGACTCCCCGACACATGATTGACGCAATACCCGCCGTCCTGCTCTGGGCCGTCACCCTCTGGCGTGCCCGCTCCGCCTTCCGCAGACCCGAACGACTCAGTCTCTGGCTGGCCTTCGCGGCACTCGCCGTAGCCATGACGGTCCGGCCTGGCGCCATCGCATCGGCAGTCGACGAGCACCTGCACGTCACCAACCTGACGTTCCTGATCAAGCACATCTGCGGGACCGTCGCGGCGGCATCGGTCCTCACCTTCGTCGCCGACATGGCCGAGTCGAAGGCCGGGATACGCGTATCCAGGCTGCACGAGGCCGTGCCTGTCGTCGCGGTCGTCCTGCTGGCTGCCTGCTTCTTCGCCACGCCCCAGCCTCACGAGGCGGAGGACCTCCTGGCGGACTACGCCGACCACGCCACGATCCTCGCGTACGGCGTCGTATGGACCTCCTACCTCGGCGCCGCCCTGCTGAGTGCCACGCTGCTCTGCTTCCGCTGGGGGCGCCGCCCCGACAGCGGACTCGTCGGCCGAGGGCTGCTCCTCATCGGCACCGGAACCGCCGTCGGCCTCGTATACGCCCTCCACCGCGTCGCCGTGCTGCTCATCGACTGCCTCGGCAACAGTCCGCGCGGTGAAAACGTCAACCACGCGCTCAGCACGGACCTGCTCTTCCTAGCCCTGCTGCTGATCGTGCTGGGCAGCACCCTCCCCGCCGCCCCACGTGTCCTGGCCCGCATTCGGGCCCACTGGCAGCTCGTCAGCCTCTATCCCCTGTGGCGCACCCTCACCGACGCCGTCCCAGAGACCCGGCTCGACACCCCGCCGAGCCGTGCCGCCGACGCGACCAACCCACTGCGTGCGCACGACCGGCTGTACCGGCGCACCATCGAGATCCGCGACTCGATCCTCACCCTCGCCGACCACGCGCCGGCAGAACTTCGCGGACGCGCCTACGACCACGCCACCTCCCTCGGCTTCATCGGCGCCCACGCCGACATCACCACCGAAGCCTGCTGGCTCGCCGTCGCCCGTGAGGAACGGCTCCGCGGCGCGGCCACCGGCTCCGGTGAGCCCATGCGCCCGGCCAGTGGAGGTCGCGACCTCGCTACCGAGATCCGCGCCCTCACCACCCTCAGCACCGCCTACCGCTCCCGCGCCACGCAGGACTTCCTCCGCGCCCACCTTGAGGAGACACCGGCATGACCACGACCACGCAGCTTCCGCCCACTGCCGCCGTTCCTGCCGAGCGGCGCTCCGCACGCCTCGTCACCGAGGTCCTGGCGCCTGCCAACCTGGTCGTCAGCGTCCTGCTGGTCATCGGCTGGCACTCCACCGACTCCCTGGCGGGTGCGGGCTGGGGTCTGCTGGCCGGCGCCTTCTGCGGCGGCCTGCCGATCGCCTACATCGTCGCTGGCGTCCGCCGTGGCCGCTGGACCGACAAGCACCTCAAGGTCCGTTCTCAGCGGTGGATACCGCTCTTCGTCACCCTCGGTTCCGTCCTCGTCGGCACGGGCCTGCTTCTGGCGCTCGACGCGCCCCGCGAGGTCGTTGCCCTGGTCGCCGCCATGATCGCCGGACTGGTGCTGACCATGGCGGTCACCGTCTGGTGGAAGGTCAGCGTCCACACCGCCGTCGCCTCCGGCGTCGCCGTCGTCATCACCGTCGCCTACGGCTGGTGGGCCGCCCTCCTCTTCCTCGGCGTCGCCGCCGTCGGCTGGTCCCGAGTCTCGCTGCGCGACCACACAACGGCACAGGTGATCGCGGGCACCATCCTGGGCGGCACGGCGGCAGCTGTGGTGTTCGCGGGGCTGCGCTGACCCGTTCGCTCAGGTTCACCGCATCAGTTGACCAAGAAGTATCCGCCGGGTCAGTCAGCGGTTAGGCGCCGGCGCGTGGCGCCGGCGTCCGGATCCCTGGGCACGGCTGGGGTCGGAAACCGCCGGACGCATCCTGACGGGGTTCCCAGACAGGATCCGATGCATCGTCAGCTTCCTGCTGTCTCGGTTCGCTCTCGGCACGGGACGCCCGAGCGCCGTCAGCATCCTTCCCCTCGGACAGCGCCATCGAAGCTGCGGCCAGCACGATCCACGCGGCCTTGGCGCCGCGTTCCGTGACGTGGCCCCCCGCCTCTGTTGGTCGGTCCAGCGGTACACGAGGCCGAGAGTGGCGGACGGCGCGCTGATCGTCGGGCGGCGGACCATCAAAGGGGGGTGTTCACGAGTGCCTCTGATCAGGTACGCGTGAAGCGCCTGAAGATCGCTTCCCGCGGCAAGGTTGATCGTTTCCCGCGCGGGGTGCCAGCGAGGGGCCTCAGTCCCACCAGAAGTCCCAGTTGTGGACACCGGTGAGCCGCTCAGCGTACGCGGCCAGTGTGTACGGGCTTCTGCCTTGCCAGATGTTGTCGGGGCAGAAGGCGAAGTGCTCCGCAGCGACCAGGAGGGCGTCCTCATCAGTTGTGGGTGGGGCTGCGACGCTGAGATGCAGGGTGGAGAAGCCGACAGCGACGACACGGGCGCCGAACCGGTTCTCCCAGTCGCCGACGATCGCGGAGAACTTCGCCGTGTCGTTGTCGTAGTTGGCGGGACCGGACCATGCTGCCGTTGTGAGGGCTTCTGCGCCGGATGCGGCGGTGACCAGCCCGAGACGCGACTTGGGATGGTCGGAAAGGAACACCTCGGCGTACTCGGCGGCCAGTCGGTCAGCGCTCAACACGGCTTCTCGGCTGGGTGCGCGTCCAGGCCAGCTTTGCTCGAAGGGGGCGGTGATGGCGAGGCGCCGATCGGCCGACAGCATGTCGTCGTCCTCATCGACGGCGGTATACGTCGCCCACCACTTCGCGAGAAGGGCGGCTGGGTCGTGGCTCGCGGCAGCGGACATCTGTTCTGGAAAAACCTCGCCCGATCCCCAGGGGCGGAATTGAGCATCCTCGGGGTCGAGCGGGTCCAGCAGCAGGGGCCACTGGCCGGAGCCTCTGTGTTCGGCGTGCATCCGAGCCCACAGCCCGGCTGCGGCCGGCTCGTCGCTGAGCCATAGGGGTTGGGAGTCTCCAGCGCCTTCACTGGACGTGATCATCCGGCCGGGCGGCATCACTGAGTGGATCCGATCACACCGTCACGGAACTGTTGGAAGGTGTGCCAGCCCGAGGTCTGCCCCGGATTGATCAGGTCCCCTTCGGCGAGGTCGAGCACCTTGCACCGCAGAGCCTCCGCAAGGCGGAAGACAGGTGCCAGCACGTCGTCGCCGGAGCCCCGAATGTGAAGCATGATCGAGTCCACCGGGTCTTCTGAGCCGATGCTGAGTTCGATGGACCAAGTGGGGCCGGACAGGTCGCCCCACGTGGGGTCCGAGAGATCAACTTCGGGAACGGCCTGGGTGACAGCCGCGAGCACGTCGCATTGCCGGCCGAGCGGTTCCGGCGAGTAGTCGTCGGGAAGCTCGTGCATCGAGGTGACCTCGTCGGGCAAGCGGAGGAGGAGCACATCCCAGCTCATGGTGGCCTTTCAGGTAGGACTCAAGTAGCGGTCGCGGTCGGTCAGATCAGGCTGAGCTGCTCTCCAGGAGGCTGAGGCAGGAGCACGCTCTGCAACTGGCGGACGTTCGCGCGCCAGGTGGCGCCACCCGACTCGGCCCACAGCCCCATCAGCTCGGACGGCTCGGTCATGACACGGTCGAGGGCCTGACGTGCCAGATCGCGCAGGCCGCTTAGATCAGGAAGGAGCTCTTCCGGCCCATAAACGGGATCAGCAGGCTCACCCCGGGGACACTGCGCCGCGACGAGGGCGGCCGCGGCCACAGCTACCTCTGATTCAGGCGCTTCGAGGTAGTCCACGGTGTCGATCACACGGGTGAGAGCGCCGCGAACGATGCCCTCGCGTTCGCCTGCGGCAGCCTCGTCAAGGTCGCCACAGAAGTCCGCTGCGGTGTCGTTATCGAAGGGGCCGACGTCCCAAGTGCCCATAGTCTCTCCCGATCACGGTGCTGATCGAGGAATCCTGACAGAGGCCACTGACAGCGGCCGCACGGGCCGGACCAGCGTGAAGTACGCCGGGGTCGGGAACGGCTGCCAGACATCGCAGAGCCTGGACGAGATGTGGGTGATGGTGCGGTGACGGGCATCAGCGAGAACCACGTGAAGGTCCATTTCCGGCTGGAGGTGGACGAGAATGGCTGGCCGCCGACGAGTGTCGACTGTGGGCGGTGGACCTTGGCGATGGAACGGTGCGGTTGGACAACACTCCGTGGTTCGTGCGCGGAGTCGCCAGTGGGGACATCATCCGGGTGGACGCCGACGATGACGGGTGCCGTGTTGGCGCTGATCGTCCCCCTCTCGTGTACCACTCGCTCAGCCGCGGTTGCTGTCCGCCCATTCGTCGCTATTCCACATGACGGACATGGCTCCGATGGGCTCGAACCGGACCTGCGGGTCGTTGCTCTGGACCAAGCAGATCAGACGGCGGCGAAGGACGGCTGCCTGCCTGGCCTGGACAGCGATGATGTCCAGGACGACCTGGGCCGCCCTGGGGCAGGTCGTCGCGAACCGGTCGTAGTCGGTGAAGACGAGGGCCAGTCCGGCGCCCTCGGGAGCATCGTCGTAGCCGCCGTAACAGGCCAGGTCGCCGAGGCAGTCGTTGAGCGCGTCCAGGTTGTGCCCGTAGTAGTCGGGGAAGTCCAGGGCCGCGGCCATGGCACGGTGCATGTCTCGCTCCGTGCTCCATTGGCCGGCCTCCAGACGGGTAACGCGGAAGCCCTGGTCTTCGAGACGTTCGGTCGCCTGTGTGAGGAGACGCTTGCGCCAGAAAAGGGTAACGAAGGTGTTGATCATGTACTCGATGCCGGGAAGCCGAGTGGTCGCGGTGGCTTGCGCCGCTTCGCTCCTGTAGGCATCGAGGAGGCGGAAGAACTCTTCGACGGGGGTCGAGCCGTCGGGCATGTTGCGCTCGATGTCGGCTGCCCATCCGAGCGGGCTGGTGCCGCCAAGGCGTGCCCCGAGCCACTGGCTGAATGCCCCACCGTGCCAGAAGTCGCAGGGGTCATCGATGGAATGCACGCCGAGGGCTACCTGGTAGCCGATCAGCATTGTCTGCAGATCGTGGAGTGAGCCGCCGCGTAGCCACGTGCCGGGCCGGAGACGTATCTGGTCCAGGAAGTCGTACACGTCCGTGCAGTCCCGCCAGTGCTTGGCCGTACAGCCCGGGACGTCCTCGATCGACATGTTCCGACCCTACGGTGCTAACGGGTGCTGTCGTCCGTGGGAGGGGCGTGAGCGCAAGGCGATCACACCGGGGTGTCCAGGATGAGGCCGAGTGCGAGCTGCGGATGGCGGCTGATGCGCTCACCGGCCTGCTGGTGCCCTGCGGGCTGGCGTCGGCTGGCGGCGACCACAAGGCTCCACCCAACGGTTCGAAGACCCGCACGACCACCTGAGACCCCGGCACCCCACACGGGGATCACGCACGCCCGTCGCAGAAGGCCTCACGCACCCGGACCACTCCGAAACTTCAGGCCGACGACCGCAAGGCAACCGCTCCCGGCACCGAACCCGTTCGGAAAACATCTCGAACAGACCCCGGAAACGCCGAGATCCCGCCCGATCCATCAGATCGGACGGGATCAGTACATGGCGTCGTACGCGGGTGACTCGGGGGCGGGGCTGCTCAGGGTTGCAGCCTCTTCACCATGACCGCGTACACCGGGGAGTCTGCGAAGGGCTGCTGCTCGCCCACCTTCTCATAGCCCCAAGTCTCGTAAAGATCCTGCACCTTCGGGTGCGTCACGTCGACCAGGAGTACCGCTAGATCTTCGCTGCGTTCCTTCAGCAGGGCTTCGTGGAGCCGCTCCGAGATCCCCTGCTTCCGCCACCGCGGGCGCACCATGACCTCGGAGACGGCGTAGGTGGCGATGTGGCCGTTGTTCGGCGCGAACGCGGTGGAACGCCACCACTCACGACCTCGCTGGAGCGGGGCGCCGTACGCGAAGCCGGTCGGCTCATCGCCGTCGAAAGCAACGACGCAGGAGAAGCCGTCCATCCCTGACCAGTGATCGACGAACCACGGGAACCGCTGGTTGAACTCGTCATCCATCGCATCGGCGTAGGCGTCGGCGTGCACATCGATGAGCATCTGCCTGAAGTCCTCTGGGAGGCTTTCCTGTTCGTAATGCCGCAGCTCGATCACCCTGGTCACGCTCGACTCCATTCATCTCGCATTCGGTCTGCCCAGTCGCGGGCGTACGTCGTTGACGGCGCCAGCCGGAACAGGTCTCGGTGGAAGTCTCCGATCAAGGTGCGCATACGCCCAGGCAGTGGTGCGCCGTCCATGATCGTGAAGACGGTGGCCGCGGTCGCCGTGGCCTGCTCGGGCTCTCCCTGGCGAAGTTGTGCCAGCCCGAGCTGGCAGGTCGCCAGCGCGCGGTTGCGCTGGAACTCCGCCGGGATCTTGGCCAGGGCTCGGTGCGCCATCGCCTCGGCTTCAGCGGGCTCCCCGTTGTGGTTGAGGATGATCGCGGCGAGGTGGTTGAGTTCGGCCGGCCCGTAGAACGCGGTCCATCGGGGACGCTCGTCCTCGGCCGCCTTCTGGAAGGCCTCCTGCGCTGTGCCAAGAGCACGCCGAGCGGCCCGCAGATCGCCCAACGACGAGTGAGCCAGAGCGAGGCGGACGCGGCCCATGGAGCCGAAGAAGGGGTCCCTACGGGCGGCCGGGGAGGCGTTGGCCGCCTGCGCTGCCGCGAGCTGTTCCGGCCAGTTCTTGCGCTGATAGGCGAGCATGGCCATGTTGACCCACACACGCATGCCGGTGGGAGGGTCCTGCGAGAGGCCGGCGAACGTAGACGACTCATGCAGGTACGCCTGTGCCGTAGCCAGGTCGCGGAGGTCGATGCACGACCAGGCGGCGATGGTGGTGAACTCGGCCGCCAGTGCGTACAGGGCGCGGCGTACACGTTCGCTGGCGTTCCGCTGTTGAAGCTCCAGCACCTTGGCGCGAGCTTCGAGGGCTGCGGTCGCCAGGGAGGCGTGCCCTCCTTGTCGGTTGTCGGACTCCACGAACTCGTTCACGCTGGCCGAGGCGCGGGCTACGTCCGTCATGCCTACTGACCGACGTTGCTTGGCGATCGGAACGGCTGCGGCTGCCGTTCCGGTGGTGGAAACGATGAAGTCGCGACGCCGCACGGGGTCCTCCGAGTGATGTTGCATGGAGCTGGGGGCGCTGAACCCTAAGTCCGCCACGGGGCAGCCGAACACATGCTCAAGTGCCGCGCAAGTGCGGCCGATTGGACGTCGACTTGATCCGTTGAGCAGGTTCCGGACCGTTCGGGAAGAGATTTCGCCGGGTCGGCCGGTGATCTCCTGCAGCGCAGAGTTCAACCGAGCCGCCAACTCCTCCTGAGTCATGCCAAGTTGATCTAATCGGCTCTGAAGGGCGAGATTCACTCCCATGCACCGAACGTAGTACCACGGTCACTCTGATGCCCACACCTCAGGTAATGGGAACGCAAAGTCTTCCGGTCGGTCGGCGTACACAAAGCCGGGACTCTTCCTGTTGCGCGCCGCTCGTCACTCGTTGACTGGTCATAGGTCGCTGAGTCGAGTTCGGCACGGCGGCACGGAGGAAAGCCCAGCCCTGCCTCACTCGTCAGGACCGGGCACCCCAAGCCGGAGGGAAAGACCTCGTGACCATGACCGTCGCTAAACCGAATGCGATCGGCGCCCCGGGCTACACCGCGGAGCTGCCCTGCGTCCGTGAGTCCGCGAGCCACGCCCGCGATCTCGTCTCCAATGCGCTGGCAGCTTGGGGCATGGACGACGACATGGCCGACTGCGGACGAATCATTGTTACCGAACTGCTGGCCAACGCCGTTGAGCACACCGAGACCCCCGTCTCGAAGATCACCATCGAGCGCCGGAGCAACGGCGCCGTCTGCATCGGAGTCTCCGACCGGTCGCACGGCGTCCCGCACCTGAAGACCGCAGCACTGAACGCTGAGAGTGGCCGGGGGCTGAGTCTGGTGGCGGGGATGAGTTCGCAGTGGGGCTACGACACATACCGGTGGGGCAAGGTCACCTGGGCTGTGATCGAGGCTTCGGCAGGGCGAGAGCGGTGAGCACCGCAGTGGCTCCGAAACGCCCGGCCGAGGAATGGACGCCACCGCTCGACGCAGACGGTTTACGGCTCGTGCTGGAGCGCTTCCGGGTCTGGCAACCGCTCGACATCGAGGACGTTTTTGACGATCTCGACGCGGCGATCGGCAATCAGCCTCCGCCCGGTGCGACGACTGCCGCCCTGGTCGACCGTCTGCGCAACCACTTGAAGCAGCTCAGCGACATCACGGTGGCAGACAACGGATTCCCACCCACGGCTGAGATGACCCGACTCGTGGAGCGAGGGCTTCCTCTGCGGGAGGAGTACACACCGGCGGCCTATCGGCAGGCTGTCGGCCTCGCCCGCCGTCTCGCCTTCGTCACTGCCGACCTAATCGAAGAGTTGATTGAGGCCCGCTACATCAAGGGGACCGAGTGATGCACGCCTCCACCCGCTTGCGCGCCGCTCTGCGGTCTGGGCAGTCCGTACCGGCCCGCCGAGCCGGCCTCCACCGGCGTGCGCCTCCCAACTCGCCGTCCATCACTTTCCTGTTGGTTCGCCGGCGAGAGCGGAGAGCGCTCGCCCATGGCCTCCCGGTCCAACCGACACGCGATGTCCACCTACCCCTGAACACGCACGACCGAAGGAACTCCATGACGAATACGACCGTCGAGCCCGCCGAGGCGACCCGTCTGCGGAACAAAGTGGTGGACGAGCTGTGCGCGGACGGCAACATCTTCTCCTCGGAGGTCGAAGCCGTGATGCGCAAGGTGCCCCGCCACGCGTTCATCCCCGACACCCCGCTCGACAAGGCGTACGACACGTACGTCGCCGTGATCACCAAGACCGACGAGCACGGTGTGCAGCTCAGCTCCGTCTCCGCCCCGCAGATCCAGGCCATGATGCTGGAACAGGCCCAGGTGAAGCCCGGGATGCGAGTGCTGGAGATACTGGAGTCCCGCCAGGTTCGCCCGCCCTCTGATCTGCCACGAACCTGCATTTCAGCAGGTAGACACCCTGAAGCCTGACCCCGCTCGATGGCGTGAGATCTCGGTAGAACTCTTGGATTCTGCGTGTAATCGCTGTAACTTCCATGTCTGTGGCAGATTCTGGAAGTCGCTGGCTCAGGCTGGTGCACCCTCCGGCCCCGGACGCGGCGTCTGAAGAGCCTGTGCTGCCTCCCACGGAGACCGAGCTCGCGGACGTCGTCACCCTGCAGCGCCGCGCGGCCGCGACCGTCACCGATGGCGACGCCGACGCGTTCTTCCAAGACACGTTGATGGAGTACCTGTGGGCGCGCGACGTCGCAGGTCTGGCTCCCACCACCCTGCACCGCCAAGTCCAACCCGTCGTCGAGGTATGCGATTTCTATGATCTGCCGCCGTGGCAGATCACGCCGCGGCACCTGGATCAGTACTTCGCCGGGGTCGGCAAGCGCGCGCCGTCCACGCTGCGGGGCAAGCTGCTGAAGATCGACGGGTACTTCCACTTCCTCGAGCAGCGGTACGCCGGGGAAATCGCCCGGCGCTTCGGCGTGGCTGTCGAGTCGCCGGTCGATGCGTTCAACCGTCCTGTAACCGTGGGGACTTCGGGCTGCGGATACCGCCGTCGAAGCGGGCGACGAAGGAGTTCTTCGCCTCGTGGCGCGGTTCGCTGCCGGACGCGCGGAAGTACCCGGTGGCCTGCCGGGACTATGTGATGGCGAAGCTGACGTACATCTCGGCGGTGCGAGCTGCGGAGTTGTGCGCCGTGACCATCGGCGACATCCACTGGGAGCTGGGTCAATGGGGCCGGTTCGTTGTCCAGGGCAAGGGCGCGCGGCGGTCCGGTCCGCGCGAACGACAGGCGTATCTGTTCCAGGAGGGCCGGGACCTTCTGTGGTGGTATCTAGAGGAGATTCGAGGGGAGTTCACCGACGATCCGAGTGATCCGGGCGCCCCGTTGTTCCCGTCCGAGCGGCTACCGAAGGGGGTGGCGGCGCTGAATGTTCCGATTGCCCCGCCGGTCGGCCCGGATGCTTTTCGCCGCGCGCTGCGGGACGCCTCAAAGCTCCATCTGACCGGGCCCGTCACTCATCTATTTCCGCACCTGCTCAGGCACGCCTGCGCGACCCACCACTATGAGGACGGCATGCCCTTGTGGGATGTACAGCAAATTCTTGGCCATCGCTGGGCAACGACGACGGTTGGGTACCTTTCGTCGGTTCGCGCTGATCCGGAGAAAGCGAGCCTGGAAGCATCGCACCGGGCGGTCCAGAGGCTGAGGGGAAGGGCGTAGCGGTGAAGTGGAACTTGCGGATGGTCGCCGCGCAGCGGGACATCTGGCGGCCGGTGCAGCTGCTCGCGGCGTTCAAGGAAGTGGGATTCAGTCCATCGCTGAGCAAGGTCGCTGCGCTGTGGGGCAGCCAGCCGGTCACCGTGCGGCTGGACGACCTGGACAAGATCTGTGCGGCGCTCGACTGCACGGTGGCGGACCTGATGCAGGAGGAGCCGGAGTCCCATCGCGCTGTACGGGACGAGGCACCTCGCGCGGCCGCAGGCGGCGAGCCTGGGTCCGAGGCGGCACGGCCGGTCCCCCGTCCCGGCGGTTCCGGCCGCAAGTCGCTTCCGCCAAACTAGACCGCGGCCCATGGGCTTTCGCGAGGAGCAGTGGGAGAGGTGGGCGGAGCGTGGACCTGCCTCGTGTCGGAGATGCGGGGCCTGGGGCGCGGTACGACCCCGGGGCGTGTGCCAGCCGTGCACTGACTGGCACCCCGCGAACCACAGTGTCGGACAATGCCGCCACTGCAGATGGCCGCGGGAGGTCACCCTCGACCAGCATGGAATGTGCCGCCTGTGTGCGCTGGAGTGCCGCGTCGCCTCGGGGGAAATGGGCATGCCCGGGGCAGGTCGACCGCGGCCTCTGCAAGTGTCTTTGATCCTCCCCGAGGTGCTGCGGTCGACGGCGGGCCGGCCTCGCGTGTACCAGCGGCAACTGGAGCGAGTCCAGCAGCGGCAGCGAAAGGAAGATCAGGCTGCTTCGTTCCCACCGCCGATCCCCGGGCAGTTGTCCCTCCTTGTTGTGAGGCGGGGAAAGTTGTCCGCAAGAGACTTCACGACAGCCAGTTACTCCCGGGAGATGGAGGCCATCCGGGCGGCCATCGACGCGACGGCGGAGGCACAGGGTCCGTGGGTCCGCGACATCGGCCTCCTGTCGGACTGCCTCTACGCTCTGACCGTACGTCCGCCCGGGACACGCCGAGTCAGCCTCGACGCCATCCTTCGACTGCCGCGTCGACCGGCGCTGATAGCGGAAGTCCTCGACCGAGCCGGGCTCGGACCGCAGGCAGAGCGGGCTGAGATCATCCGGCTGGCCCGCCAGATGGTCGCGCTGGCCTCCAGTTGCGCCCACTGCCTGGTGTGGAAGGCCAACGGAGCCCGGCTGTGTCTGCCGTGCCAGCGCTTCAAGCAGGCCCACCGCCAGGCCGGGGTGTGTGCGGGCTGCGGACGGAACCTGCCACTGCAGCAGGGACGATGCCGGATGTGCCTGTACGCCCATGCTCACATCGGAGAGCAGGCTTTGACGTCCGGCGTCCAGTTATGGATGGATGGGACCGGGCTGCGGCCGCGCTGGCGCGGGTATCGACTCGTCACGGGACAGGACGGCATCCGGCGCCCAGTCGCCGCCGAAGAGACCGCGGACCGCCGACAGCCCTGGACATCTCCCGCGATCGCTACTGCCGGTCAGCTCGCCTTGTTTCCCGCACCGCCGCGGCACTGGGAAGTTCTTCACAAGCGCGAAATGCCCGCACTCAGCGACCGGGCCGAAGCACTCCGCGGGGAACTCGCCCAGCTCGCCGCCCGTCAGCAGTGGCGCCCACGGGTCGCCAGCTCTCATCAACGCACACTGACCATGATCACGGCATGGCTGGGCGTGGACGCCCCGATCGAAGAAGCCGACCTGTGGGCGATCGCCCGTCTGGGAAACGGCTATAACGCCCGCCGGCTCATCCCCTTCCTCACGGAGCGCGGTCTACTCATCCCTGACCACGCGCGGCACGCCGACTCCCACCGAGCCGGTGTCGCCCGCCTACGCCGACGGATTCCCGCCCATCTGCTCCCCGAGATCGACATATGGATCGCAGTGCTGTGCGGCGAGGGCAGGCGGCCATCCCGTCCGTTTCCTTGGAAAACGGTGAACGGCTATCTCGGCTACGCAACGCCCCTATTGGAATCGTGGGGCCCGTAAGTCACCTCCCTACGCGAGATCACCACAGCTCATGTCCAAGAAGCCCTCGATAACGCTTCCGGTGTTGATGGTGTCTTCACCGCCTTGCGGTCCCTGTTCAAGGCACTCAAGCGGGAGCGGGTCATCTTTCACGATCCTGCCCGCTCAGCCACGTTCACCTTCCGCGTCGCCGTCCGCAGGCCCGTGCCCTCGGACCGACTCGTCGGGCTCATTGACCGTGTTCCCACCGCGTCAGGCAGAGTCGCCGTCGCGCTGACAGCCATCCACGCGCTGCGAGCGCACACCATCCGCGGGACGCTGCTATCCGATCTGAACCGATCGAAGGGGACCCTCCGCGTGCGGAGTGCCTCCGGCAGACAAACACGGCTCGTCTACCTGGACGCCTTCACGCTGTCCCTGATCGCCACGATGCTCAAGGAACGTGCCGCGCGCTGGCCGCACTCAACCAACCCACACCTGCTGGTCACGAGGGTGACGGCGCATGATCCTGCAGGTCCCCAAATGAGTCACAAGGCATCCCAGTACTTCTTTCGGCGCCTCGGAGCCAACGCGGAGCAGGTCCGCATCGACAGGATATTGGACGAGGCCCGGGCGACCGCTGATCCGGTTCACCTGATGACGGTCTTCGGGATCACCGAGGACACGGCCATGGACTACCTCGCGTCAGCCCATCCCGAGAAGTTTCCCACCGACCCCATCGCGCCGTAGCTCCCCTCCGCCCGACAGCTGGACCCCTGGCTCCTGCTCCGGGCGACGGGTTCAGCTCGATCGATGCCGAGGTGGCTCGACTGGAGGCGGCCGAGGTGGTGTACGGCCAGTGGGCCGGGACGACGGACGGGGGACGGCGGCCGGCGGGCGCGATCACCGAGCCGGAGCCGGTTGCCGCGAGATCCGGGGCTGGTGGGTTGTTGCTGGTGCCATATCGGGCCGAGGGCATCGGGCCGGAGGCGTTGCCGACGGTGTACCTGCGGCTGATGGAGATCGCGGCGGGTGGCCCCAGGGCCGGTCAAGGCCAAGGACGTCACTCTTGCGCTGTGGCGGAAGAACACTCCGGCGAAGGTGGAGCCGGTCCGCGGTCAGCTCCGCAAACTGGCCCACCGGGGCTGGCTGGACCGAACCGGGTGCCGGACGCTCTGCCCCGCTGACGCCGCGAGCCGGGCCCGGCGGCGGAGTGTCTGATTCCTGCCGTAACAGGTGGGCCCCCGGTCGGGGCCTCGTAGTGACAAAGAACTCCGGCCCCGCCGAGAGCCCTTGCGGTGTGGTCTCGCCGCAAGGGCGCCGCGACTGGATTGCCGCGCTTTCCGACCGCCGTAACTCTAGCCAGGAAAGATACCTACATCATCTCGGCTTGATTCGCACTTGCTTTTCAGTAGCATACGTGGTTAGCGCCCGACCATAACGCCCCGACTACCTATAAGCAGCACTCACATCCGTTAAAAAGACGCAATGCCCGAATCGGGGCAATCGTGACTTTGCTAATCCTTTAATGAGGTGCCCGCACCCCTGTGTTACGGTTCAATCACTCCATGATCCAGTTGCGGTGGGTTCGACCGATGAAGGATTCCAGATGCTGACTCTTCGACTTCATGCACCTATAGAAGTGAGTGGTTACCTCGCGACATCCATTCGAGGTGACGCTGTAGACATCAGCTCCCGTGACTGCCGATAGCTGCCCATGGAACGTCGCGGATACTTCGGGCTGGAAAACGAATTCCAGTTGCCTCAACCTCTGAAGCTGCCACGTTGAGCTGTCGCATACGCTCGCAAAATCGACCCAGTTAAGGGATTGATCTTTCTACGACAGTGTCCGCTGCGAACGGAAATGTTCATTTTGAAGAAGACTGGCAGTAAACCCGCTCGGCACACACCCCAGGAAATCCCCAGGAAAGAGGACGCTCCGCTGGAGCTGGTCACTCAGGATGGCATCGTGTCGTGCCCTGGGGCAAATAGCGACGCCCCGTCCGCCTATTCGAGCGTACTCGGACCGTAGAGGTATTCACCTGCGGGCATCGACACCTCCGTCAATGCCCGCCGCCTCGCCTCGCGGTCGCGCGAGTGGCAGGCCCGCTTCATTCCTCCTGCCGAGTAAGTCAGCAATGACATCATCGGGCACTGCACCCACCTTAGTGGATTCCCCCTGAGATCCCCCAGGTCGAATGCCATATCCTAATCGATTCACGAGCAGCTCCGGGCATACCGATGCCTGTTGCGCATTTCAGTGTTCCCGGCCGGCGAGAGATAATCTTGGGGAGTGAAGTCATGCAAGACCGAGTCGCCATCGTAGGCATGTCCATAAAGGCATCCGGTGCACGTAACATCGATGAATACTGGAATCTCGTCCGGAAAGGGATGAGCGGACGCAGGTGGCTCAGTCACGATGAACTCGCGCGCCGTGAAATCCCATACCGAAGGTACACCCATCCAGATTTCGTTCCCGTCACGTACCCCTTGGAAGAGTGCCTCGAATTTGACGCCGAGGCTTTCCGGTTCAGTGCGCTGGAAGCAGAATTCACCGACCCTCAGCACCGGCTGATGCTAGAGGCTTGCTATCGAGCCGTCGAGCATTCAGGCCATTCCATCAGTATGCTGCCCGGCACTGTCGGCGTATATCTCGGCGCCAAGTCCAGCAGTCACGGACCGCTCCTTGAGCAGGCGCTGGTGGACGAACAAGACATGCTGGCGATGACCCGACTGGCCGTGGGCAATCACCCCGACTATCTGGCGAGTCGCCTGGCCTACAAGTTCGGCCTCACCGGTCCTGCCATCACCGTCCAGACGGCGTGCTCGACGTCCGCGGTGGCGATCCATCTGGCAGCTCAGGCCATACTGGCCGGCGAGTGCGATTCGGCGATCGCGGGCGGAGCCGCGATCGACCTCCAGGATGCCGGTTACCTGTACGCGGAATCCGGGATCTACTCCCGCCGGGGACGCTGTGAACCCTTCATGACCTCGGCCGACGGCACGGTTGAGGGCAACGGGGTCGCCGTCCTCTATCTGAGGCGCTTGGACGACGCCCTCGCCGATGGCGACCGCATTCTCGCCGTGCTCACGGCAACCGTGGTCAACAACGACGGCCGGACCCGCGCGGGCTTCAGCGCCCCGGGGGTCGAAGGACAGACTGCCGTCATCGAGGAAGCCCTCGACATCGCGGAACTCAAGGCCCAGGACATTGGCATGTTCGAGGCGCATGGAACAGGCACGCGCATCGGTGACGCGCTGGAGATCGAGGCCGCGAGTCACGCCTACCTTGCGCACGGCGCCCCCCTCGGCGGGTGCCGGCTCACGTCCGTCAAGGCCAACGTGGGGCACATGTCGGCCGCCGCCGGCGCCGCCGGGGTGATCGCCGCTGTACTGGCCCTGCTGCACGAGGAGATACCCCCCAATGAGCCGCTGCTCAGGGGTGGCCAACCGGTCGACTTGAGCTCGACACCGTTCTCCCTGTCGGACCGGGCCCAGCCATGGCGGAGAGGCTCGACGCCCCGGTACGCCGCCGTCAGCTCGTTCGGCCTCGGTGGCACCAATGCCCACCTGGTTCTCGGCGAGTTCGACATCGACGACCTCGCGCGCAGGGGTGAACGCCGCGCCTGGCAGCTGCTTCCCTTGTCTGCGGACGACACCTCCCGCCTGGCGGAAACAGTGAAGGCGACCCGGCTCCTGGTCGACACGGCGTCCGGCGACCAGCGTCACGACGTCGGTCACACCCTCCGCACCGGACGAGTTCCGCTCGCCGTCCGGACCAGTGTGGTCGTCCCAGCTGAAGCGACCCGGACAGCCGTGCGATGGCCCGACGCGGAATCGTTCGTCAGCGTGGAGGGACCGGCACCCGACGTCGTCTACCTGCTGCCCGGTCAGGGCGGCAGGGCAGCCGAGGCCGCACGTCAGTTGTACGCGGGAGAGCCGTGGTTCCGCCTCACCGTGGACCGTGGGCTCGACGTGGCGCGGGCGGTCGTCGACGATGACACCTACGCGCGTATCCGCGCCGCCTTCGAGGACGGCAGCCACACGGCCGACACCCAGGTCGCCCAACCGGTGCTGCACCTGACCGGCCTCGGTGTCCATGCCGTACTGGACCGGCTCGGGGTGCGGCCCGCCGCGATCCTAGGCCACAGCGTGGGCGAGGTCACCGGCGCCTGCCTGAGCGGCATCATGTCCTTCGAGGATGCCACCCGCGCGGTGTGCCAGCGTGCTGCGGCCATGGCCGACATGCCGCCCGGCACGATGTTCGCGGTCCGCGCGGCCGCCGAAGACCTGCGCGGGCTGCCCGAGGAATGCGTCGTCGCGGCCGTCAACGCACCCCGAGCCTGCGTCGTGTCGAGTTCACTCGATGCCGTCCCCGCTCTCACCGCCTGGCTGGACGAGCAGGCCGTCGAGCACCGACGGCTGGACACGTCCCACGCCTTCCACCACCCGAGCATGACCGAGGCCGCTGCCCGTTTCGCACGCCGTCTGGAGCGGATCGATCTGGCGGCGCCCGGTACTCCGCTGATGTCTTGCAGAAGTGGTGCCTGGCTCACCGGGTTCGAGGCCACGGACCCCGCCTACTGGGGCAGCCAGCTGCGTGACCGGGTGGAGTTTGCCCGGGCGGTACGGACCGTCATCAAGGAACGGCCCGGGGCGGTCTTCGTACAGCTGGGCGCGGGAACCAGTCTGATCCGGGCACTGCAACTCGGCGGAGCCGACCCCGGGCGCTGCATGGCCCTCATGCCGGGCGAGGACGCCGACGCGCATCAGAGCCTGCTGTCCGTGGTGGGACGGCTCTGGGAGCGAGGTGTCCCGGTCGACTGGTCCGCGTACGCGGAGCATGACCGCGGGCTGCGGGTTCCGGGGCCGCCCCGCATCTTCCGGCGCACGCCCGTGTTGCACCCCCGACTCGCCGGTAAGACCCCTGCCATCGATCCGGTCCTGCTCGGTACCCCGGCTTCCGCCCACTCGCCCGCGCCGGTGCCGCCCCAGGACACCGACGAGGAACTCCAGTCCTTGGTGGACGCGGTGGCCCGCTGCTGGGCCGAGGTGCTCGGCGCGACGCCGGCTCCGGACGACGACTTCATCTCCCAGGGGGGTGACTCCATCAGCGCCGGGCAACTCGCCGTGCGGCTGCGGGCGCTCTTCCCCGTCGACGTCCCCGTGCACCTGCCGCTCACCGCGCGTACCCCGAAGGCCATCGCGCAGTCCTTGGACGACCTCCTCATCAGCAGTGTCACAACTGGCTGAGGAGCGTCGTCCCATCGCTAACGGAGGCGTTTTCTTCGTGAACCAGCACGAGAACAGCACCGTCACATCCCTCACCGCCGAGCAGCGCGCCCGTCTGGCGGCACTGCGGCAGGGTGGAAGTCGCGCGGTAGCCCCACGCGGCACTGCGATCCCGCGCACGGGGCGCACTGAGGCACCGCTTTCTCCGGGGCAGCAGCGCATATGGTTCCTGAACAGGTTCCTGCCCGACGAGAGCGTGTACAACATCGCCGGCAGTTACCGGCTCACCGGGCGGCTGTCCGTCGACGGGCTGCAACGAGCGGTCGATGCCCTGGTGCAACGGCACCCGTCGCTGCGCACATGCTTCACCGTGGTGAACGAACTGCCCGTACAGCAGGTGGACCCCGACACCCGGATCACGGTGGCAGTGCGCGACGTGTCACCGGAGAAACTGGCCGCCGAGCTGACCGATTTCTCGCGTCGGCCGTTCGACCTGGAGTCGGGCCCCTTGCTGCGGATGCTCGTCGCCCGAACGGGCGAGACGGAGTCCGTGCTGTCGATCGTGATCCATCACATCGTCGCCGACGGCTGGTCATTGGGTGTGTTCATACGGGAGTTCGTGGCCCTGTACAGCGCGTTCGCCACCGGTTCGTCCGTCACCCTCGCAGAACCCGCGATCAGCTATGTGGACTATTCACTATGGCTGCGGGGACCGGAGAGCAGCCGGCGCAACGCGGAGCACCTCCGGTACTGGACGGAGCGCCTGGCCGACTCCCCGCGTCTGATCGATCTGCCCACGGACGAGCCGCGCCCCCCGGTCCAGTCCTTCAACGGGGCACGCGTCTCCTTCTCGATCCCGGGCCCGCTGCGGCGTCGTGTGGAGGAACTGGCGCGCTCCCGGGGCGCCACTCCGTACATGGCGCTGCTCACTGCCTACTACGCCCTCCTGCACCGATGGAGCGGACAGAGCCAGCTCGCCTGCGCGACACCCGTGGCCAACCGCACGACGGTCGAAACGGAGGCGCTGATCGGCTTCTTCGTCAACACGGTGGTGCTGCCGGCGGACCTCAGCGGGAGTCCCACCTTCCAGGACCTCCTCGACCAGGTGCGCGACACCTGTGTCGGCTCCCTCGACCACCAGGAACTGCCCTTCGAGCAGCTCGTGGACGAGCTGAAGCTGGGCCGCGAGCCCTCGCACAACCCCCTCGCCCAGGTCATGTTCATCTTGCAGAGCGCGCCGTCCACCGCGATGGAATTGCCCGGGTTGCTCCTTGAGTCGATGCCCATGGACACGGGCACCTCGAAGTTCGACCTCTCCCTGGAACTCACCCCCACCGACCAGGGATTCGATGCCGTCGTCGAATACGCCAGCGACCTCTTCGACGAGACGACGGTCAAGCGTTTCGGGCGTCACTACGTCCGGCTGCTAGAGGCCATGGTGGACGCTCCCACCACGGAGGTGTTGTCCGCCCCGATGCTGACGGAGGCGGAACGCGACCACCTGAGCACGTGGAACGCCACCGAGGCGGACACCGCGTACGAGTCCTGCGTACCGGACTGGATCGCCCGCCAGGTCGCGGCCCGCGGCGAGGACGTCGCGCTGGTCGCCGCCGACGGCACACGGTTCACGTACCGGGAGCTCGCGGCACGCGGTGGTCGGGTGGCGAATCTACTGCGAACGTGTGGCGTGGGCCCGGACACCCGGGTCGGCCTGTGTCTGAGTCGTGGCCCTGAGCTGGTCTTCGCCCTCGTTGGCACACTTGTCGCGGGTGGCGCGTACGTGCCGTTCGATCCGAGCCAGCCAGCCGAACGCATCGCCCGCATGGTGCGGGAGGGCGGCGTCGACATCGTGCTGACAACCGCGGACTGCGTCTCCGCGCTGGCGGACATACCCGAAGGGGTGAACGTCCTGCGGCTCGACGAAGCGTCCGTCCGGGACCTGCTCTCGGAGCAGGAGGAGACGTGGCCCGCCGCTCGGCCCGCCCCCAGCCACCTCGCCTACGTGATCTACACGTCGGGGTCCACGGGGACCCCGAAGGGCGTGATGGTCGAGCACCGGTCCGTCGTCAACCGGATCAACTGGATGCAGGCCCAGTACGGGCTGCGTCCCGGTGACCGGGTGATGCAGAAGACCGTCCATACGTTCGACGTCTCCGTGTGGGAGTTCCTTTGGCCCCTGATGCACGGTGCCGCGATCGTGCTGGCCAGTCCGGACGCGCACCGGGAGCCGGCGACGCTCCTTGACGAAATCCGCCGTCAACAGGTCACCCACATCCATTTCGTCCCCACGGCCCTGTCGGCGTTGCTGACGCACGGCAGCCTCGGTGACACCTCCGTGCGAAGGATTTTCTGCAGCGGTGACGTCCTGCCTGCCGAACTGTGCGAGCGGGTGTATGCGGACTGCTCCGTCGCCGTCGACAACCTCTACGGGCCGACGGAATGCGCAATCGACGTCACCTACTGGAGCTGGCACCCCCAAGCAAGCGGCCAGCCTCCGATCGGCCGCCCGGTCGCCAACACGCGGACCCATGTCGTCGACGCGGCAGGCCACGAACTGCCCGTCGGCGTGGCCGGCGAGTTGTGGGTCGGCGGTGTCCAGGTAGCCCGCGGCTACCTCAACCGCCCCGATCTCACGGAAGAGCGCTTCCTGCCCGACCCCTTCTCCGTTGTGGCCGGCGACCGGATCTACCGGACGGGTGACCTCGTGCGCCGCCGCCCCGACGGCGACCTGGAGTTCCTGGGACGGATCGACAACCAGGTCAAGGTGCGCGGCTTTCGCATCGAACTCGGCGAGGTCGAGGCGGCCCTGCGCGAGGCGCCTGGTGTGCTCGACGCGGCCGTCGTGTGCCGTACCGACCCCGCCGGGGACAAACAGCTGTTGGCCTATCTCGTCGCCGACGTGGAACGACTCGCCCCGGATCCGGGCGATGACGGCGAACGCGTCGGTGGGTGGTCGGCGGTCTTCGACCAGGCCTATGACAACGGGGACGATCCGGAGCCCCAGGAGGCCGGGCTCAACCTCAAGGGCTGGGTCAGCAGCTACACCAGCCGCCCCATCCCCCGCGACGACATGGTCGAGTGGCTCGACGCCGCCGTGGACAGGATCACAGCGTCCAAGCCCCGGACGGTTCTGGAGATCGGCTGCGGTACCGGCCTGTTCGCCCTGCGCCTGGCCGCGGACTGCGACCGGTACATCGGCGTGGACATCGCTCAGAAGGGGCTGGACTACATCGCTGAGGAGGCCGAGCGGCTGGGACTCACCGACCGTGTGGAGTTGCGGCGCCTGCCGGCCCACGACCTGGACGCGCTGAAGGGCCTGACGTTCGACAGTGTCGTCATCAACTCGGTGATCCAGTACTTCCCGGACCGCGCCTACCTGGACGCGGTACTGCGCCAGGCTGTGGCCCTGCTGGCACCGGGCGGGAAGGTGTTCGTGGGCGATGTGCGGCCGTTGGCTCTGGCGGAGACCCTGCACTACTCAGTGGCGCGGTTCGGTGCCCCCGATACCGCCCGCGAGCGCCTCCTGGACCGCGCGGCTCGCCGGGCCGCGGAGGAGACCGAGCTGCTCGTCGATCCCGCCTACTTCACCGGCCTGTTGGGCCGGATCCCCGGCGTCGACCGGGTCGAGACCGCACTGAAACGCGGCCTCGGTGCCAACGAGCTCAACGACTTCCGCTACGACGTGATCATCGAGCGCGGTGGCACGGCCGGTGAGCCGGTCGCCTCGTACACGGACTGGGACGCCGAGATCGACGGCGTCGCCCGGTTGGAGAAGCGCCTTGCCGAACTGAGCGAGGACTGGCTGGCAGTGGATGGCATTCCCAACGCCCGGCTGCAGAACCACCTGCCCAACCCCGCCTCGGGTCAGGCCGTGCATCCCGAGCAGTTGTGGGAGCTGGCCCAGACGCACGGTCTCGACCTCCAGCTGACCTGGTCCCCTGGCAATGCCACGGCGGGGCGCATGGCGGCCGTGTTCCACCGCAGGAACGTACGGCCGTACATACCCCATACGCCCCGGGGAGAGGTCACCAACGATCCCGCCCGAGGGGTGGCGCTGCGCGCGCTGCCGCACCTGCTGCGGGGCCGGTTGCGGGAGAGGCTGCCCGACTACATGGTGCCCGGATCCATCGTGGTGCTTCCCGAACTGCCCACCACCTCAAGTGGCAAAGTCGACCGCAAGGCGCTGATGGACATCGCCGAGGAACGCTATGTCGGGCTTCAGTCCACTGCCCCACGGACTGCCACCGAACGACTTGTCGCCGAGGTCTGGCGCGACGTCCTGAACCTTCCCGTGGTGACGGCTCAGGACAACTTCTTCGACCTCGGCGGTGACAGCATCAAGAGCACACAGGTCGCCGCCCGCCTCAGGGACGCCGGACGGCCGGTGCTGATTCGGTCAATCTTCAGTCACCAGACCGTGGAGCGGCTCGCCGAGTTCCTCGACGCGCAGGCCGTCGGTGACACGGCAGGGCCCGACGGCGCCTCCCCGAACACGTCCGGCAGCGCGGCCAGCGATCACCGCTACCCCCTCTCGCCCTTGCAGGAACACATGCTGCGTCTGCTGCCCGAGCGCGGCGACGACGGGCTCTACGTCGTCCAGCGCATCCTGCGGTACGAGGGAGAGATCTCACCGGAGGCGGCGGACCAAGCCTGGGCGGCCACGGTACGGGAGACTCCCTTCCTGCGCACCGTCCTACGCGAGGCAGGCAGCGAGGTGACGCAGGTGGCTGATGTCCCCGCCGAGGAACTGCCGACCGCAGTCACCTTCCTGGACTGGTCCTCCAGGGGCGCTGCCGAACAGATCGGTCTCCTAGATGCCTTCCTACGCGCGGACCGCGCGGCGGGTTTCGACGCGGCCCGGGCGCTGCCGACGCGGTTCGCGTTCATACGGATCGACGATCGGCGCGGGGTGTGGGTGCTCACCATGGACTACCGGCGCTTGGACGGCTGGAGCTTCCCTCTCTATCTGGAGCGCTTCCTCACCCGGTACGCGGACGCCGCCGGGAACACCCCGGCTCCGTCGTTCGACTACGCGGATTACCTCGCCTGGCGCGCGGAGCGGCTTCGGGACGGAAGCGTGTCCGCGTGGTGGCGCGAGCGTGTCCAGGGATTCGACCGGCTGCCGGCCGGGCCGCTTCGGGGCCGGACCTCGGACGCGTTCGAAGTTGCCCAGATCCGCTTCGGTCCAAAGGACGTACGGCGTTTCGGTGCCGCGTGCCGCCGCGCCAGAACCACTCAGGCCGCCGCGCTACAGGCACTGTGGGGTGCCACGCTCCAGCACGTCGACGGTCGGGACGCGCCCCAGTTCGGCGTGACCACGTCGGGCCGCTCTCCTGAGGTCCGGGGCATCGAGCATGCGATGGGCATGTTCATGAACACCCTGCCGGTGCGCTGGCAGGCGAGTCTGGAGGATCCACTCCAGCTCTGGCTGGACCGCGCCTCGTCCGCAGTCCTGGACCTGATCGAACACGACATGATCGGTCTGCCCGAGTTGGAGGAGCTGGCCGGGACCGACGAGCACACGACGCTGTTCGACACCTACGTCGTATATCAGAACACCCCCTCGGTCTCGACGGACGAGACCGCCCCCTCGGGCTTCTCCCTCGTCGACGAGTCCCCCATCGCCGTCGCCCAGCAGGAACACAGGCTGCGCGTCGACATCTATCCGAACGCCGACGGGTACCTCGACGTGCTGCTGTCCGGCTACGAACCGGAGTACCGGCTTCACGCCTACCTGACGACGCTGCGTGACCTCTTTGTCAACGCCTCGGACGCCGAGGGAACGGTGCGCATGGCCGAACTGCTCGCCGCTCCGGAACCACGCGACGCCCCCCGGGTCGTGACGCTGCGGGACTGCCTCCAAGCCCTTGCACACGACACCCCCATTCCGCACCGAGCCGAGGAGACCCGGTGAACGCCTCCGCCTCTCCCGAATCAGCCTTTCCCAGCTCCTTCGCCCAACAGCGTCTGTGGTTCGTGGAACAACTGGTCCCGGGGACCGCCCAACACCACCTCGGCATGCAGTTCCGCGTCACCGGCACTATCGACGTCGACGCCCTGGCGTGGAGCGTGAACCGCACGGTCGCCCGGCACGAGGCCCTGCGGACCCGGTTCGGCACCATCGACGGCAGCCCGGTCCAGGTCGTCGCCGCGGAAGGCGCCGTGGGTGTCGACACGTTCGCCGTGGAGTCCGACTCCGACGTCGACACGCTCGTGACCGAGCTTGTCCGCAAGCCGTTCGATCTGGCGCGTCCGCCGCTGCTCCGCGTGGCGCTGGTCCGGGGGCCGTCCCGCACAGTCCTGGTCTTCGTGGTGCACCACATCATCTCCGACGCCTGGTCGGTCGGCATCCTCGCTAGTGAGGTCGCCGAGTCCTACCGGACACGACTGGCCGGCGGCGTTGCAGACCTTCCGGAACTCTCCGTGCAGTACGTCGATTTCACGCAGTGGCAGCGCGAGCGCACGGACACCACGGAGTACGCCGGGTACCGAAGGGCCTGGGCCGACATGCTGCGGGGTGCTCCGCAGTCGCTCGACCTGCCATTCGACCGGCCACGCCCGCCGGTCCAGACCTTCGCGGGCGGCTCGGTGACCTTCGAGGTCCCCCCGGATCTGAAGCGGCGGCTCGACAGGGTCTCCGATGCCACCGGGGCCACCACATTCATGACCTTGCTGGCCGCCTACTTCGTGGTTCTCGCCCGGCTCAGTGGAGAGCGTGACCTGCTGGTGGCCTCGCCGACGGCAGGCCGTACCCAGGTCGAGACCGAGCAGTTGATCGGCTTCTTCGCCAACACACTGGTCCTGCGCTCGCAACCCTCGGACGAACTCGCCTTCGACGAGTACCTGAAGCACGTGCGCGAATGCTGCCTGACCGCGTTCACGCACCAGGAGGTGCCTTTCGAGCACCTGGTGGAAGACCTCTCGCCGGAACGGACGCTCGACCGCAACCCCCTTGTGCAGGCGATGTTCATCCTGCAGAACGCGCCCGCGCAGACACTGCGGTTGCCCGGGGTCGTACTGGAACCCGTCGAGATCGACACAGGTACCTCGCAGTTCGACCTGACCCTTAACCTGACACCGGAGGAAGGAGGCTTGACCGCACTCCTCCAGTTCTCCACGGAACTCTTCGATCCGTCGACCGTCGAGCGATTCGCCGACTACTACCTTGCGGTGCTCCACGCCGTGGCCGAGGACCCTTCGGTCCGGCTCGACGCCATCGATCTGTTGGGTGATGCCGAGCGGGCGCGCCTCGCCGCCCTCGGGACGGGGCCCGACGCCCCATCGGGTCGCGAGACAGTGCCGGACGCCCTGCGTCGCATCGCCGCGGAGCACCCGGAGCGGATCGCGGTGGTGGCGGGTGAGACCCGATGGACCTACCGGGAGCTGCTGGGACACGCCGGCGCGGTCGCCGGGGCGCTCAGCGGTCTCGGGGTGGCCCCCGGCGACCTGGCGGGAGTGTGTCTTCCGAGAGGGCCGGAGATGGTCTCCGCTCTGCTGGGCGTGTGGGGCGCCGGCGCCGCCTATGTACCGCTGGACCCCGACTATCCACGGGCACGGCTGGAGTACATGATCCGGCAGAGCGGCCTCACCGTCCTGCTGACCACGCGTGCGCTCGCGGCGGTCGTACCGCTTGACGACACGGTGCGGGTCGCCTTCATCGACGACGTGGCACCGCATGACGGGCCCCGCCCGGAAGCCGCACCGACCGCGCCGGACGCGCTCGCGTACGTCATCTACACCTCGGGGTCCACGGGACGTCCGAAGGGAGTGATGATCGAGCACGGGAACCTGGCGAATGTCGTGCACGGCTTCGTCGAACAGCCTGGTCTCGGGGCCGAAGACCGCATGCTCGCCGTCACCTCACTGTCCTTCGACATCGCCGGCCTGGAACTGTTCGCTCCGCTGGTGGCGGGTGGCCGGCTGGTCGTCGCGGAGGCCGGGGTGGGAGGCGACCCGGAGCGTCTGCACCGGCTCTTGGCGCAGCACGCAATCACCGTCGCCCAGGCGACTCCGGCGACCTGGAAGGCGTATGCCGGGCACGTGGACGCAGCTCCCAGGACATTGCGCCAGATCTGGTGTGGCGGCGAGGAGGTGTCCCTTGAACTCGCAGATCGGCTCCTGACTCTCGGCGTGCGCCTGTGGAATGTGTACGGCCCGACCGAGACGACGATCTGGTCGACCTGTACCGAGATGACTGCCGGCACTCAGCCGTCCATCGGCTCACCCGTGGTCGGCACCCGTCTCTTCGTCGTCGACGGTGCGGGACGCCCCGTACCGACCGGGGTGCCGGGGGAACTGTGGATCGCGGGAAGCGGTGTGGGCCGCGGGTACCTCGGGCTTCCCGAGCTGACCGCTGAGCGGTTCGTCGAGGGCCCGGACGGCACCCGGGCCTATCGCACCGGTGATCTCGTGCGCTGGGCCTCCGACGGGGGACTGCGCTTCATGGGCCGCATGGACCACCAGGTCAAGGTGCGCGGTTACCGGATCGAGCTCGCCGAGATCGACACCACGATGCGCGATCACCCGCAGATCCGCGACAGCCTGACCGTGGTCCGCAAGCTCGCCGGTGGCGAGGACGGCCAGCTGGTCACCTTCCTCGTGCCGGACTCCGACGCGGCCCCCGACGCGGAGGCCGGGACGCCGACCGCGGCCCAGGCCGTGGAGACCTGGCGCGGCCTGTGGGACGAGATTTACCAGCAGGGCAGCGAACCCGAGCAGGGCGATCTGAACCTCAAGGGCTGGACCAGCAGCTACACCAAAGAGCCGCTGACGGACAAGGAGATGCGGCACTGGGTCGACGCCACCGTCGATGCCATCGCCGCGACGGGGGCCCGGACGTACTGCGAAATCGGCTGCGGCACCGGGCTGCTGCTGCTGCGCCTCGCCCAGGACAGCACCCACTATTTGGGCATCGACCTCGCCGCGGAGGCCGTCGCCCACGTCACGCAGCAGGTCAAGCTCCGAGGGCTCGACGACCGTGCGGACCTGGTGTTGGGCGGCGCCGAGGACCTCCCCGCCATCGCCGGCAACCGTCGCTTCGACTGTGTGGTCATCAACTCGGTCGCTCAGTACTTCCCCGACGAGGACTACCTCACCCGCACCCTGACCACCGCCGTGTCCCTGGTACGTCCAGGCGGTCACGTGTTCGTCGGTGACCTGCGCCACCGCGGCCTGGCCCAGGCGTTCCACACGAGCGTGCTGCACCACCAGGGAGTGGCCGACCGGACGCTGGCCCTGCGGGCCGCGGCACGGGCGGCCGAGGAGGAGGAACTCCTCGTGGACCCCGGCTACTTCACTCGCCTGCGTGAGAAGAACCCGGCTGTCACCGGAGTGCAAATCACACTCAAGCCAGGCGGCCCCGACAACGAGCTCACCCGCTTCCGCTATGACGTACTGCTGCGTGTGAACGAGCCCGTGCCCGCGCCGGTGTCCGGACCGGGTCTCGACTGGGACCGCGAGGTCGGTTCCCTGTCACGCCTCGCCGACATCCTCGCTGCCACCGACGGCGAACTCGTCGTCGACGGCATACCGAACGCCAGAGTGGCCCGCTTCGCCCGCCTGCTGCACCCGCTGGGCGCCGCCGAGGAAGCTCCAGGCGTCCTGCCCGAGGACCTGACGACCGTGGCTGCCGCACACGGCCTGCGGACCCACCACGAGTGGTCCGTCCACGGCACCGGCGAAGGGCGCATCCGCACCCTCTTCCACCGTCGTACCGCCGAGCCGCCGGCCGCTCGTCCGTTCCTGGACAGTCGTCCGCCGGTGATCGAACCAGTGGTCAACAGTCCCGGACGCGCGGCGCTGCTGCGCTCGCTCCCGCTCGCCGCTCGCTCCTGGGCGCGCTCCGCCCTCCCCGAGCACATGATTCCCCAACTGGTACGGGCACTGCCCGCCCTTCCCCTGACCCCCAATGGAAAAATGGATCGGAACGCACTCCTAGCCATGATCACCGACCACGTGCCATCCTCCGCACCCGCGCTTCCCACCGGTGAGTTGGAGGGCCGGATCCACTCCGTCTGGTGCGACGTGCTGGGGCTGTCCCGGGTGGGAGTGACGGAGAACTTCTTCGATGCCGGCGGCACCTCGATGTCGGTGGTCCGCGTACGGCAGGAGTTGCGCAAGCGGCACGGCATCGATCTGCCCATGACGGCGTTCTTCGCCCACCCGACGATCGCGTCACTGGCGGCGCATCTCGCCGATGGACCGTCCGCGCGGGAAGAGCGGGAGCGACGCGGTGCCCAGCGCAGACAGGCCCATAGTGACGTGGCGCGCCGCCGCCGCGGACGACGGCGCGGTGAGTGACGTGGCACGTCGTGAGGGCGCGTTCCGCCTGCGCGAGGAACCGGACTTCGCCCGGTTCTGGACGGGACAGAGTGTTTCGCTGATCGGCAGCCAGGTGACCATGATGGCGCTGCCGCTGACGGCCATCATCATCCTGGACGCCGACGAGGTGGACCAGGGACTCCTGTTCTTCTGCCAGTACCTGCCCGCGCTCCTCTTCGGCCTCCAGGTCGGGACGATCGTGGACCGCTTCACGAAGCGACGGCTGCTCGTCATGGCGGATGTCATGCGCGCGCTGCTGGTCACAAGTGTGGTCCTGCTGTACGCGGTGGATCAGCTCTCCCTGTGGGCGCTGATGTTCATAGCGTTCCTGCTCGGTGCGTTCGACGTGCTCGCCGCGGTCGGGGGGCAGTCGTTCATTCCCAAGCTGGTGCCCGAACCCCGGCTGATGGACGCCAACGGCAAGCTCCAGAAGGTGACCACTTTCGCCGAAGTGTCCGGCAACTCGCTGGCCGGCCTCTTGGTGCAGGCGCTGACACCGCCGCTGGCCCTGCTGGTGGACGCCGTCAGCTTCCTCGCCTCGGCGGTCACCTTGGGACGGGTACGCGAAGCCGGTGCTCCCGTTCCGGCAGCGGACGGTGCGGAAGCCCCGCAGGCGCTGGACGGATTCCTGTTTCTCTTCAGGGACGCCCGGCTCAGATACATCTCCCTGTGCAACGCCACCAGCAATTTCTTCAGCGCCATGATGGTGGCTCTGTACCTCCTCTACGCCACCCAGGCTCTGGGGTTCGCTCCGGGCGTGGTCGGTGTGATCCTGACGGTGGCCAGCGGCATTGCGCTGGTGGCCAATACCGTCACCGCGCAGAGCACTCGGCGTCTGGGAGTCCGCGGGACCCTGGTCGCCGGACAGCTGGTGATGGCGGCTGGCTGCCTGGTACTGCCCGCCACGGGCGGATCCATGGGCGTCAAGTCCGTTCTGCTCGTGGTGTCCCACAGCGTGTTCGTCATCGGGATGGTCGCCTTCACCATCACCCAGCTGACCTACCGCCAATCGGTGACGCCGGAGTACATGCAGGGCCGAGTGCACGCCGGCAACCACATGCTCACCTACGGCAGTTACGCGGCAGGGGCGTTGATGGGCGGGCTGGTCGGTGACTGGATCGGCATGCGGGAGACGCTGGTTGTCGGAGCGCTGGGTCACGTCCTGGCCGCGGTGTGGCTGCTGCCGCGACGCGCTTGGAACACGCAGGCGCAGACAGGGCTGGAAGAGGCAGATGTTCATTCGTAGTGTCAGTGAGAAGCCGGACGCCCATCTGCACCTGGTCGGTTTCCCCGGCGCCGGAGGGTCCCGCGCCCACTTCGCGGCCTGGGACGGTCTGCTGGGACCCCGGGTCCGGCTCAGTGTGGTCGACCCGTGGATGCTCCACTTCGCACAGGAGCGGGAAGGCCTCACGCGGCTCGACGACGTCGCGTCGTTACTGGTCTCCGAACTCGCCGCGCTGGAGCGACCTGCCGTGCTCGTCGGACACAGCCGTGGTTCCCTCGTCGCCTACGAGGTCGCACAGCAGCTGACCGCGGCAGGCCACGGAGAGCAGGTCTCGGCACTGATCGCCCTCGCCCACCGGGCTCCGGTATCGGCCCCCACCCACTTGGTGAGCCGGGGCGGCACCGATCTCCTGCGGCGCTTCCTCGCTGACATGGGCGGCACCCCTCCCGAGGTCTTCGACGACGAGGAGCTGCTCACGACGGTGCTGGACCGGCTGCGCAGCGAGCTGGCCATGTCCGAACAGTACCGGCACGGCTGGTCCGCGGCGCTGCGGTGTCCGCTGGGCGTGTACGTCGGCCGGTCCGACACGTCGGTTCCGGCCTCGGAGGCCGAGGCCTGGCAGCGTGCCGTGACCGGTCCCAGCGTGGTCCGTTCCTTCCCCGGCGGTCACTTCTTCCCGTTCGGCGACGCGACTGCCCAGGTCGTCGACTCAATCCTGGAAGACTTCATTTTCACGGGAGAGGCTCATGAGCTCTAGCCACCCACTGGTGACGGTGCCAGAACAGATCTGGGCCCGGGCCAAGGAGCACCCAGACCGCATCGCGGTGTGCGACGACGCCGGTGCGTGGACCTACCGAGAACTCGCCGACCGGGCCGGCGGGTTGGCCACCGCACTGTCCGAGCAGGGCGTCGAGAGCGGATCCCTCGTCGGGGTGCACCTGCCGCGTGGTCGTGAGGCAGTGGCCGCCCTGCTCGCCGTGTGGACGGTCGGCGGTGCCTATATCCCGCTGGACGTCGCTTACCCCGCGTCCCGAATCGACTTCATGGTCCGCGACAGCGACCTGACCGCACTGGTTACAACGACCGGCCTGGCGGACGGTCTGCCGGCGGTCGACAAGCTGAGTGTCATCCGCACCGACCTGATCGGCGGCCCCGGCCAGGTGGCCGTGCGGCCGCCGGTGCGAGCGACGCAAACGGGCCTCGCCTACGTCATTTACACCTCGGGGTCCACCGGACAGCCGAAGGGCGTGATGGTGGAGCACCGGAATCTGACGAACCTGGTCGCCTGGCACGGGACCGCTTTCGGCGTGTCGGAGAGCGACCGCTGCTCCCACATCGCGTCCGCCGGCTTCGACGCGGCCGTGTGGGAGATGTGGCCGGCTCTGGCCCACGGAGCGTGTCTGTGCGTGATACCGGAGGACATCCGGCAGTCCTTCGACGAGGTCGTCGAATGGTGCCGGACCGAACAGATCACCGTCGCCTTCATGCCGACCGCGCTCGGCGAGCACTTCCTCCGCGCCACCACGGGAAGCGGCACCGCACTGCGCCTGCTGCTGACCGGCGGCGACGAACTGCGCACGCGGCCGTCGGAGCACACGTACACGCTCGTCAACAACTACGGGCCGACGGAGTGCACCGTCGTGACCACCTCGACGGTCGTCGCGCCGTCCCTGGGCGCGGCGACGACTGACGCGGCGCCTCCGTCGATCGGTCGGCCGATCGACGGCGCCGAGGTGTTCGTTGTCGCACCCGACGGCAAGCTCGCCGGGCCGGGAGAGCCCGGCGAGCTGTGGGTTGCGGGAGCCGGTGTGGCCCGGGGCTATCTGGGACGTCCGGAACTGACTCGTGAACGGTTCGTGTCGGCGCCGTTCGCCTCCCGGGCCTACCGCACCGGGGACCTGGTCGCGTGGAACTCCGACGGCACGCTGCGCTTCCTGGGCCGGGAGGATCGGCAGGTGAAGGTGCGCGGCCAGCGCATTGAACTGGGCGAGATCGACGCCGCTTTGCTGAGGCTCCCGCAGGTCAAGGACTGCGTCACCGTCGTCCGGGAGGCGATTCCCGGCCACCGGCAGCTCGTCTCCTACGTCGTCGCCGACGCTGTTCGTCACACACCACGGGACATACGAGCCGCCCTGGCGCGGGAGCTGACCGCGGCCATGGTGCCCGAGGTGATCGTGCCGCTCGCCGAACTCCCCTTGACGGTGCACGGCAAGATCGACCACGAAGCCCTGCCTGACCCGGAGGGATTTACCGCACCGGACGGGCCGGCCGAGCCGTCGCACCCGGCGTCCGATGACCCGGTGTTGGCTGAACTGACCCGCATCTTCGCGGAAGTGCTGAACCACCCGGGCGTCGAGGCCGACAGTGACTTCTTTGACCTCGGGGGCCACTCGGTACAGCTGACCATGCTGCTGACGAGGCTGCGCGATCACTTCGGCGTCGAACTGAGGTTCCGCGACGTTCTCGGCGCCTCGACTCCCCGGCTGCTCGCGGACCTGGTCCACGACTCGGCCGACGCCGACGCGCCGGGTGCCGCGCCGGCGGACGTCCCCGCACTCGTGCGCCGGCCCGACGAGGACGGGCCCGCGATATTGTCCTCCACACAGCAGCAGTTGTGGTTCCTCGACCAGCTCACCGGCCGAGCGCCCGTCTTCAATGTGCCGATCGTCCACAAGGGCACCGGAGAGGTGGACGTTGACGCGCTGCGCTGGGCCGTGCTTGAGGTCGTCCGCCGCCATGAGGTGCTGCGTACGCGTTTCACCCTGGTGGACGGCGTGCCGGTGCAGACGGTCGACGAGGACGCAGCAGTCACCTTGACCGTGATTGTGCCCGACGGGGCCACGGGCCTCGACAGCGCCATGGCGGATCTGGTCACCGCACCGTTCGATCTCACCGAGGCTCCCCTCATGCGGGCGGCACTGGTGCACGGAGAGACCGAGTGGGCCCTGGTGTTCGTCCTCCACCACATTGTGGTGGATGCCTGGTCAACAGGCGTGCTGCTGTCCGAGGTCGGCCGTTTCTACCGGTACCGCCTGGGGAGCACCGAGCCACTGCCTCCCGAACCACCGATCCGGTACCGGGACTTCGCGGTATGGCAGCGCGAGTGGGTGCGGTCGAAGACCTTGGTCGCACAGCGCGAGGAGTGGCTCGCCGAACTCGCCGGCTACCCGCACCTGCTGGAACTGCCCGGAGACCGGCCCCGACCCGTGGAGCGCACCTTCGCCGGCGCGGAGCTGGGCCTGCGGGTTCCGGCGGACCTCGTCACCGAACTCGAGCGGGTCGGCCGTGAGCACGGGGCGACCTTGTTCATGACGCTGCTGTCAGCCGTTCAGGTGGTGCTGGGCCGGTGGTCGGGCCAGGAGAGGTTTCTCGTCGGCTCGCCCACCGCGGGCCGGACCCGTACCGAGACCGAGCAGTTGATCGGCTTCTTCGTCAACACCCTGGTCCTGCCCGCCGATCTGTCGGGAAATCCGACGTTCGGGGAGCTGATCGAGCGGGTCCGTGACCACTGCCTCGCCGCCTTCGCACGCCAGGACGTGCCCTTCGAGCAGCTCGTCGAGAACGTGGTCGCGGAACGCAACCTCGCCTACAGCCCCCTCGTCCAGGTCCTGTTCATCCTGCAGAGCGCGCCCACTGCGCCCCTGGAGCTGCCCGGTGCCCGGCTGGAGCGGGTGCACGTTCCCTCGGGTACATCCCAGTTCGACCTGACGCTCTCCCTCGTGCCGGGGACCGACGGGCTCACCGGCTCGCTCCAGTACTCCACGGAGCGGTTCTCCGACGACACGATGCGACGCTTCACCGGGCACCTCCTAGAGGTACTGCGCTGCCTGGTGAAGGATCCGTACCGGTCCATCGGCTGCGTGGACCTGCTCAGCGAGGCCGAGCACGCCGAACTTACGGCCTTGGGCACGGGCCCCCGGCACCGTCGCGAACCGCTCACCGTGGCCGACCGCATCCACCAGATGTCACGCCACCGCCCGGAGCAGACGGCCGTCGTGGACGACTCCGGCAGCTGGACCTTCCGCGAACTCTCCGATCACACCAGGACACTGGCGGCCGCAATGCGGCGGCACGGTGTCGAGCGGGGACAGCTCGTCGGAGTCTGCCTGCCGCGCGACCGCGGGATGGTGGCCGCGCTGTTGGCCGTCTGGGCAACGGGAGCGGCGTACGTTCCGCTCGACCCCGACTACCCCCGGGCACGCCTGGAGTACATGGTGCGGGACAGTGCGGTGAGCGTCCTGCTGACCACCCGGGAGTTGGAGGGGCACGTGGCCGTCGGCGGCGACGCGGCCGTGGTCCTGACGGATGGGGAAGCCCTCGAAACGGCCGACGGCTTCGCCGGTGCCGCCCCCGCCGCCACACCCGACGACCCCGCCTACGTGATCTACACGTCAGGATCGACGGGCCGCCCCAAGGGCGTGGTGGTCGATCACCGCAATCTGGCGAACCTCATCGAGTCCTTCGCGGAAGATCCGGGTTTCCGCGCCGAGGACCGGATGCTGGCACTGACCTCACTTTCCTTCGACATAGCGGGCCTGGAATTGTTCCTGCCGCTGGTCACGGGCGGGCGCCTCGTCGTCGCTCCCTCCGGAGCGGGCGCCGACCCGGAACTCCTGCACCGCCTTCTCGAACGGCACGGAATCACCGTGGTACAGGCGACGCCCTCCACGTGGAAGCTGTACACCGAGCACCGGGGCCGCCTGGCGCCCTTCGCGCTGAGACAGATCTGGTGCGGCGGTGAGGAGATGTCGGAGCGCCTGGGTACGGCGCTGACCGGTCTGGGCGTGGCGCGGGTGTGGAACGTCTACGGCCCCACCGAGACCACGATCTGGTCCACCATGACGGAGGTCCGTCCGGGAGACCGGGGATCGATCGGGTGTCCCGTGGCCAACACTCGTGTGTTCGTCGTCGACAGGGCCGGCTGGCTTGTACCGCGCGGAGTGCCGGGTGAGTTGCTTGTCGCCGGGGACGGCGTCGCCCGAGGATACCTGGGACGCCCCGACCTCACCGACGAGCGGTTCGTCACCGCCCCGGACGGCGGCCGGGCCTACCGGACGGGTGACCTTGTGCGGTGGGGAGCAGACGGATCGCTCCACTACCTGGGGCGCCTCGATCACCAGGTGAAGATCCGCGGCCACCGCATCGAACTCGGTGAGATCGACTCGCTGGTACGCGCACACCCTGGCGTCCAGGACGCTCTCACCGTGGCCGCCGCCGGCGCCGACGGAGAGCAGGAACTGGTGTGCTATGTCGTGCCCGCCAGCCAACCGGACGAAGGGCTGCTGGACGACGTCCGCACCGCACTCGCAGGGATGGTGCCTACCTACATGGTTCCCTCGGCGTGGATGGCCGTCGAGGACTTCCCCCTCACCGCGAACGGCAAGATCGACCGGGCTGCCCTGCCCGAGCCGGTCCGCCACGGCTCGACGGCCTCCGAAGCGCCCGCCACGCCCATGGAGACGGCCATCGCCGCCATCTGGCGCGACGTGCTGAACGTCGTCCACGTGAGCAGGAACGACGACTTCTTCCACGTAGGAGGTCACTCCCTGTCGGCCATGCGCGTCCTCACCCGAGTGCGCGACCGGATCGGAGCGAGGCTCGAACTGAAGGACCTCTTCGCCAGGCCGGTCCTGAGCGACCTGGCGGCACATGTGGATGCCGTCCGGCGCACGGCTGACGCACCGCCGACTATGGGGCAGCGCAACCGATCGCTTTTCCAGCGGACGGGACAACTGGACAGCGAATGACCAGCTGTGGGAATTCCCGGACGGCCATTCCCGGCGGTAGCTCAATTTCTACGAAGGTGAGGAATGATGCGCAGAAATCGACCCATGGTGTGCGTGTTGCACGACACCGGCAGTGCCGCTCCGATCAAGGTTGCCGCCGCCGCGCGGAAGCTGTGCGACATCACCTTCCTGGCGGACCGTTCCACCAGGCAAGTGGCCGAAGACTACCGGGCCATGACGGACATCGCCGATGTCATGGACATCACGGGCCTTAGTACCACCGAGGTGGCCCAGAGGATTCGCATGCTGCCGACGGACGGAATCACCACGTTCAGTGAATTTCAGCAGCGACGCGTTGCCGAGCTGGCAGCAGAATGCGGTTTCATCGGTCACAGCGTCGAAACCGCGCAGCTACTCACCGACAAGTTCCGGCAACGACAGGCCCTCGCCACCGCCGGAACACAGGTGACCCGGGTGGCTCTTGTCGCAAGTGTCGACGACGTCGAACAGGCAGCGGAGATCGTCGGCTTTCCTGCCGTCCTCAAACCCCGGCGCGGAGCGGCGGCCGCCCGCACCTGCAGAGTGGATTCCCTGGAGCAGTGCCTAGCGGCGGTCGCCGACTTCGCCGACCATCCGGATTCGGTATTCGTCTTGGAACAACTGCTGGTCGGTGACCCGCTGGCGGCCGGCCCCGAGTGGGGCGACTTCGTCTCCGTGGAATCCCTTGTTCACGACGGGGACGTCCAACACGTCTGCGTCACAGGAAAGCAGCCTCTTGCCCCGCCCTTCCGGGAGACGGGCGACCTCATGCCCAGTACGGTGCCGACGGCGCTGGAGGATCGCATCGTCCGCCTCACCGGCGACGCCTTGCGCGCCTTGGGGGTACGGCACGGCGTCTGCCACACCGAGATCAAGCTCACCGCAGACGGGCCGCGGATTATTGAGGTCAACGGCCGGATGGCCGGCTATGCCAGCCACCTCCTCCACCGGGCCACCGGCTTCAACCTCACCGAGGCCGTGCTGGAACTCGCTCTGGGCCGCCGTGTCGACATACCGGTTCTGCACTGGAACCAGCTGTACTGGTCACGATTCGTGCTGCCGCCGATGGAGGCGAGCCGCGTCATCTCCGTCGCTCCCCTCGAAAAACTCGCCGCGCTGCCCGGTGTCCAGTCGCTGGACATCCTCGCCACGCCCGGGCAGTCCGTCGACTGGCGCCACGGCACCCACGACATGCTGGCGATCCTGCACGCCACGGCGTCGACCCACGACGAGGTGCTCTCGCTGATCAGCCAGACCGAGCAGGCCGCCCGTGAGTCCTGTGTCTGAGCCGCACAGCCCCGGCGGCGTCCTGTGCGACGGTGTGATCGGCGCCATCGGCCGGACCCCGCTGATCGAGCTGCGCAGGGTGCACACGTATCCGTTCCGCATATGGGCAAAACTGGAGCGCTTCAACCCCGGCGGCAGCATCAAGGACCGTACGGCGCTGAGCATGCTCGCACAGCGGATCAGGTCCGGGGAGCTCGTCCCCGGGCGATCGGTGGTGGTCGAGTCGAGTTCCGGCAATCTCGGCGTCGGCCTAGCGCAGTTGTGCGCCTACTTCGGTCTGCGCTTCGTCTGCGTTGTGGATGCCCGCACCACCGAGCAGAACATCGCGATTCTTCGCGCCTTCCAGGCCCAGGTCGAGGTAATCGGCCGAGCAGAGGCACCCGACGGGGACTTCCTCTCGGCCCGCCTCCGCCGGGTGAGTGAACTCGTACGGTCGATCCCCCACGCCTACTGGCCCAATCAGTACGCCAACCCGCTGAACCCCGCCGCACACCGGCAGACCATGCACGAGATCGCCACGGCGCTCGACGGAAACGTCGACTACATGTTCTGCGCCACCAGTACCGGCGGAACGCTGCGTGGGTGCGCGGAGTACATACGCGAGGCTGGTTTGTCCACAACCCTGGTCGCCGTCGACGCGGAGGGCAGCGCGATCTTCGGCCCACCGCTGGGTGAGCGTCTGCTCCCGGGACATGGCGCCTCCGCGAAGCCGCCACTGCTCGACGGAAACGTCATCCGCGCCCATGAGGTCGTGCGGGTCTCGGACATGGAGACGGTGGTGGCCTGCCGGCGCCTCACGGTCGGCGAAGGGCTGCTCGCGGGTGGCTCGTCCGGCGCGGTGTTCGCCGCACTCGAGGCGATGGCCGACCGGATCCCGCCCGGCTCCCTTTGTGTGCTCGTCTTCCCGGACGGCGGAGACCGGTACCTGGAAACGATCTACTCCGATGCCTGGGTCCGAAGGAACTTCGGCGACATCGGACACCTTTGGAAAACCCCCCCCTCAAAGGAAGACGCCCCATGCTAGTCATCCGGCACGACGACGTTGCCAAGCTCCTCGAAGGACGAGAAAGTGAACTCGTCGACCTGGTCGAGGAGACCTACATCAGTCACGAACAGGGGCGCAGCGCCCTGCCCCACTCGACCTTCCTCCGTTTCCCCGGCAACCAGCGCGACCGCATCATCGGCCTCCCCGCCCACCTGGGCGGCGAACAGCCCGCCGCGGGGATCAAGTGGATAGCGTCCTTTCCCGAGAACATCTCCCGTGGCCTGCAGCGAGCCAGCGCCGCGATCATCACCAACTCCATGGTGGACGGGCGGCCCACCGCACTGATCGAGGGGTCGCTCATCTCCGCCAGGCGCACCGCGGCCTCGGCTGCGGCAGCCGCCCGCGCGCTGCTGCCGGAGGGCTCCGCCCAGGGGCTCGCACTGCTCGGATGCGGGGTCATCAACGCGGAAGTCCTGCGGTTCGTGACAGCCATTATCCCCGATGTGAAGGTCGTCACAGTGTACGACCCGTCTCCGGACAGAACGGAGGCGTTTCAGGCCAGGTGCCGTGACATGGTTCCGGGACTCACCGTGAAGGTGGCCCCGGACGCCGTGACCGCACTGGCCGCCCACGAACTCAGCTGTGTCGCCACGAATGCCCTCACACCACACCTCGGCCCGGAGGCACTGCGTCCAGGTTCGGTGTGTCTCCACCTCTCGCTGCGCGACTTCACCCCCGAGGCCGTACTGGCATCCCAGAATGTCGTCGACGACATCGACCACGTCTGCCGCGAGCGCACTGCTCTGGACCTCGCCCAGCATCTGTCCGGAGGCAGGGAGTTCATCGACGCGACGGTGGGCCAGGTGCTGTGCGACCCGGCGAAGCTGCGGCGCCGGCCGGAGAGGCCGCTGCTGTTCTCGCCGTTCGGACTCGGCATTCTCGACCTCGCCGTCGCTGAGTACGTCCGGCGCAGGGCAGCGGAGAGCGGCCTGGGCATCGCCATCGACGACTTCTCACTGGCTCCGGCCATCCGTTGAACCCCACGATCCTTGCAAGGAGGACCCAAGTGCAGAACCGTCGTGTGCGCAGCCTGATTTCCCTTGACAATCTGAGCGACGCGGACCTGAGACACATCGTCCGCAGAGGAACGGAGTTCGCCGCTGGCGGCGTAATTGGCGCGCCACTGGAAGGTGACGTCGTGGGCATCTATTTCCAGAAGACATCCACCCGCACCCGCACCGCATTCTCTTCCGGTGCTCTCCGCCTCGGCGCACAGATCATTGCCTACGGCCCCGGGGACCTCCAGGTGAATACGGGCGAGACCATCGCCGACACTGGCAGGGTGCTGGCAGGCATGCTCAACGTACTCGTTGCGCGGACGGCCGAGGATCCGGGCGATCTCAGGGCCATGGCGGCACCCGGCACGATGGCGGTCGTGAACGCGATGACCGCGGATGAACACCCCACTCAGGCCCTTACGGACCTGGTCACGCTTCAGCAACATTTGGGGCGGACTCGGGATTTCGCCCTGCTTTACGTGGGTGAGGGAAACAACTCCGCGGCCGCGCTCGCCCTCGCGCTCACCCGGTGCCCGGGCGCCACACTGGAACTGCGCACACCGCCCGGCTATGGGCTCGCCGACGACGTTCTGGCACGGGCCGGCGAACAGGCCGAGCGACACGGAGCCCGGATCGTCGAGCGCCACGACATGGCGGCTCTGCCACCCGACTTCGACGCCATCTACACCACACGCTGGCAGACCACCGGCACCACCAAGCCGGATCCCGCCTGGCGGGACGTCTTCGCGCCTTTCCAGGTAACTGCCGCACTGTGGGAGACGAGTCCGAAGGCGCTGTTCCTCCATGATCTGCCGGCCCATCGTGGTGAAGAGGTGACAGCGGAGGTGCTCGACGGCCCGGCGAGCGTGGCGTTCAGACAGGCGGAGAACAAGATGCACACCGCGATGGCCGTTCTCGAATGGTGCCGAGTGGGCTTGCCTAACGCCTGAGACGCAGTTGCAGGACGCCGCTGTCGCCACGGCACCCGCATCCCACCTCCGGAGGTTGCCGTCCAACGTGGGAACCGTTTGACGGTGTGCTTGGGACGACGACAGGATTGCCGCCATGGAACTCACAGTGCCGGTCAGTGGTGGCGCGGTATGGGCCGATGACACGGGAGGGGACGGCCCTCCAGTGGTGCTGCTGCACCCGGGCGTCGGGGATTCACGGATATGGGACCCGGTCCTGCCGCAGCTTGCCGAGCATCACCGGGTGATCCGCTATGACGTGCGGGGCTATGGGCGCTCGCCGCAGCCGACCGCGTCTTACTCGCTGCTCGATGACCTGGTTGCCGTGCTTGACTACTTCCGGCTGCGCCGGGCCTCGCTGGTCGGATGCAGTATGGGCGGAGGTACGGCGATGAGCCTTGCGCTGGCCTACCCGGACAGGGTGACCGCGCTCGTGCTGCTGTGTCCAGGCATCACCGGCTACCCATGGCCCGAGGAACCGAAGTTCGACGCGGAGTACGACGCGTTGATCGAGGCAGGAGACGTCGAAGGGCTGGTGACGCTCGGGCTGCGCGAGTGGGCGGCAACCGGTGCCGACGAGGCTGCCGTGGCGCAGTTGCGGGCTGCCGCGCCGGCATGGCTCACTGAGGACGAGTACCAACGAGGGGACCCGCCCGTGTTCGACCGGCTCGGAGAGCTCAGCACCCCAGCAGTGGTCATGGTGGGGGACCTGGACCGGCCGACGCTGATCGCATGCAACGAGGAGGTGGCCGCACGGATCCCTAGCTGCCGCCTGATGAGGATGCCTGGCGTCGATCATCTCCCGCCGCTGCGTGTTCCTGATCTGGTCGCCGACACCATTCTGACGTACTCGCGCAGTGACACGCTTTGAGGACAGGCAGTAGGCGGCGCTGTTCGCGTACGGGTCAGCTCCTCGCGGCAGGGCCTGCGCTGCAGGGTGGGATAAGAGGACCTCGCCCGACGTGCGAGTTGAGCAAGGCATCGCGCGCTAACCATGTGCCCCGCAAACAGGATCCAGCAGCGAACCCGCATGCCTGAGGCAAAAATTGCCTGGCTACCCCTCGGGTTCCCGCAACTTCCCCCTCGAGATTCTGCGAACCCATCGGTTTCTCGGCTCGGGCGGCCTGAACGCGGCATACCTCGCCGAACTCGTCGGCCCGGCCGGCGAAGTCATCACCGTGGACATCGACCCCTCCGTCCCCGACCGCGCGTCGCGACTGCTGGAGGAGCACGGGTACGACAAGGTCCGCGTCCTCACCGCCGACGCAGCCGAACCCCTCCCCGTCGAGGAGGTCGATGTCGTCCTGGTGACCGCCGGGGCCTGGGACATCGCCCCGGCGTGGATGGCACAGCTCAAGCAGGGCGGCCGACTCGTGGTGCCGCTGCGGATGCGTGGCCTGACCCGGTCGGTCGCCTTCACCCAGGTCACGGGCGAGCACGGCCCCTACCTGGAGAGCGAGTCGGCGCGGATCTGCGGCTTCGTCCCGATGCAGGGATCCACCGCGCACCGCGAAGAACTCCTGCTGGTCAACGGCACGCCGGAGATCGGGCTGAAGTTCGATGACGGTTTGCCGGCCGATCCGCACCGGCTGGACAACGCGGTCACGTTCCCGCGCCATGAGCTGTGGACCGGCGTCATCATCGGCCTCTCGGAACTCATCGACACCCTTCAGATGGCGATGGCGATCAGCCTGCCCGGCTTCTGCACGATGGCGGTCGATGAGGGCCTGGACACGGGTCTGGTCGCCCCCGTGAACAAGCGGTTCTCCCTCGCCGCCGTCGAGGACGACACCTTCGCCTACCTCGTCACCCGCCGTACCGAGGACGACAAGCGCATCGAGTACGGCGTGCACGCCCTCGGCCCGAACGCGAAGCAGCTCGCCGACAAGGTCGCCGACATGCTGCGCGACTGGGAGGCCAACCGACGCGGCGGCCCCAACCCGGTGATCCGGGTCTATCCGGCCAGCACCCCCGATGACCAAATCCCGTCCGACCTGGTCATCGACAAGGTGTACAGCCGGATCTCGCTCTCCTGGCCGTCGGCGTAACGCCGGGAGCCAGGTCATCCCGCACCACCCCAACAAGAAGAAGGGCACATCATGACGAGCGCCACTCTCGCCCCGCCCCCGGGCACGCCGTCGGCGGACCTGGACGACGACTTCGCCCCTCTGGACGTGAAGGTCGTCATCGCCGAGCACTCCTACGGCCATCTCATGTGCTCCACGGGCGACGGCTGCGGCACCACGTGCGCGACCGGTGCCTCCGCCTGCGGTTCCTTCACCGAGGACCCGGCCTGATCCAGGCCGACTCCTCACCTGTGGGCCGGGCGAAGCGCTTCGCCCGGCCCACAGGCCCCTCTCCCCTCCCGCGCCGTCTCATGGAAGGGCCTCATGGCTTCCCGAGCAGCCGCCGGATACCTGTGGCAAGGCGTTGCGATGCTGCGCGCCACCACCAGCCCCGGGCCGGCAGACATCCCCCGCACCCTCGACCTGGACAACGTGGCCGTCACCCGCGGATGGCTGAACCGCATCTGGCAGCGCGAGGACTTCCGCAGCGCGCTGGAGCTGGCCACCCCCGTCCTATCCGACGCCATCGAGGCAGCCGTCCAGGGCAGGCAGACGGAGCCTCGCCACGTCCGCCGCACCGCGCTGTCGACCGTCTCCTACCTCCTTCGTGGCAGCACCGGCCGACCCCGCTCGGCCTGTTCGCCGGCACCGCCCCGGTGACGGTCGGGCCCCGGACAAGCGCGCGGTGGCGCGACAAGCACCGCGTGCTGATCCGGCCGGACTCCGAGTGGGTCACCGACATCGTCCTCCGGCTTCAGCGCACCCCCGCGTTACTGCAGCGGCTTCGGCTCGTCGCCAACAACGCCGCCCGCGCCCGCGGTGATCGGCTCGTGGCGCCAGGCCCGCCCTCCGACGGCCACGCCGTCCTCCTGGCCCCGGTCGAGATATCCGTCCGCAACGCCCGACCGGTGGTCGCCACCCTGGACGCGGCCCGCGCCCTCATCCTCTACGGTGACCTCCACAGCCACCTGCGCCACTGCTTCTCGCGGGCCACCCCGGAGAAGATCGACGCACTGCTCAACAGCCTGGTCGAGCAGCAGTTCCTCGTAACTAGCCTCTGGGCGCCCATGACCACCGTGGACACCTTCCAGCACCTGTGCCGCGAACTGGAACGGCACCAGGCGGACAGTGTCCCCGAGGTGCGGGACTTGGTCCACGCGCTGTACGCCCTGCGCGACGACCTGTCCGCCCACCAGCCGACACTCTCCGACGCCAGCGTGAGTGCCGTCGCCGCGCGGATGCGCACCCTCACCGCCGTCACGCCGACACCGCTGCTCATTGACACCGCCCTTGACTGCGAGACCCAGCTCCCGCAGGCCGTAATCGCGGAAGCGCAGGCAGCCGTGTCGGCCCTCTACCGGACCACCCCACAGCCCTACGGCTACCAGCACTGGCGCGACTACCACCGCCGCTTCCGGGCCCGGTACGGCGTCGGCGCCCTGGTGCCGGTGATGGACCTGGTCGCCGACAGCGGTCTCGGGCTGCCCGCCGGATACGTCGGCTCCGAACGCGGCGGCGTTATGAAGGTACGCACCGACCGCGACGAACTGCTGCTCGCGCTGATGCAGCAAGTCCTCCTCGACGGCCGCGACGAACTACGGCTGACCGACGACATGGTGCACGCATTGGAGAAGGCCGCCGGAACGGACGAACGGCTGTTCGTGCCCCGAGTGGAGATCGCCTTCGAGGTCCACTCCCCCAGCACCCGGGCGCTGTCCAACGGCACCTTCAACCTCCTGCTCACCGCGGCGCCCCGCCCCGGCAGCAGCATGGCGGGCCGGTTCGCCCACATCCTGCCGCCCGAGTACCGAGACGCCCTCGCCGCCACCTACAGCGGGGCACCGGACGGCCTGACGGCGCAGCTCGTGTTCCCGCCGCGCCGGCACCGCAACGAGAACGTCACCCGCACACCGCAACTGCTGCCGCACATCATCGAGCTGTCTGGCCACCAAGAGAGCCACAAGACAACAATCCGGCTGGCCGACATCGCCGTCACCGCCGACCCACGCAGCTTCCACCTCGTGCAGCTCTCCACCGGCCAGCGCATCGACGTGCGGGTCGTGCACGCCCTGGAAGGCGGAACCCAGACCCCGCCGCTGGCACGGTTCCTCGCCGAGGTTGCACACGGGCGGTACGCCGCCTACAAACCGTTCGACTTCGGCGCGGGCTCCCGGCTCCCCTTCCTCCCCCGGGTCCGCTACCGCCGCACCATCCTCACGCAAGCCCGATGGCTGCTGATGGCTGACGACCTGCCCGGCCGCAAAGCTCCGCGGCAGGAGTGGGAGGACGCCTTCACCACCTGGCGGGAGCGGCTGCGAATCCCGATGCAGGTCGCCGTGATCGAGTACGACCAGCGCCTCCCCCTCGATCTGTCCCACCCGGTCCACCTGCGGGTCCTACGCGCCCACCTCGACAACGCCCGGCGCGTGGAGCTGCGCGAGGTCCCGGACACTAACGCCCACGGCTGGATCGGGCGGGCACACGAGATCTGGCTCTCCCTGGGCCGGACCGAGCCGGACACCCCCTACGTGCCCCGGCCGCGCCCGGCGGCGGCAACGGCAACCGGGAGACACTTCCCGGGGGCCGGCGACGTCCTTCTCGCGCAGCTCCACGCCCATCCGCGCCGCTACGACGAGATCCTGAGCCACCACCTCCCCCACCTGCTCGCCGCGTTCGGAGATGAGCCGCCGACCTGGTGGTTCACCCGCCACCGGGAGATGGCCCGGCCGGACGCCGACCAGCACCTCGGCCTCACCTTCCACCTGCCGCCAGGCACGTACGGGGCCGTCGCACGGCGCGTCCGCACCTGGGCGGGCAGCCTGCACAGGACTGGTCTGGCGTCCGGGCTCGTCCTGGCCCCGTACCAGCCGCAGACGGGGCGCTTCGGCAGCGAGGCAACCATGGACGCCGCACACCAGGTGTTCGCTGCGGACTCCGCCGCTGCTCTTGCGCAGATCCAGCTCACCGAGCGCACCGACGACTTCGTACCGCAGGCTCTCGCCGCCGCCAGCGCCCTGCGCCTAGTCACCCCTCTGGCACCGGACTCTGCGGCGACGGAAGAGTGGCTGGTGCGCAACCTCCCTCAGGGCACCGGACGGTTAGACCGGACCCTGCGCAGCCAGGTACTGGAACTTGCCTCGCAGAACGGTACCTACGCGCTCGCGGCCCTCCCCGGCGGCCCACAGGTCACCGAAGCGTGGCGGTCCCGCACCGCGGCCGTGCACACCTACCGGACGGTCTTGACCAGTGAGCGTGAGCCGCTCGACGTCGCCCGATCGCTGCTGCACCAGCACCACGTCCGGGCTCTGGGCGTCGATCCACGCGCCGAGGAAACCACGATCCGGCTCGTGCGAACGGCGGCCCTCCAGCACCGGATGGGGGCCCGATGACCACACCGGCCACCACCGCCGCAGCGTTCCTGGAGCAGTACACCGCTCATCTGGCAGAACCCCCTCCCCCGCCCCCGGAGGAGCCCTGGGCGGTGCAATCGCTCGCCGACGGCGCCGCCGGAATCAGCCTGCTGCACATCGAGACGGCCAGCCGGTACGGCGGTTCCTGGCTTTCCGCCCACCGGTGGATCACGAGCGCGGCCTCCAGGCCCATCAGCGCGGCCGACCAGACGGGCCTGTTCCTCGGCGCCCCGGCCGTCGGCTTCCTCCTTAGCGCCGTCCCTCCGGCCTACCAGCATCTGTACGCCTCAGCGCGCACGATCCTGCACCAGCACATCACAGACCTCGCCAACCGCCGGGCGGACGCCGCGCTCGCCCGCATCGGCAGGGGGGACTTGCCGTCCTTCGCGGAGTACGACCTCTTCTACGGCCTCACGGGGATCGGCGCCTACCTCCTGCGCACCGAGCCCGAAGGCCCAGCCCTGCAGAGGATCTTGCAGTACCTCGTCGCCCTGACCCGGCCGCTCGCCCTCACCGGCCGGGGGCTTCCCGGCTGGTGGGTCCGTCACGACCCGGGGCGCGGCGAGTCCCTCCACTTCCCCGGCGGACACGGCAACTTCGGTGCCGCGCATGGCATTACCGGCCCGCTCCTCCTCCTGGCCCAGGCCATGCGCCACGGCATCACCGTCCATGGCCACCGGGACGCCATGTTCACCATCTGCGAGCACCTCGACGCCTGGTGCCAGCACGATGAATCCGGCCCTTGGTGGCCTGAACACATCTCGCGGCGCGATCTCGACCGCGGACACCCCCACCATGACGCCCCCACCCGTCCGAGCTGGTGCTACGGCACGACAGGCATCGCACGGGCTGGCCAGCTCGCGGGGATCGCCCTGCGCTCACCCACGCTCCAGAAGTTCTACGAGGACGCCCTGCACAGGGCTTTGTCGGATCCCGCGCAACTCGCCCTGGTCATCGACAACGGCCTCTGCCACGGATGGGCGGGCATCTGTCAGACCGCTCACCGAGCAGCCGCAGACGCGCTCGACCCGCGGCTGCACAACCTCGCTAAACGCCTTGGTGACGCCCTCATCGCATCCGGCCAGCCCTGCTCCTCATCGGCTCCCGGCCTGATCAACGGCGCCGCCGGCACCGCGCTCGCCCTCACCACCTTCGCCTCTCAGCAGGCACCGACCACTGGATGGGACGCATGTCTCTTGATCAACTGACTGAGGCAACCGAGTCAAGCCCGACGCAGCACGCCGTCCTCGCCGTCCTCACCGGCCTGTCGCTCGCCGACGCATCCCAGCAGTACCGGATGGACCCCGTGGTCCTCTCCGACGCGATCGCTGTCTATGACCAGGCTGGCCGGGAAGCGCTGGCCCGCCACGCGGCCACCACCGACTGGTGGCAGACATACCTCCACTTCACCGACTGGCAGAACGCCGACACCACCTTCACCACGCACGTCCTGCCCATCCTGCGCGAAGCGGCCACCGACGGCTGGTGGTACACCAGAAAGCACCCCTGCTGGCGTCTGCGTCTCCGGGTCCAGCCCGTAGGCGGCACCAAGCTGGCCATCGGCGACGGCTTCGACCGCCTCGTCTCCGACGGACACCTTCAGCGCTGGTGGCCCAGCATCTACGAACCCGAGACTCCTGCGTTTGGCGGGAAGACCAGCATGACGGCCGCGCACGCCCTGTTCGTCACCGACAGCCGCGAGATCCAGCAGTCGCGCCAGCGCCACGATCTCACCGTCGGGCCCAGGGAACTCTCCGTCCTGCTGTGCACGATCATGATGCGCGCCGCCCGGCTGGAGTGGTACGAGCAGGGCGATGTCTGGGACCGCGTCATCACGACGGAACACCGCTCGGCCATCAGCGACGTTCCAGCGGAACGACTCGACGCCCGAGCCTGCGAGATCCGTACCCTCCTTCTCGCCGATAGCGACGCCCTGCTGCGCTACGGGGGGCCGCTGGAATCCGTTACCGAATGGGCCGCCGCGTTCCGTAGCGCCGGCCAAGCACTCGCCCACGGCATCCAGAACGGGGCACTGGATCGCGGGCTGCGACAGGTGCTCAGCTACCACGTGATCTTCCATTGGAACCGGCTCGGATTTTCCATGCGCGGGCAGAGCATCCTGGCTTGGGCAGCGAGAGCTGCGATCCTGCACGGCGGCGAAGGAGAATAGAGCCCATGCACAGGATTCCCATTGTCGACGGCAACATCCGCTGGCGGTGGCTGGAGCGCGGCGAACTCCCCGCGTACGGGGCGCAGGTCACCATCGCGCCGGGAGGAGAGACCACGTTGAGCCGGGAGGGGTGGACTGCGCCGTTCTGACGGCGCCGGTCTCCGGGCAGCCGGATACGGGCAGACTGAACCGGCGGACGAGGAAGAGAAGGGCACGGCATGGCCGAGCAGGACGAACCCCTGGAGAACTGGGCCGCCCGGCGGGACGCGCGGCGCCCCCGCGTCGGGGAGCAGCGTCCGGCGCCTCTCGCGGGCGAACTGCGGGGCGCGCACGTCGCCCCGGACGCGCCCCGCGGTGTCGAGGTGTGGGACGGGCAGGCGTGGGTGCCGTCCGGAGCGGCATTGGACCGTCATGCGGCGACCGCCGAAACCGGCGGGGACACGACGGCGCGTGCCGAGCGGGTACCGCTGCCAGTGTTCGGGCGTCTCCCCAAGATGCCCGAGCCATACTGGCCGACGATCCCCTTCCACCGTCCTGGCTCCTGAGCCTGCTTGATCAACCCCGTCCGCGCGCATCTCTCCCGAATCGTGCGGGCGGGGTGGCCGCCCTGAAGTACGGCTGCATGGCGATCATGTCCCTCGACGCGGACGGGCAAAGGCCAGGCCCGCTGGGCCCTGCGCTGGAAGAGCGCTCTGAACGCCCTCGACATCACCATCGACGGCAGGCCGCCAGGAGTCACCGACCACGCGCAGGACGGGGCCGGCTGCGGTGTCGGGTGATGTTCAAGCGCGCTCATCGTGTGATGTAGCCGTGGGGACGTTTCTCCGGCTTGACCGCGTAAGGGTTGAGTGGCCTGTCCACGTCGAAGAACAACAGTGGTCTGTTCACGGTTTCCCCCGTCTTCAGCATTATGGACGGCCCCTCGAGCCGGGAGGCTCGCCGCAACGCCGTAAGATTCCCTGCTCAGTTGTAGCCTGCGGGCACCGTTCAGGCCTGGACGCTGGGGGAACACACGTGAACGTTCGGACTCTCGCGCCGAAGAGCATGCCGCGCCCCATGGGGAACGACGGGCATCTACTGCTCGACACGATCTGGCTGTTCTTCATAGGGAACCGCCGGTGGCCGACCTTCGATGACGTTGATCGGAAGCTGTACGCGGCCGGCCTGGACTTCGAAGATGCCGTGCAGCAACTGTGCCCGGCACTACTACGGGGGGTCTCCACCAACCCCCACATGGTGCCGCGCGCCGCAGATCCGCTGCAGCTGACCATCGCTGGCGCTGCGAACTGCAGCGGTACCAGTGGCGCTATCAAACTCTTCCTGCACATGGTGCGGACAGCGGCCCTCATGGAGGCCCACTTCCGGCCCTCGCAGCCCGGTGAGCAGCCGGTACTGCGGCCCGTGGACCTGAGGCCTGCGCCGGACTGGGACCCGAGCTTGCAGACCAAGGAGTCCATGTTCGCTGCGGCCGCGCTCGCACAAAACGAGCCCCCCTTCCGTGGCGGCAGCATCAACCCGGAGGACCTGGGCTGGTCGTTGAACTTCGACCGGACAATTCGGCCGTTCACTGCCGTGGGCCGGCTAGAGGACTACTGGCAGCAAAGGGAGCAGGTGGAGGGGCCGGTGAACACGGAGGCAGCCAAACGCCCCTTCCCCAGCCGGCGAACGGACTTCGTCACGGCGCCCATGCCAGCAGCAGTGGCGGCGCCTCCGGCCACCGTGGCTGCCCCAACGAAGCCGCAGGAGTCCATGTCTGTCACCTGCGTCTTCCATCCACTGATCGCCAAGGTGGCCGCCGAACGGTTCGACACCGGCTTCTACCGCGACGCGGTAAGTCGCGCATTCCAGGCGGTCGAGCACCGTGTGCAGGAGCTGGCCGACTGTGATCAGACCGGCGTGTCGCTCATGGGCTTCGCCTTCAACACCAACTCAGGCCCGCCGAAGCTCACGGTCACCCGGTCCACGGGCAGCAACCTGGGCGGCGAACAGACCGGCATGCAGTTCCTCTTCAAAGGCGCAGCAGGCGCGCTGCGCAACCCCCGCATGCACGGGCCGGACGAGAAGGACGACCGCGACGAGGCCGCGGAGATGCTGGCCTTCGCCAGCTTCCTGATGCGACGCCTCGACATCGAGGACGACAAGCGCAAGGCCGCCGCATTGGAGTCGTGACCGCACGCTGCCTCTAAGCTGGCTGCGGGCGCGGGGCCCGCACGCCTGGAGGGGCAGCCGTGAGGCACCTGCGTGAACTGCTGATCGACGCATGGTCGTGGCTCAACTACCAGCAGGCGACGGCCCACCCCAGTCGGCCGGGCCATCACCCGTTCCCTGAGCTGAACGCCTCGTGGGTTCCGTCCGAGGATCTGCGACGGCTGGCCGCCTACAGACGGCGGTGCCGACGCGGAGGCGAAGGCCAAGCCGAAGCCCCGTACGTCGACGCGCAAGCAGGCCGACGAGCAGTAGCCCAGCCTAGCCCGGCCCGGCACACCCCACGCGCGGGGGTGTCGGGCCGGACCGCTACCCGGAAGGAGAGCCTCGTGGACGCAGCAGTCCTGGCCTGGCTCCTTGCGCAGCTCGGCCCCGCCACCGACCAGCCCGACCTGCAGGCCCGCTCCGCGCGGTTCGGCACCGCGCGGAGCGTCGCGCTGGAGGTGCTGTACGAGCGGCGGGCGAAGCTGCTGGCTTAGCCGCTGCAGCTGACCGTGAACGGGGTCGCCACCTCGACCAGTCCGCCAACCTCACCGGCCTGGAACGGCAGATCGCCAGGAGCGACAGCTGCCGGAGAACGGGCTCCGTGTGGAGGTCACCGATATCGATCCCACGCCAGTGGCTCTCTCCCACGCTCTTCCTGTCGAAGCCGAGGGAGGACAGTTCAGTTCACCCTCCCCCACAAGAAATTGGCCGCACAAATGAAAATTCGAGCAATCTCCGCCTCTACGGTCAGCAGATTCCGCGCCCGGGGGGATCACCTCCGCTTGCGCGGAAAACACGGGGAACGGTCGGCGCGCGCCGTTACGGCAATGTCGCGGCTATCAGTCCACTACTGCTTCACCCGCCCCTTACGCTCACGGCAGTTCGCCTACGGCAGACACCCATGACTTGAGACCGCGCGAACACCATGCCATCGTACGGATGCTGGCAAAACCGCAGCTCAACGAGAGGAAGATTCAGCGCCATGGACTGCTGAGCCCGGGATCGACGTCGCACCTCAGCTCTCCATGAGGCAGCCAATACGTTCACTACCAGAATCTCCCGGCTGCACCAAGCCCAGACTTCTCCAGATCGTGGGTGCATCAACGTTTCTCAGCCTGGAGGCCGGAGATGCACGACGAGATCGCACCCACACATGAAGCCGCGTTCTTGAATCTGAACAAGGCAGCCGAATACCTTGGCATTTCGTCAAACACCCTATATGTCTGGCGTCATCGACGACAGGGCCCGCCGAGCTTCCGCATGGGCCGCCGCGTCATGTACAGGATCTCGGCGCTCAATGAGTGGGTCATAGCGCAGGAGCAGGCGGATCCACGTTCCAACGCTTCTCTCAATCCTCTCACTCAGAAGCCGATAAAGCGCTCCGTACGCACTCCTTGAACGCTACCCACGGACCCGAAAGCGGTGCGTCGATCACTCGGAGTCTAGGCGCACAACTACCGACAATGCCGTACGACCACACCCAACTGAGTTCATAGGAGAACATTCCCTTGGCGGGGTACATAGAAGACCGTTGGCTCAAGAAGAAGCCCAACAGGGACACCGGCAAGCGGGAGCGAACTGCCCTGTGGGGCCAGGGCAAGCGCTATCGAGTGAAGGGCATTCCGGGTGTCCGGGACCGCTCGTTCGAGACGAGCGAGGACGCGAAGCAGTGGCTCGCCAAGGCGCAGACCGACACCACGCGTGGTGAATTCGTCGACCCCCGTGACGGCGCGATTCCCCTCGCCCAGTACATCGAGAAGCACTGGTGGCCGAGCCGATCGGACGAACCGTCGACCGCCGCCCCCATGCGCAGCAAGATCTGGAACCACATCATCCCGTTCCTGGGCGCAACGGCACTCCGGGACATCGACGCTGCCGTGCTACGCGCTTGGAAGACCCAGTTGTTGACACGGGTCGAGTCGTCCACGGCCCAGGTCATCTGGATCCACCTCTCCACGATCCTCGAAGCCGCCGTCGACGACGGCCGCCTTGTCAAGAACCCCTGCAAGGCCAGCCGGACTGTCAAGGCCCCCAAACCTGCGAAGAGGAAGGCCAAGGCATGGACCAGGCCGACCGTGGATGCCGTCCGGGCGGGCCTCCACGATCGATACCGCATCGCGGTGGACCTCGGTGTCGGACTCGGCCTACGCCAAGGCGAGGCGTTCGGCCTCGGCGAGGATGACTTGGACTTCGATGCCGGTGTCGTACACGTCCGCCGACAGCTGCGGTGGGACTCCAAGGGAAGGCCGTACTTCTGCCTGCCCAAGGGCGGCAAGACGCGAGAGGTTCCCCTCTCCCCCAACCTCGCCAGGCGTGTCCAGGACCACCTGCACCGCTTCCCTTCGGTCGCCTGCACGCTCCCGTGGCGCAACCCTGAACCGCCGACGACCGAGTTGGAAGCGCGACAGCGCAAACCGATCAGCGTCCGACTGGTCCTGATCACTTCGCAGGAGAATCGAATCAACTACTCGAAGTGGAACGAGCTGAGCTGGCGGCCCGCACTCGCGGCGGCCGGCGTCGTGAAGAAGGTCGGCGAGGAAGCCAAGACGTACGGAGGCCGCAGCCGTCGGTACCCCGTCTACGAACTCTCTCGCGAGGACATGTTCCACGTCCTCCGACACACGTACGCGAGTACCCAGCTTGAGGCCGGCGAGTCGATCATGAGCGTGTCGGCGTGGCTCGGGCACGCCTCGCCGCAGACCACGCTGACGCACTACGCTCACTTCATGCCCGGCGCGGGAAGGCGGGGCCTCGCCGCCATGGACGAGTGGTTCGATCAAGATCCACAACCGAATGTCCCTGAGAAGTCCCTGGGCGCCTCACAGGCTCAGAGCACGCCACGAAGTCGCAGGTGAGAGCGGCAATCGCGCACGCCGACAACATGTACATCGACTACATGCACCTCAACGCCCCGGTGCACACCTGGCCGGTGGACTGAGGCGGGAAGAGGGCACGCGGGCCGGGCGGCCCGGTCAGGACCCCGCTCTCTGTTCGCCGGTCCCCGTTTCGGCGGCGGCTTCCTCCGGCAGGACGGGGCGGCCGGTCTCCGGGCGGCGCACCACGAGCCGGCTCACGGTGTACGACATCTCGGTGGTCTCGCGGCGGGGCGGCGGGTGGTAACGGCCGCCGCAGACCGACAGGTTGACGATGAGGTAGGCGTGCCAGCCGCGTCCGGTGCCGCGCCGGTCGGAGAAGACGCGTCTGCCGTTGACCCACCAGTCCACCGAGCGGGCGCCGAACTCGGTGCGCAGGTCGACCCAGGCGCCGGGGCCGATCATCTCGTCGCGGTGGTAGCGGTTGCCGCCGCGCACGTGGTTGGTGAACTCCAGCAGGTCGGGGTTGTCCGGGTGGTACTCGAAGACGTCGACCTCCTGGCCGCCGTCCCGCCAGGTCCAGATGGCGGGCCAGGCGCCGATCTCGCGGGGCAGGCGGACGCGGGCCTCCAGGATGTCGCCGGCCCGGACCTGGAAGCCGTCCGGGCTGCCCTCGGTGGTCAGCAGTCCGGCGTTCCACCGGCCGTCCGGTCTGCGTCTGGCCCGGAAGACGCCCGAGCGGCTGTAGGCGGGATCGGCCACCAGGTGGTCGAGTTTGTCGTCGCCCGGGTTGACCGGGCCGCCGTCGGGATAGGCCCAGGAGCGGCCCGCCACCCACTGCTCTTCGGACGTGAAGTCGGCGGTGAACACCACGTCGGAAGCGGCGGCGGAACGCGGACCGGGGAGGGGGGCGCCCGGATTCGGTTCGTGCATGTCCGTTTTCTCTCCGTCCTGCGACCCGCCATGCACCCGGACCCGGACATCAGCACAGAAAGTACCCGAACGAGTGAATCCGGGACGGGGGTACGGCCGCGCAGGCGCGCGGACGGGTGCGCCCGGGGTCCGTGCGGCGGCGCGGGGGCCAGGGCTTTCGTAGGCTGAGACGTGCCCGAAGCTCCTCTGGGACGGTGTTCCGCAGGCGGGAGACATCAGTGATCGAACTGGCCGCGGCCTTCGCCGTCGCGGGTGCCGCGAGCAACGCCATGGGGACCGCGTTCCAGCGCAAGGCGGCCTCCACCAGCGAGCGCACCGGACTGAAGCTGCTGGCGGAGCTGGTGCGCCGCCCGGCCTGGGTGCTGGGCATGGCCGGGGTGATCGGCGCCGCGGTGTTCCAGAGCCTGGCGCTGGTCAACGGACCGCTGGCCCTGGTACAGCCGCTGTTCATCCTGGAGCTGCCGTTCGCGCTGCTGATCGTCGGCCCCCTGCTGCACCGGCATCTGCCCCGCTACGGCTGGTGGGGGGTCGGCGGGGTGGTGCTGGGCCTGGCCGTGCTGCTCGCGGCGGCCGCGCCGCACGGAGCGGGCGACCAGGCGCCGATGGCCCGCTGGATCCCCGCGCTGGTGCTGTGCGTCGGGGCGGTGGTCGTGGTGACGCTGCTGGCTCGCCACGAGCGTCCGGCCGCCGGCCGTGCCGCCCTGCTGGCCTCGGGGTCGGCGATCGCCAACGCGCTGACCGCGGCCTTGCTGAAGTCGGCCACGGGGACGTTCGCCGACGAGGGCTTCGTCGCGTTCCTCACGTCCTGGCAGACGTACGGGTTCGCGCTGGCGGGCACGGCGGCGGTGCTGCTGCTGGAGAACGCGCTCCAGGCGGGCCCGCTGGCCGCCGCCCAGCCCGCGCTGACCATCGGGGACGCGGTGGTCAGCCTGGCCCTCGGGGTGTTCCTCTTCAAGGAGCGGATCCGCACCGGCTGGTGGCTGGTGCCCGAGGCGCTGGGGGCCGTCCTGATCATCGGGGGTGTGCTGGTGCTGAGCCGGGCGGTGCAGAACCTGATCGAGCGCCCGCCGCCCGGCTCGGACGACTGAGCCGGGGTCCTCCCGGACAGCACTGCGGGCCGTCGTCCGGGACGACGGCCCGCAGGCGTTCGGGGGGGTGTCAGCCGCCCTGGTTCACCTTGGCCAGCGCCTTGGCGAGCCCGTTGGCCCAGAGCTGGTTGACGCGGGACCGCTCGGTCGCGTTCGGGTAGCGGTTGGTGCAGGAGGTGCCGGGGCCGCCGCCGGACATCAGCTCGCTGCAGGGGCCGCTGTAGTGGTCGGGCAGGCCCAGCACGTGTCCGGTCTCGTGCGCGGTGACCCGGATCGAGTCGTACTGCTGGTTCTGCGCGTAGTCGAGGAAGATGTAGCCCCGCCCGTGGCCGTCGGTCGAGGCGTACGAGCCGCGCGAGTCGTTGCCCTCGCGGTAGGAGAAGTTGCCGGTGCCGGTGGTCGAGGCGAGCTTGACGTTGGAGACCGAGCTGTTCCAGATGGACGTGGAGCTCGATATCTGCGAGCGGAAGCTCGGCGCCGCCGAGGCGTTGTAGTAGACGGTGACCGCCTTGAGGCTCGGGTTCTCGGCCCGCTGCTCGGCGACGGACTTCAGCACCGCGTCGAAGAACGCCTTGCTGTTCGCCGACTCCTGGGCCGACCCGGTGTAGCCGGCCTGCGGGGCGGCGACGGGGGCGGGCTGGGCGGTCGCGGGGGTGGCGGCGCCGAGGGCGGCGGCGGCCACGCCGAGACCGAGGGCGAGGAAGGATCTGACGGTCTTGGCGGACGTACGGGACGACGTCATGTGGGGTCCTCGTTTCGTACGTGTGGGGTGGGCCGTCCGTATGGGGGTGGACGACCGGTTGCCCCTGAGTCTCGGGCAGGTCAACGGCCGCCGGATGATGGCAAGTTGGGATAACACAGGGCTATCGCCGGGCTGTCACGGTGCTGTCGCCCCGCCGTCGCGCGGACCCCGGACGCGACGGACCGCGGGTCCGGACACGACAAAACCGCGGACCGCCGCACAGGGGCGACGGTCCGCGGTTCCGTGGTGTCCGGCCGAACGGGCCGGGAGGTCAGCGGGCCTGGTTCACCTTGGCCAGCGCCTTGGCGAAGCCGTTCGCCCACAGCTGGTCGACCCGGGCGCGCTCGTTGGCGTCCGGGCTGGAGTTGGTGCAGGACGGGCCGGGGCCGCCGCCGGACATCAGCTCGCTGCACGGACCCTCGTAGTGGTCGGGCAGGCCGAGCACGTGGCCGGTCTCGTGCGTGGTGACGCGCACCGAGTCGTACTGCTGGTTCTGGGCGTAGTCGAGGAAGACGTAGCCGCTGCCGTGGCCGTCGGTGGAGGCGTACGAGCCGCGCGAGTCGTCGCCCTCGCGGTAGGAGAAGTCGCCGGTGCCGGAGGTGGCCGCCAGCTTGACGTTGGAGACCGAGCTGTTCCAGATCGAGGCGGAGCTCGATATCTGCGAGCTGAAGCTCGGCGCCGCCGAGGCGTTGTAGGTGACGGTGACCGACTGCAGGCCCGGGTTGGCGGCCTGCTTCTCGGCGACCGACTTCATGACCGCGTCGAAGAACGCCTTGTTGTTCGCCGCTTCCTGGGCCGAGCCGGTGTAGCCGGTGTGGGCGGCGACGGGGGCGGGCTGGGCGGATGCCGGGGTGGCGGTGCCGAGCGCGGTGGCGGCGACACCGAGGCCGAGGGCGGCGAGGATTCTGGTGGTCTTGGCGGGCATGGCGGAGGAAGTCATGTGGGGGGCTCCTCTTTTCGATGCGTGTGGGGGTGGCCTGTCGTTCGAGTGGGGGTGAACGGCTGGCTGCCCCCGAGTCTTGGATAGATCAACAGCCCACGGATAATGGCAAGTTGCGATAGCGCCGGGCTATCACCGGCGACTCGTGCCGGTGCGCGGCGATTTATGCGTCTGGCGTGAGCATGCAGAACCCACCTAGGCTCCCGTCATGGAGCTAGAGGTGAGGCACTTCCGGGTTCTGTGCGCCATCGCCGATGCGGGCAGCCTGCATCAGGCGGCGCGCGAACTCGGTCTGGCCCAGCCCTCGTTGAGCACCCAGTTGCGCCGCATCGAGCAGGCCCTCGGCGGCCGCCTCTTCACCCGCGGCCACACCGGCTGCCGGCCCACGCCGCTCGGCCGGCTGGTGCTCGGCCGCGCCCGGCCGCTCATCGGGGAACTCTCCGCGCTGGTCACCGAGGCCCGCGCGGCCGCCTCCCACGCCTCCGCCGGGCCTCGGCTGCGCATCGGTGCCACCGCCAGCCGCGCGCTGCCGGGGTGGCTGCGCCGGCTGCGCTCACGCGTCCCGGCGGCCGAGCCCTCGCTCCAGATGGACGCGTCCGCGAACGCGCTGCTGCGCCTGGTCGCCGAGGGCGCGCTCGACCTGGCCTTCGTGCACGAGGTGGAGGGCAGCCCGCTGCGGGTCCCCGCCGGGCTGCGCCTGCGGGTGCTGGTGGAGCGCGAGCCGCAGTTCGTCTCGCTGGCCCCCGACCATCCGGCGGCCGCCCGGACCGAGGTGCGGCTGGCGGAGCTGGCCGAGGAGCGGTGGATGGTCGACTCCACGGTGGACGGCGAGTGGGACGCGCTGTGCCGGGTGCTGCGCGAGGCCGGGATCGAGCCGGACATGCTGCACGGCGACTACCTCACCGCCTACTCCCTGGCCGCCACCGGTGAGGTCGTCACGGTCAGCCAGCCCACCGCGGGGCCCCGCTCCGACCTCGCCATCCGGCCCCTGCACGGCGACCCGATCGGCGTGCGGCTGCTGCTCGCGGCGCGCACCGACACCGACCTCGACCGGGGTTTCCCGGAACTGGCGGACGCCTACTGGGAGGTGGCCCACCAGTCGCCGGCCTACCGGGACTGGCTCGGACGCGTTCCCGAGCCGTCACCGGCGGCCCGCTTCGGGCCCATGACCCGGACCCTGCCGGGCCCCGCGCACCGGCCCGGTCAGGTCCCGGACCCGAACGTCCGCGTGGTGTAGGCGCATTCGGTGTAGATGTAGCCCGACCTGAGCCGGGCGGTGTCGGAGGCGGGTGCCCCGGAGCCGGTGCCGTCCGGCCGGTGCACGAAGTACGTGGTGCCGACGGGCAGCCGGATGCTGCGCTGCGGGTAGTCGCGTCCGCTGTCGGAGCACGGCTTGAACCCGGTCGTGATGGTCGCGGCCAGGGAGTACGCCGTGCAGCCGCCGCACGCCTTCAGGGTGAAGCTGCCGGTGACCGGGCCGGTGTAGAGGACGGTGATGTCGTGGGGGCTGTCGTTCTTCACCGTGACCGAGATGCTGCCGCCGGAGGCGGTGGTGGGCAGCTTCCGGCCCGCCTCCGGCAGGGTCTGGGCGACCTCGGCGCCTATGGCGATCTTCTTGGCCCGGTCCCTCTTCCCTCCCCCGCCGTTGTCGGACACATAGCTCTGCATGCTCTTGCGCGCCCCGGCGAAGTCGCCGTCCTCGAACTGGTCGACCCCGCACTCGTACGCGCCCGCGTCGCCGCCGCGCTCGGCGCGGGCGGCTGCGGCGGTGAGCGCGGCGGATGCCGCACCGGCCGAGGCGGAGAGGTCGGTGGCGCGGGTGCCGAGGCCGTGCAGCCGGTCCACGGCGGTGCAGGGCGCGTCCCCGCGGACGCCGCCGGCCGCGGTGCTCACGGCCTTGTCGACGGCCGGAGCCACCTTGGCGGCCGCCGGTGCGCCGGGGAAGGTGGTGAGCAGCTCGCGGAAGTGGGCGACCCACGCCTCCCCGCCGTCGGTGAGGTCGGCCGCGCCGCACTCGTAGAGCGAGGTGGCCAGGCGGTCGTCGGGCCAGTGGGTGAGGGTGCCGAGCCGCTCCGCGGGAAGGGTGCGGGGCACCGTGCGCAGGAACCGCAGGGGTTCGACGGCCACGCAGTACTCCCCCCTGCCGTACGCGGCACCGACGGAGGTGTAGTAGGCGCGCATCCGGGCGGGGACGCGGTCGGCGGCGCGCGAGCCGGGGTGGTCGACCGCGAGGTCGCGGTAGACGGCGAGGGCCGAGCGGTAGTCGGAGCGGGAGGCGGCGAAGGTGTGCCGCCCCGCCGCCGCCACCATGTCGTCGGCCTTCTGCAGCCGGTCGAGCAGGGCCTGTTGCCGGGCCTCCTCGCGGGCGCCGTCGTACCAGAGCGCGCCGCCCGCCGGCACGGCGAGCAGCACCAGGCCCAGCAGCAGGGCGAGGGGCGCGCGTACCGTCACCGGGGTGCGCAGGCCCGCGTGGGCGCCGTGGGCGGCGGCGAGCAGCAGGACGACGCCGTAGCCGACGAGCACCCCCGCGGGCACGCCGTCGGCGTCGGCGGGCAGGGCCACGAAGAGCAGGACGGCGGTGGCGACCAGGCAGAGCGCGAGCGGCGCCCATCTTCGGAGCAGGGCGTAGCCGAGGCCGAGTCCGCTCAGGTTGAGCAGGGCCATGGCCGCGGCGCGCGGCACGCTCGGCGGCGCGGGCGGCGGGCCGGGTGGCATCGGCGGAACGGTGAAGTGCTGGTCCGGACCGTACGGTGCTTCCGGCATGTCGGCTCCCCCTGTCAACCGCCCCGGCTCCCGCAGTCCTTCAGTCTACGGCGGGTCGCCGGAGCGCGACAGAGGGTGTGCGGCGGGCACGACGGGCGGGCGCGGGCGCCCGGTTCACGTGAGACTGGGTCTCGGACGACCGATCGGCGGCCGGGAGGCGATGGGCGGTGAACGCCGTCAACCCAACGGACAGCGCGTCGCTGCTGTCCGCCTTCGGTGCCCTGGGCGTGCTGGTGGTGACGTTCGCCGAGTCCGGTCTCCTCGTCATCGGCTTCTTCCTGCCGGGCGACACGCTGCTGTTCCCGGCCGGGGTGCTCTGCGCGGCCCAGCAGGGCGGGCAGCCGCCGCGGCTGGTGCTGTGGCAGGTGATGCTGTGCGCGGGCGTGGGGTCGGTCGTGGGCGCCCAGGTGGGGTTCCTGATCGGGCGGCACGGTGGCCGGGCGCTGCTGACCCGCACCTCCAGCCACCGGGTCAGGGAGGGCGCGGCACGCGCGGAACGGCTGCTGGCCCGGTACGGGTACCGCAAGGCGCTGCTGATCGGCCGGTTCGTGCCGATGCTGAGGTCGGTGCTGCATCCGGCAGCCGGTGCGCTGGGGGTGCCCGTGCGGACCTTCACCATCTGGCAGACGGTCGCCGGGGTGCTGTGGTCCCAGAGCCTGGTCCTGGCGGGCTGGGCGCTGGGCTCGTCGGTGAAGCACGTGGACGATTACCTGCTGCCGCTGATCGCGCTGGTCGTCGTGGTCTCCCTGCTGCCGCTGCTCGTGGAGGCGGTCCGCTCCCGGCGCGGCCGGGACCGTGAGCGGAGGGGCGATACGGGCGACTGAGCGGGTCTCCCCGCCCCGGGCGTCACCCGCCCGGCCCAACCGTAAGTCCGCCCGGGGAGCGGAGCCGCGTGCCCGGTGTGACCTTGGTGGGAGGAATGCTCCGGGCACCGGCGAGGAGGCGGCATGGCCGACAGGGAAGGCGAGGGCGGCGCGGCGTGCGTCGTCACGGCCGGCCGCGACATCCCCGAGGGGCTGTCCGGCGATCCGTTCGCGCAGGTGGGCGCGGTCGCCGACGCCGTGCTGTACGAGGGCTACCTGCTCTACCCCTACCGCCGCTCCTCGGCGAAGAACCGGGTCCGCTGGCAGTTCGGGGTGCTGCTGCCCCGTGACTGGGTGGAGGCCGACGGTCCGGTGACCGAGGGCATCTCCGGTTCGGCGGACTCCTGGTACCAGCGCACCGAGTGCCTGGTGCGGGCGGTCCCCGGTGCGGTGCTGCGGGCGCGCGTGCGCTGTCTGCAGCTCCAGCGCAAGCAGGTCGAGGCGCTGGGCGACGACGGACGGCACCGGCCGGTCGAGTCGCTGCGCGCGGACGACGGCACCGCGCACCTGAGCTTCGACGAGGCGGTCCCGTACGAGACCGACCTGCGGTGGCCGCTGGCGGAGCTGCTGCGCGGCCCGTGCGCGGCCGAGGTGTCCGTTCCCCCCGCCGTCGAGACGGAGATCCTGGGCGCCGGACGGGTGGTGCGCCGCCGGGAGCGGGTGCCGGCGCGCACCACGGCCGGAGCCGAGGACCTCGGGGGCGGTCTGTACCGGGTGTGGGTGCGCACCGAGAACACGGGCCGGGCGCCCGACGTCCGTTCCCGGCGTGCCGAGGCGCTGCGGCGGGCGCTGCTCGCCGCGCACACCCTGCTCGGCGGCGAGGGACTGGAGTTCGTGTCGCAGACCGACCCGCCCGCCGCGCTGCGGGAGCGGGCGCGCGCGTGCCGCAGCGCCTTCACCTTCCCCGTGCTCGGCGGACCGGCCCCCGAGGGCGAGGACGGGGCCACCGGGCCCGTGCTGCTCTCGGCGCCGATCATCCTCCCCGACCATCCGCAGGTGGCGCCGGAGAGTCCGGGCGATCTGCACGACGCGGCGGAGATCGACGAGATCCTGACGCTGCGCACGATGCTGCTGACCGACGAGGAGAAGGCGGAGGCACGGGCGACCGACCCGCGGGCCGCCCGCATCCTCGACCGGGTCGACACGATGCCGCCCGAGATGTTCGCCCGGCTGCACGGCGCGATCCGCTCGCTGGCCCCGGCCGCGCCCGCCGCCGCGCCCGCCCCGGCCCGGCCCGCCTGGTGGCAGGAGGGCGGCGACGAGGGCCTCTCCCCGACCACGGACACGGTGACGGTGGACGGCGTCCCGCTCGGGGCCGGCCACCGGGTGCGGCTGCGGCCCGAGCTGCGGGGCGCGGACGCCCAGGACATGTTCCTGGTGGGACGTACGGCCGAGGTGGCCGGTGTCTTCCACGACGTGGACGGCAGTGTGCGCCTGGCGGTGACCGTGGACGACGATCCGGCCGCCGAACTGCACGGCTGGTACGGCCGTTTCCATTACTTCCGGCCCGAAGAGGTCGAGCCCCTCACCGACGGCGCCGCAGCGCGCCCCTGAGAACCCGCCGGATTCCAGGACCGGACGTCCCTGACGGCGACCCCTACTCCCCAGCGGCCGACCGACCGCAGCGAAGGGCAGGCGACATGACCAGCGACAGCCACACCACCGCGGCCGGTGAAAGCGCCGGACGACCCGGGGAAGCAGCGGGGATGGACGAGATCACCATCCTGTGGATCTCGGAGGGGATGAGCTGCGACGGCGACACCGTCTCCCTGACGGCGGCCATGCAGCCCTCCATCGAGGACGTCGTCCTCGGCCTGATCCCCGGCCTGCCCAAGGTCAACCTGGTCAACAAGGTGCTCTCGCCGAGCCTGGGCGGCGAGGACTTCCTCACGCCCTACCGGCAGGCGGCGCGCGGCGAGCTGGAGACACCGTTCATCCTCGTCATCGAGGGCTCGGTGCCCAACCAGGACATCATCGAGGGCGACGGCTTCTGGACGTCGTTCGGCAACGACCCCGCGACCGGGCAGCCGCAGACGATCAACTGGTGGATCGACCAGCTCGCCCCGAAGGCGTGGGCGGTCGTCGCGGCCGGGACCTGCGCCACCTACGGCGGCATCCACGGCATGGCCGGCAACCCGACCGGTTCCATGGGCCTGGGCGACTACCTGGGCTGGGACTACCGGTCGACGGCCGGGCTGCCCATCGTCAACGTGCCCGGCTGCCCGATCCAGCCCGAGAACTTCATGGAGACCCTGGTCTGGGTGCTCCAGCACGCCGCGGGCAGCGCCCCGCCGCCCCCGCTGGACGAGATGCTGCGTCCGCAGTGGCTGTTCGGCAAGACGGTCCACGAGGGCTGCGACCGCGGCTCGTACTACGAGCAGGCCGACTTCGGGCTCGACTACAACTCCCCCAAGTGCCTGGTGAAGACCGGCTGCTGGGGTCCGGTGGTCAACTGCAACGTGCCCAAGCGCGGCTGGATGGCCGGGATAGGCGGCTGCCCCAACGTCGGCGGCATCTGCATCGGGTGCACCATGCCCGGTTTCCCGGACGCGTTCATGCCGTTCATGGACGAGCCGCCCGGCGGCACCCTGTCGTCCCTGGTCATCAAGCCGTACGGGGCGGTCGTGCGCCGGCTGCGCGGGGTGACCAACGAGATGGTCAACCACGAGCCCAAGTGGCGGCACCGCAAGCGCAAGCTGACCAGCGGCTACGACCCGTACTGGCGTCCCTGACGCCGGGGCCGCCGCACCCCGCACCCACCCCCGTCCGCACCACCCCGACAGCGAGGGGCAGTACCGCAGATGACGACCACCGAATCCCGGCCCACAGGACGCAAACCCGCCCAGATCGTGGACATGTCGTGGGACCCGGTCACCCGGATCATCGGCAACCTGGGCATCTACACGAAGATCGACTTCGCCAACCGGGAGGTGACGGAGTGCCACAGCACCTCGTCGCTGTTCCGCGGCTACTCGGTCTTCATGAAGGGCAAGGACCCGCGTGACGCGGGCTTCATCACCTCGCGCATCTGCGGTATCTGCGGGGACAACCACACCACGTGCTCCAACTACGCCCAGCAGATGGCGTACGGCATCAAGCCGCCGCCGATGGCGGAGCACATCACCAACCTCGGCGAGGCCGCCGAGTACATGTTCGACCACACGATCTACCAGGACAACCTGCTGTTCGTGGACTACTGCGAGGCGATGGTCAAGGCCACCAACCCCGGTGTCCTCGCCCGCGCCGAGCGCACCGAGGCGCCGCGCGGCGCCATCCACGGCTACCGGACCATCGCCGACATCATGCGCTCGTACAACCCGTTCGAGGGCAAGGTGTACAAGGAGGCGCTGAAGATCAGCCGGGTCACCCGCGAGATGTTCTGTCTCATGGAGGGCCGCCACGTCCACCCCTCGACGCTGTATCCCGGCGGCGTCGGCACGATGCCGCAGCCCGGCATCTTCACCGACTACCTGAGCCGGCTGATGCACATCATCGACTTCGTCAAGAAGTCGGTGGCGATGGCGGACGACATCTTCGACTTCTTCTACGAGGCCCTGCCGGGCTACGAGGAGGTCGGCCGGCGCCGCATCCTGCTGGGCTGCTGGGGCGCGTGGCAGAACCCGGCGGTGGCGGACTACCGCTACGAGACGATGAACGAGTGGGGCAAGGCGATGTACGTCACCCCCGGCGTCGTCGTCGACGGCCAGCTCGTCACCAACAACCTGATCGACATCAACCTCAACCTCCGGATCATGCTCGGCAGTTCGTACTACGACGACTGGGTCAACGAGCAGCCCTTCGTCACGCACGACCCGCTGGGCAACCCGGTGGACATGCGCCACCCGTGGAACCAGACCACCGTCCCGGTCCCGCAGAAGCGGGAGTTCGACGGCAACTACAGCTGGGTGATGAGCCCGCGCTGGTACCACCAGGAGACGGACAAGCACCTCGCGCTCGACACCGGCGGCGGCCCGCTCGCCCGCCTGTGGTCGACCGCGCTGAGCGGCCTGGTCGACACCAAGTACGTCACCTCGGGCGACGGCAAGGTGCGCATCCAGCTCCCCAAGGGCGAGTCGCTGCCGGAGACCACCCTGGAGTGGCACGTCCCGCAGTGGAGCAACACCATCGAACGCGGCCGCGCCCGGCCGTACTTCGTGGCCTACGCGGCCGCGATGGCGCTGCAGTTCCTGGAGGAGTCCATGGACCTGCTGCGGGCGGGCGAGACCAAGGTGTTCCAGGACTTCGAGGTCCCGGACGAGGCGATCGGCTGCGGCTTCCACGAGGCCGTGCGCGGCGTGCTCTCGCACCACCTGGTGATCAAGGACAAGAAGATCGCCAACTACCACCCGTACCCGCCGACCCCGTGGAACGCGAGCCCGCGCGACATCTACGGCACGCCCGGCCCGTACGAGGACGCGGTGCAGGGCCAGCCCATCTTCGAGGAGAACGGGCCGGACGACTTCAAGGGCGTCGACATCATGCGCACCGTGCGCAGCTTCGACCCCTGTCTGCCGTGCGGCGTCCACATGTACATGGGCAAGGGCAAGACGCTGGACGTCGTGCACTCGCCCACGTTCGGGGTGAACCATGGCTGACGGCGCCCGGCTCGCCGACCCGGCCGTCGAGGCCCGGCTCGCCCGGCTCGACGTGCTGCTGGAGCGGCTGGAGTCCGGCGACGGGCCGGACGGGGCACTGGAGACGGTCGGCCTCCTGACCGAGGTCTACGGCGAGGCTCTGGCCCGGATGCTCGACGGCGCCGGCCCCGCCCTGCTGGAGCGGGCGGCCGGCGACGAGCTACTGGCGCACCTGATGGTGCTGCACTCCCTGCACCCCGAGCCGCCCGAGCGGCGCGCCGAGCGTGCGGTGGAGCGGCTGGCCCCGGCGGTGCGCGAGCGCGGCGGTGACCTGCTGTGGCTGGGCGTCGAGGACGGGGTGGCCAAGGTCCGCGTGGACACGGGCGGCGGCGGCTGCGGCGCGGGATGCGGCGGGGGCGGCGGTGACGTCACCGAGGTGGTGCGGGCGACCGTGCTGGCGGCGGCCCCGGAACTGCGGGCGGTGGAGGCGGTCGCGGCGGAGCGGGCGAGGCCGCCCGCGTTCGTGCCGCTCGCCACGCTCACCACGCGGGGTGCCGGGCGGCCGCAGGAGGCGCGGTGAGCGGGGCGCTGGCCCGGCTGATCCGCTCCGGCCCTGCCGTGGCCGGGGCCGCGCGGCCCGAGGTGTGCGAGCTGTGCGCGGCGCCGGTGGCCGAGGAGCATCCGCATCTGTTCGAGACGGCGGCCGACGACGTCCGCTGTGTCTGCGGTCCCTGCTCGGTGCTCTTCTCCGAGCAGGGGGCGGGCGGCGGCCGGTACCGGCCGGTGCCCCGGCGCCGGGTGCGGCTCGCGCCCGTCGACACGGCCGCGCTGGGCGTGCCGGTGGGTCTGGTGTTCTTCCGTCCGCGCACCGACGGCACGGTGACCGCGCAGGGGCCGAGCCCGGCCGGGGCCATGCGGTGGGAGGTGGACTCCGGCGCCTGGCACGGCCTGGCCGCCACGTGTCCGCGGCTCGCCTCCGTGGTACCCGACGTGGAGGCCCTGCTCATCAACACGGTGCGCGGCCAGAAGGAGCACTGGATCGTGCCGGTCGACGACTGTTTCCGGATGGTCGCCCTGGTCCGCGCCGAGTGGCGGGGGCTGTCCGGCGGCGGCCGGGTGTGGCCGGCCGTCGAACGGTTCTTCGCGGAGCTCACCGAGCGTTCGTGAAGCCCAGAGAGGAGACGAGCATGGGCAGGATCAGAGTGGGCCGCCCCCAGGTGAAGCCGGACACGCCGACGCATGTGCCGGGCCTGCACGAGGGCAACGAGGGCCCCTATCAGGGGCAGAAGGGGCACCACGAGGACGGCACCGCCGACGCGAGCCGCTCCACGGGTATCCGCAGCAAACGGCACGACGCCGTCCTGGACGTCATGCCCAACATCCCGCCGGGATGAGAGGGCGGGAGATGAGAGGGCAGGAAGTGAGCGCCATGAAGGTCGAGAGAGCCGTTCAGGAGGCGGAGCGCACCGTGTGGTCGGGGCGGCGGGTGCTTCTCGCCCAGGCCGCCGTGCTGGCCGGCCTGACGCTGCTGCTGCTGGTGAAGGAGGTTCCCGGCATGATCCGGGAGATCAAGATCTACCGGATGACCGGGGGCCTGCGCACGGCCCGCCGGCACCCCTGAGGCACCGGTGCACGAGCTGTCGATCGCGACCGCGATCGTGGAGCGGGCCGGGGAGATCGCCCGCGCGGACGGCGGCGGGGACGTCTCCTCGGTGACCGTCCGGGTGGGCGAGCTGGCGGGTGTGGTGCCCGACGCGCTGGACTTCGCGTTCGAGGTGGCCCGGGAGGGCACCTCGCTCGCCTCGGCCCGGCTGGTGGTGGAGCGGGTGACGGCGCTCGCCTGGTGCGGCGGGTGCGCGGAGGAGTTCGCGGTGGGCATGCCGCCGTTCTTCTGGTGCCCGGCCTGCGACGAGCCCTCGCGGGATCTGCGCAGCGGACGGGAGCTGGAGATCACCGCCGTGGAGTAAGTGCCCTGAACCCCGTACGCGCGGACCGGCCCCGCCCTCCTGGAGGGCGGGGCCGGTTCGTGCGGGGCCCGGTCAGCAGATGCGGGGCAGTTGCTCGCCGAGCGGCAGGTCCAGCACGCGGGTGCCGCCGAGCGCGGTGGCTACGGTGACCATGCCGGGGTGCTCGGCCACGCACTCCCCGATCAGCGCGGCTCCGGCGCCCTGCGGGTGGGCGCGCATCGCGGCGAGCATCGCCTCGGCGTGCTCGCGGGGGACGAAGGCGACGAGCCTGCCCTCGTTGGCGACGTAGAGCGGGTCCAGGCCGAGGAAGCCGCAGGCGTTCGCCACCTCTTCGGGCACCGGCACGGCCCGTTCGGTGAGCCGGACCCCGGTGCCGGAGGCGCGGGCGATCTCGTTGAGGGAGGCGCCGAGGCCGCCCCTGGTGGGGTCGCGCAGCACGTGCACGTCCTTGGTGACGGCGAGCATGGCGGCGACGAGACCGGCGAGCGGCGCGGTGTCGGAGGAGATCCGGACGCCGAACTCCAGCCCCTCCCGGACGCTCATCACCGCGACCCCGTGCAGTCCGATCGGTCCGCTGACGATGACGGCGTCACCGGGCCGGGCGCGCTGGGGGCGGATGTCGACGCCGTCGGGGACGAGTCCGACGCCCGCGGTGGTGACGTACACGCCGTCGCCGTGGCCGGACTCGACCACCTTGGTGTCGCCGGTGACGACGGTGACGTCCGCCGCGCGGGCGGCGGCGCCGAGCGCCTGGGCGACGCGTCCGACGACGTCGAGTGCGACGCCCTCCTCCAGGACGAACGCCGTCGAGAGGTACGCGGGCCTGGCGCCGCTCATCGCCAGGTCGTTGACGGTGCCGTTGACGGCGAGGTCGCCGAGGCAGCCGCCGGGGAAGAACAGCGGGCGCACCACGTAGGAGTCGGTGGAGAACGCCAGCCGGGCGCCGCCGAGTTCGAGCACGGCGGAGTCGGTGAGCGCGGCCAGGGCGGGGTTGCCGTAGGCGGGGGCGAAGACCTGGTCGATCAGCTCGGCGGACAGCGCGCCGCCTCCGCCGTGGCCCATGACCACCACACCCTGGTCGCGCAGGGGGGCGGGGCAGGTCCAGCCGGCGGGGTCGACGGGGGTGTCGGTGAGGTCAGCCAACGGTGTTCATCTCCTCTCGCGGGACGCGCGATCCGCGGGGTGCGGGGCCGCCTTCCATGCGGCGGTAGAGGTAGTAGGCGGCGCAGGCGCCCTCGCTGGAGACCATGGTGGCGCCGAGCGGGGTGCGCGGGGTGCAGGCGGTGCCGAACGCCTCGCACTCGGTGGGCTTGATCAGTCCCTGGAGCACCTCTCCGGCCCGGCACACGGCAGGCTCCTCGGTGCGGATGCCGGTGACGTCGAAACGGTGCTCGGCGTCGTAGGCGCGGTACGCCTCGGCGAGGCGCCAGCCGCTGGCCGGGATGGGGCCGATGCCGCGCCAGTTGCGGTCGACCACCTCGAAGACGTCGCTGAGCATGCGCAGGGCGGCGGGGTTGCCCTCCTCGCGGACGGCACGCGGGTAGGCGTTCTCCACCCGGTGTTCGCCGCGCTCCAGTTGGTGCACGGCGCGGCGGATGCCCTCCAGGATGTCCAGCGGTTCGAACCCGGTGACCACCATGGGCACCCGGTGCCGTTCCGCGAGCTCCGGGTACTCGGCGGTGCCCATCACGCTGCACACGTGCCCGGCGGCGAGGAAGCCCTGCACGCGGCATTCGGGGGCGGTCATGATGGCGTCGATCGCCGGAGGCACGCGGACGTGGCTGACCAGCAGGCTGAAGTTGTCCAGGCCGAGCCGCCGGGCCTGGTGGACGGCCATGGCGTTGGCGGGGGCGGTGGTCTCGAAGCCGATGGCGAAGAACACCACCTGCTTGTCGGGGTTCTTGCGCGCCAGGTCGAGCGCGTCGAGCGGGGAGTACACGACGCGTACGTCGCCGCCCTCGCCCTTGACCCGGAAGAGGTCGCGGTCGGTGCCGGGGACCCGGAGCATGTCGCCGAAGGAGCAGAAGATCACCTCGGGCCGGGCGGCGATGTCGAGCGCCTTGTCGATGACGTCGAGGGGGGTGACGCACACCGGACAGCCGGGGCCGTGGATCAGCTCGACCTCATCGGGCAGGAGCTGGTCGATGCCGTGCCGGATGATGGAGTGGGTCTGGCCGCCGCAGACCTCCATCAGCGCCCAGGGCCGGGTGGCGGTGGCGCCGATCTCGTCGAGCAGGCGGCGGGCCAGCGCGGGGTCGTTGAACTCGTCGATGTACTTCACCGGTTCTCGCTCCCGCTTCCCTGCCGCTCGGCCTGCTCCCAGGCGTCGCCGAACTCCTCCTCCAGCAGTCCGAGTTGCTCGAACAGTTCCAGCGAGGCGCGGGCCGACTCCTCGTCGAGCTTCTGGAGGGCGAAGCCGACGTGGACGATGACGTACTCCCCCACGTGGACGTCGGGCAGGTACTCCAGGCACGCCTGTTTCCGCACTCCGCCGAAGTCGATGAGCCCGGTGCGCGGGTCGGCGCCATCGTCGATGGCCACGACCTTGCCGGGCACTGCAAGACACATGGGTCACTCCGTCTCGTCGTCGGTGCGCTGAGGGCCGGGTCGGCGGATCAGCGGGCTCGGGGCGGCCGCGGCGCGCGGGCGGCGACCATGAGCTGTCCGAGGGCCAGCCCGCCGTCGTTGGGCGGTACCTGGTGGTGGCGCAGCACGGTGAAGCCGTCGGCGGTGAGCCTCGCGGTGCTGTCGTCCTCCAGCAGGGCGTTGGCGAAGACGCCGCCGGTGAGGGCCACGGTGGTCAGGCCGGTGGCCTCGCGGGCGCGCCGGCACAGCCCGGCGACCGCGTCGGCGACGCCCCGGTGGAAGCGGGCGGCGAGGACGGCCGGGGGGACGCCCCGACGCTGGTCGGCGAGGAGGGCGCGCAGCACCGGGGCCGGGTCGGCCAGCGGTCCGGTCCCGAGGCCGAAGGCATACGTGCCGGTGTCCGCGTCCCGTGCTTCGAGCGCCAGCGCCTCCAGGGCGAGCGCCGCCTCGGCCTCGTGGCCCGCGCGGTGGCAGACGCCGGTGAGGGAGGCCACGGCGTCGAAGAGGCGGCCCATGCTGCTGGTGGGGACGCAGGCGGTCTGCCGGGTCAACTGGGCTTTGAGCAGCGAGAGTTCCGTGGCGGTGCAGGCGGCGACACTGGGCAGTCCGGGTGTCCAGTCGAGGCCGGCCGCCCAGAGCCGGGCGAGCGCCTGGCGGCAGGGGTTGGCGACGCCCGCGTCCCCGCCGGGCAGCGGGGCGGGGCTGAGGTGGGCGAAGCGGCGGTACGCGGTGTGGTCGGCGAGCAGGATCTCGCCGCCCCAGACGGTGCCGTCGTCGCCGTACCCGGTGCCGTCGAAGGCGACGCCGATGACGGGGGTGGTGCCGTCGAGGCCGTGTTCGGCCATGGCGGAGGCGATGTGGGCGTGGTGGTGCTGGACCAGCACCGGTTCGGGCAGGGCGGCTTCGGCGGCGCGGCGGCGGGCGTACGCCGTGGAGTGGTAGCCGGGGTGCCGGTCGGCGGCGATCAGGCCGGGGGTGACGCCGGTGAGGCTGCCGAGGTGGGTCTCGGCGCGGCGGGCGGCGTCCAGGGTGGCGAGGTCGCCCATGTCCCCGATGTGCGGGCCGAGCCACGCCTGGTCGTCCTCGCCGAGGCAGAGCGCGTTCTTCAGGTCGCCGCCGACGGCGAGCGCCGCCCGCACCGGCACCGGGAGGGGCAGCGGGCGGGGTACGTGTCCGCGGGAGCGGCGCAGGACCTGGGTGGTGCCGTCGGCGCGGACCCGCAGCAGGGAGTCGTCGCAGGGGGCGGCGATCTCCCGGTCGTGGGTGAGCCAGGCGTCGGCGAGACCGGCGAGCCGGATCAGCGCCTCGGCGTCGTCGGTGACGATGGGCTCGCCGGAGCGGTTGCCGCTGGTCATGACGAGCACGCGGGGCCCCGGCGGATCGCCGGGCAGGCCGAACAGCAGGGTGTGCACGGGGGTGTAGGGCAGCATGACGCCGAGGTGCGGACTGCCGGGCGCCACCTCGGCGGCCAGGCGTGGTCCGTCGCCGGTGGTACGGGCGCGCAACAGGACGATGGGGCGGTCGGGGCCGGTGAGGGCGGCGCGTCCGGCGTCCGTGAGGTGGGCGAGCTGTCCCGCGGTGGCGAGGTCGGCGCACATCACGGCGAACGCCTTGCCGCCGCGTTCCTTGCGGGCGCGCAGGGCGGCGACGGCACGCGGGTCCGTGGCGTCGCAGGCCAGGTGGTAGCCGCCGAGTCCCTTGACGGCGACGATCCGGCCCTGGGCGAGCAGGGCCCGCGCGGCGGTGAGGGCGTCGGCGTCGCGGGCCGGCCGGGCTCCGGTGCCCTCGGCGGGGATGAGGCTCAGACCGGGGCCGCAGCCGGGGCAGGCGACGGGCTGGGCGTGGAAACGACGGTCGAGCGGGTCGGCGTACTCGCGGGCGCAGGCGGGGCACAGCGGGAAGCGGGCCATGGTGGTGGCCGTGCGGTCGTAGGGCATCGCGGTGGCGATGGTGAAGCGGGGGCCGCAGTGGGTGCAGGTGACGAACGGGTGCCGGTGGCGGCGGTCGGCGGGGTCGGCGAGTTCACGCAGGCAGTCCACGCAGGGGGCGGTGTCGGGCGGCAACTGGGTCCGGCCGGTGGTGTGTTCGGTGGCCTGGATGGCGAACTCACCGCGGGCTCCGGTGGGCGGCAGGTCCTCGTGGGTGATGCCGGTGACCGAGGCGAGCGGGGGCGGGCGTTCGGCGAGCAGCGCGCAGAACCGCTCCACGTCGGGCAGCGGGCCCTCGACCTCGACGAGGACGCCGTCGGCGGTGTTGCCGACGAACCCGGCGAGCCCGTGCTCGGCGGCGAGCCGGTGCACATGGGGCCGGAAGCCGACCCCCTGCACCGTGCCCCGCACGGTGAGGCGGCGGCGGACCCGGCCCGTCGCGGGGGCCGTCATGCGAGGGGGGCTGCGGCCGGGTCGTGGTCGTGGCTGTGGCCGCCGTCGTCGTGGCTGTGGCCGCCGTGGCCGTCGTCGTGGCTGTGGCCGCCGTGGCCGTGGTCGTGGCTGTGCGGGCCGGGGGCCAGCGGCGGGCGGTGGGCGGGGGGTGCGTGGCGGACGGCGAGGGCGCGCTCCAGCAGGGCGTCGACGCCGTCGCCGCTGCGGGCGCAGGTCCGTACGGTCTCCACGCCGGGGTTGACCCGCTGGACGTTGGCGCGGAAGGCGGCCTCGTCGAAGCCGGCGGCCTGGGCGAGGTCGGTCTTGGTGATGGCGACCAGATGGGCGGAGCCGAAGGCGGTGGGGTACTTCAGCGGCTTGTCCTCGCCCTCGGTGACGGCCATCAGGGAGATCCTCAGGGTCTCGCCGAGGTCGTAGGAGGCCGGGCAGACGAGGTTGCCGACGTTCTCGACGAACAGCACCTCGGTGCCGGCGGGGAGCCAGCCGTCGAGCCGGTCGCGGACCTGGCCGGCCTCCAGGTGGCACAGGCCGTCGGTGAGGAGCTGCTGGACGGGGGCGCCGGAGCGGGCGAGGCGCTGGGCGTCGTTCTCGGTGGCCAGGTCGGCGGTGAGGGCGGCGACGGGGACACCGCGCTGGACGGCGCGGGCCAGGACGCGGCCGAGGAGTTCGGTCTTGCCGCTGCCGGGGCTGGACAGGAGGTTGACCACCGTGACGCCCCGCTCCGTGAGGTCCTCACGCAGGCGGGCGGCGAGGTCGTCGTTCTTGGCCAGGACGGCCTGCTTGACGTCGGACCGGCACATGGGCACAGCTCCTCGGAAGATCGGGGGCCTGGGCCCCGGGCCGTGCCGGGCACGGCCCGGGGATCTCACCGATCTTCGGCTGCGCCCCCGCCGGGGCCGGGCAGCGCAGCCGCGTGCGGGTGCCGTGATTCCATCGGGCGGCCCAACGCGGGCGGGACCGCGGCCGGATCGGCCAGCAGTACGGGGACGAGGGCGTGCAGGGTGTCGACGGCCCGTCCGACGGCCTCGCGCACCGCTTCGCTGAGTCCGGGGGCGATGTCCTCCTCCGGGCTGGGCAGTACGGCGGGCTCGCAGGCGAGGACGAGGACGCGGGGCAGCGGTTCGTCGCCCAGGTGGGTGGCGAGGGCGAGCACCTTCTGCGGGTCCATGCCGTGGGCCTCGGGCACCACGCTCGCGTCCGGCGGTTCGGTCTCGATCAGGGAGAGCGTGCCGGGACGGTGTCCGCGCGGTGCGGCGTCGACGAGCACGGCGGTGGCGCAGCCGCCGAGCAGGGCGTAGGCGAGGTCCATGCCCCGGATGCCGAAGTCCCGCACGTGGGCGCCGGGCGGGAGGGGGCGCCGCTCCAGGGCGCGGATCACCTCGGGGCCGAAGGCGTCGTCGCCGAGGAAGATGTTGCCGACCCCGGCGACGAGCAGGGGTTCGCGTGGGACAGGGCTCACGGGGGTCATCGTCCGTCTCCGGGGTGCAGGGGGCGGGTGGCGTCCGAGGGGATCTTGCGGACGAAGGCCGAGCGCAGGGCGTGGTAGGGGGCGTCGGGGTCGCAGAAGACGGCGTGCATGCGGGCGAGTTCGTCGCGCCGGTGGTCGGCGAGCGGCCGTACCGCCTCGTCGGCCACGCGGGCGGCGGCCTTGGCCTCGACGCGGTCCTCCAGGCCGGGTGCGGCGGCGAGTTCGGCGGCCATGGCCCGTACGGTCCCGGCGAACTCCTCCGGCGCGGCCGGGACGAGACGGTCCACCAGGCCGAGCCGGACGCCACTGGCGGCGCTGACGGGCAGGGCCTCGGCGGTCAGGCGGCGGGCGGTCTCGGGGCCGGTGCGGCGGGGCAGGCTGTAGGTCCAGAACTCGGAGCCGTACAGGCCCATGCGCCGGTAGTGCGGGTTGAGCACAGCGCCGGTGCGGCACCACACCTCGTCGGCGGCGAGGGCGAGCATGGCGCCTCCGGCGGCGGCGTTGCCCGCGAGCGCCGCGACCACCAGCCGGTCGGTGGTGCGCAGGACGGCCTCGACCAGGTCGTCCATGGCGTCGAGGTTGCGCCAGGACTCCTCGCCGGGGTCGGGGGCGCCCTCGATGACGTTGAGGTGGATGCCGTTGGAGAAGAAGTCGCGGGCGCCGCCGAGGACGAGGACACGGGTGGGGCGGCCGAGGGCGTACTCGTAGGCGGCGAGGAGCCTGCGGCACTGGTCGGTGCTCATCGCGCCGCCGGGGAAGGAGAAGGTGACGAAGCCGGCGGTGCCGTGCTCGCGGTAGCGGATGTCGGCGTAGGTGCGGCGGCCTTCGGGCAGGTCGAGCGGGGCCGGGATCTCGGGCGGCGCCGGGGCGTGCGGGCCGGCCCAGGAGGCGAGGACGGTGGCGGCGGGGCGGCGGAAGGGTGCCGGGTCGCCGGAGTTCTTGCGGGGGCGCAGCTCGGGAATCCACACCGCGCCGTCGCGGGTGGCCCGGCAGACGGCTCCGGCGCGGGTGGCGAGGAGGTCGCCGGGGCGGCCGCGGAGGTCGTCCTCCGGGTGGCCGCCGTGCAGGAAGACCTCGCGGCCGCGGAGTTCGTCGAGGACGCCGGGCTGGGAGTCGGCGCCGCGCAGTTTGCGCAGCACGGTCGCGGTGTCGTCGCGCTCCCAGTCGATGCGGCGCCGCTCCTGGCGGTGGAAGTCGCGCCAGACGGCGGTGGGCCAGTCGCCGGTCTGCGGGCGGGGTTTGTGGCTGCCCCCGGCGTATCTGCGCACGGCCCGGTGCAGGGCGGCCATGGCGGCGTCGGCGGCCTCGTTGCGGTACAGGTCGCTCTTGCCGGTGGCCGGTACGGGGAAGGGTTCGTGGGCCCAGATCGCGCCCGCGTCCAGGCCCGCCTCGGCCTGCAGGACGGTGACGCCCCAGTGGCCGGCCTCCTCGGCGAGGGCCCAGTCCAGCGAGGAGGGTCCCCGGTCCCCGGGCGGGCCGGGGTGCACGATCAGGCAGGTGTGCTCACGCCACAGGTCCTCGGGGAGCGCCGTCCTCAGCATGGGCGCGATGATCAGCTCGGGGCGGAGTTCGCGCACGGCGGCGCGGACGGGGTCGGGACCGTGCGTGGCGAGTACGACGTCCACCCGGTGGCCGGCGTCCGAGAGTTCGGCGTAGGCGCGCTGGGAGAGGCTGTTGAACGCGCTGGCGACCAGCAAAATGTCCATGAGACCGTATGTTCGTCCATGTTCCGGACGTCATGTAGGACCATCGGAACGTTTCATCACCCCTAGTCGGCCCCTTCTCCTCAGAGACGGGCAATACGGGCCCTTCGGTACGGACGTGCGTTCGCCCGTCGGCATGGGGTTCGAGGCAGGGCGCCGACCCGGATGCGGGGGTCCTCCGGCCGGGTGACGATGGGGGGACGTCGGCCCGTTCCGCTGCGCGGGGAGGACCCATGACCGCTTACGGCACCGGGCGTTTCGACCCGGCACGGGTGGCCCACCTGTCCGGGCGGTTCGCGCCCGTCACCGAGGAGGTGGACGAGGTCTCCCTGGCCGTGGAGGGCGAGCTGCCCGGCGACCTGGACGGCGTCTATCTGCGCAACGGCCCCAACCCGCGCTTCACCCCGATCGGCTCCTTCCTCTATCCGATCGACGGCGACGGCATGCTGCACGGCGTGTGGATCGAGGGCGGCCGCGCCCGCTACCGCAACCGGTTCGTGCGCACACCCGCCGTACTCGCCGAGGAACGCGCGGGCCGGGCCCTGTGGGGCGGCATCGAGTCGATGATCACGCCGGACGAGCGGGAGGTGGGGCCGGAGCTGGCCCGCACCTTCCGGGACCTGCCCGACATCAACGTGGTACGGCACGCGGGCAGGCTGCTGGCGCTGGCCGAGGCGGCCTGCCCGTTCCGGATGACCCCGGACCTGGAGACTGCGGGCCGGGAGACCTTCGGCGGCGCCCTGCCCGCCGGGATCACCGCCCACCCGAAGACCGATCCGGCCACCGGCGAGATGGCGGTGTTCTGCTACGCGCTGGAGCCGCCGTACCTGACATGGTCGCTGATCGCCCCGGACGGGACGGGGGCACGGGGGCCGGTGCCCGTCGACGGGGTCGACGAGCCGATGATGATCCACGACATGGCCCTCACCGGCCGGTACCTGGTGCTGGTCCTCGCCCCCGTCTTCTTCGCCCCGGGCGCGGCGATGAGCGGCGGCTCGCTGATCGACTGGCGTCCCGAGGCGGGCACCCGGGTCCTGCTGATCCCGCGCGACGGCTCACCGGTGCGCGAGGTGGCGGACGACGCCTTCTGGCTCTGGCACACCGTCAACGCCCACGACGAGGACGACGGGACCGTGGTGCTGGAGTACGTGCAGTGGTCGCGGCTGTCCCTCGGCGACCCGGGCGGCGAACCCGCCCGCAGCGCCCTGGTCCGGGCGGTCCTGGACCCGGCGGCCGGACGCATGCGGCGCACCGTGCTGGACGACGCCCGCGTGGAGTTCCCGCGCATCGACGACCGCCGCACCGGCACCCGGCACGGGCGGGTGGCGGTCGCCTGGGACAGCGGGCGCTCCCCGGACCTGCTGCCCGGCGAGTTCGACGCCCTGCGGTGGTACGACACGGGCGCGCCCGGCGTCCCGTCCCGCACCTGGCACGCCGGTGACCTCTCGGTGGGCGAGCCCGCCTTCGCGCCGTCGCCGGGGAGGGCGGACGAGGACCGGGGCCACTGGCTGGCCTTCGCCACCGACCGCGGGGACGACACCTCGTGGCTCCTGGTGTTCCCGGCCGGGGAACCGGAGAGCGGGCCGGTGGCGCGGGTGCGCATCCCGGTGCGGGTCCCCCTCGGGCTGCACGGGAACTGGCTGCCGTCCGAGGAGTAGCCCACGCGGCCCAGTGGACGTCACCGGATGTCCCGTTTGCCCGTAGCGTCGTGGGTGAGTGACGGTCAGCTCGGCGGGTGCGGAGACGAGGCGGGCACGTGGTGGCTGGTGACGGGCGGCGGACGGGACGCGAGCGCTCCGGGCCGGCCGCGCGGGGCGCGGTGCCGGGCAGCCGTCCGGCGTACTCCGTACGGCTGCCCTCGGTGACGCGGTCCGTCCCGCGGTCGTCGGTGGCCGAGCGGACCGTGGCCTGGCTGCGGATCGCGGCGGCCTACGCGTGGCGGCTCATCCTCGTCGGCATCGTCGTCTGGGGCATCTTCGGCGTACTGGGCCGCTTCCAGCTCATCGCCGTCTCGCTGTTCCTGGCTCTGGTGATCACCTCGGTGCTGCGGCCCCTCGCCGACCTGCTGGACCGGTTCATGCCCCGGCCGCTGAGCGTGGCGCTGGCCGTCCTCGGCAGCATCGTGCTCGTCCTCGGGCTGCTCGCGCTGGTGGGCAACGCGGTGGCGGGCGAGTCGACGCGGCTGAGCGGCGAGTTCCGGGGCGGGGTGCACCGGATCGAGGAGTGGCTGCGGCAGCCGCCGTTCCGGCTGAGCGCGGGCCGGCTCGCCGCGCTGCAGCAGGAGGTGACGGACTATCTCGCCCGGCACCGGGCCAGCCTGTTCAGCAGCGCGGTGTCCGGTCTGGGCCGGGTGGTCGAGGTGATCACCGGCGGGGCGCTGGCGCTGTTCGCCTCCGTCTTCTTCATCCACTCCGGCGAGCGGCTGTGGGGCTGGGTCAGCCTCAGGCTGCTGCCGCGCGGCGCCCGCCCGGTCTGGGACCGCGCCGGCCACGCCGCCTGGCGGACCTTCGCCGGATACACGCGGGGCATCATCATCATCGCCGCGACCAACGCGATCCTGGTCGGCATCGTGCTGCTCATCCTGCGGGTGCCGCTGGCGCTGCCGCTGACCCTGCTGGAGTTCTTCGCCGCGTTCGTGCCGCTGGTGGGCTCACCGGTGGCGCTCGGGGTGGCGACGGTCGTGGCACTGGCCGGGCGCGGCCCGCTGACGGCGCTCGCGGTGCTGGTGCTCATCGTGGTCATCGGCCAGCTGGAGGGGCACGTGCTGCATCCGCTGGTGATGAGCTGGGCGGTCCGGCTGCATCCCCTGGTCGTCGCGGTGTCCGTGATCGCGGGCAGCATCGTGGCGGGGGTCATCGGCGCCGTGGTGGCGGTGCCGTTCGTGTCGGTGGTGTGGGCGGTCCTCGCGACGCTCCGGGCGCCCCCGCCGTCCTCATGACGGTGCGCGGGCCGGCCGGGTGGCCGGGTCCCGCGCACGGTGGGCTGTCGGTGCGTCAGCCGTTGGCGAGTGCACGCACCCGGGAGAGCGAGCCGTTGAACTTGTTGTGGTCGCCGACGGTCTTGCCGGTGGAGGTGTACTGCCACATGGTGTGCGTGGACCAGCCGGCCGGCAGCGTGCCGGGGGTGGAGGCGTAGCGGGCGATCCACAGCGGGTGGGAGGAGGCGAAGCCGGAGTAGTTCCCGGTGCAGTCCTTCCACCAGTTGGTGGCCGTGTAGATGACGGCGTCGCGGCCGGTACGGGCCTTGTAGCGGTTCAGGAAGTTCTTGATCCAGGTCACCATGCCGCTCTTGGACTTGCCGTAGCAGGACGCCCCGTAGGGGTTCCACTCGATGTCCAGCACCCCGGGCAGCGTCTTGCCGTCCTTGGACCAGCCGCCGCCGTGGTCGACGAAGTAGTCGGCCTGGGACTTGCCGCTGCTGGTGTCCGGGGTGGCGAAGTGGTACGAGCCCCGGATCATGCCCGCGGCGTAGGGCCCGGTGTACTGCTGGGTGAAGTAGGGGTTCTTGTAGTACGTCCCCTCGGTCGCCTTGGTGTAGGCCCACCGGGTGCCCGCGCCCCACAGGGTGGACCAGGAGACGTCGCGCTGATGGCTGGAGACGTCGACGCCCTCGGTCTGGGTGACCCGGAGGGGGGCGGACCGCTCGCCGGCCCCGGGCGCGCCCCCGTCGTGGGCGCGTACGCCCACGCCCATGTAGGCGCTGCCGCGCGAGGCGGTCGGCCCGCCGGAGTCGGGCACGGCGGCGGGGGGCGACAGGAAGAGGACAAGGCCGGTCAGGACGCCGGTGAGACACAGGCGTGAGCAGCGGCCGCTGGGGGGAAGTATGTCGCTTCGCACGACTTCCATCTGACCCGCCATCGGGCCGTCCCGCACGCCGGAGTGGGCCCAACGAAGCCGTGCGCGGCCGGTCCTTGGGCCATGCGGGTGTCCCGGGGGCGCGGCCCGGCGGGAGGAGGTCCCCGGCCGGGCCGCGCGCCGGACGGCTCAGCCCTCGATGCGGTGCTGGGTCCAGAAGGAGGTGAGGTCGGTGGCGGTCGCGGCCTGGGCGGCGGCCTTGAACTCGGCGGTGGTGGAGACGCCGTACCAGTGGGCGGTGGCGTAGTCCTTCAGCAGCTTGGCCATCGCGGTGTCACCGAGGACGCGGCGCAGGTCGTGCAGGGCGCACTTGCCGTAGCCGTAGACGACGGTGGAGTAGCGGGAGGAGTGGGTGTCCCAGTAGGCCATCGCGTTGGTGATCTTCTCCGCGCTGGAGGCCCAGGAGACGCTGCTCCAGCAGCCGGAGCCGGTCTTGCCCTGGGCGAGGTCGGTGGCGTAGTCGGTGAAGGACTCGTCCAGCCAGGGGCTGTTGTACTCGTCGTCGCCGACGATGCCGTACCACCACTGGTGGGCGATCTCGTGGGTGAGGGCGGTGGTGCTGACCAGGTCGAGGACGAAGCCGGGGTACTCCATGCCGCCGAACCAGAAGTTGTTGTCGATGACCGCGTCCAGCTCGCCGTAGGGGTAGGCCCCGAAGCGGCCGGCGTGGGCGTCGACGGCGCTCTTGGCGGTGCTCAGCATCGACTGGGCGCTGGAGGAGCTGATGTTGGAGACGGAGTAGACGTTGACCGGGACCCCGCCGGGGGAGGTGCCGGAGATCTTGCTGAAGGGCCCCGCGGCCCAGGCGAAGTCGCGCACCTTGGACGCGGTGGCGGTGGTGACCGTGCGTCCGCTGGTGCCGGGGGTGTCGGTGGAGGTGCCGGTGGCGGGGACCAGCAGGGTGCTGGGGTGGTCGAGGGTCACCTTGAAGTCGGCGGCCAGCGAGTAGAAGGACTCGCCGTTGTTGGTGTACGGGTCGAGGTGCCAGCCGCCGCCGTCGCGGACCGCGAGGACGGGCAGGGCGTTGCCGATGAAGCTGAAGGCGCCGTCGTGGCCGAACCGGTCGGCGCCCTCGGGCACGGTGATGCCGAGGTCGAAGCCGATGGTGGCGCTCTGCCCCTGGGCGAGCGGCGCCGGGAGGGTGATCTTGAGGGCGGTGCAGGCCACCGAGAGGTCGCCCGCCGTGCCGCCGGTGACGTTGCTGACCTTGATGGGCGGCGCCGAGCACGTGCCGTGGTAGTTGTCCCACAGCCGCAGGTAGACCTCACCGAGCGCGGTGGCCGAGGCGTTGGTGAAGGTGGCGCTCTGGTGCCCGTTCCAGACGGTGCCCGTGCTGTCGCTGCTGAGGCTGACGGTGTAGGCGGGCGCGGCCGGGGTGCGCACGCTGTCGGCCGGGGGCGGCGTGGTGGTGCCCGAGGTGTCGAGGGCGATGTCGTCCAGGACGAAGCTGGTCTGGAGGCTGGAGTCCTCGGTGCCGGTGAAGGAGAGGCTCACGGTCTGGCCCGCGTACGAGGAGACGTCCACCGTCTTGCGGACGTAGCCGGAGGCCCGGTCGAGGTTGGAGTACGTGGCGAGCGTGGTGGAGCCCGCCTTCACGGTGAGCTTGTCGTACGCCGTGGACGAGGTGGTCTCGGCGGTGTCGACGTGGAGGTGGAAGCTCAGGGTGGCGGTCGAGCAGTCGCCCGGGACGGTGACGCTCTGGGTGAGGGTGTCGGTGCGGGTGCGTCCGGTGCCGTCGAGCCAGGCGAACGAGGTGCCGCCGTGGGCGCTCTGGCCGGTGCGGCTGGTGATCAGGCCGGACGTGGACTGGGTCCAGGGCGACGTGCCGCTCTCGAAGCCGCCGTTGGCGACCGTCTGCGCGGGGGTGCACGCGGCGGCGGCCGAGGGCCGGGCGGCCGCGGGGGTACCGGGGAGACAGAGGGCGATCAGGGCGGCTGCGGTGAGCGCGCCGGTGCCGAGCTTCCGGTAGGGGGTGGGTCTCACACGCTACTCCTTCGGCGGCGGCCGGGGTTCGGCCTGCTCGGTGGCCGCCTGACGGGCGGGGTGCGTGCCGGGGCGGCCGGGGGGCGGGGGTGCGCGATCTCTGTGCGGTACCGCGCCGCGCCCCTGCGGGCGTGGCCTCCGAAAGAGTGACAGATTTGACTTGGGCATGCCAGAGAGCCGCGCGGGGCGCCGCCGCCCCGCCGCCAGGCACCGGGCGCCCTCCCCGCCGGGCGCCGGTGCCGCGCCGCGTCAGGCGGTGCGCAGCTCCATGAAGACCGCGCGCAGCCGGGTGCCGTCCGGGCCGGCCCAGCCGGTCGCCACATGGCCGACAGCGCCCTCGGGGCGGGCCGGCGGCTCGGCACCGGGGACGGGAACCAGGACGCGGTGGACCCGCAGCACCGTGCCGTGCGGCGCGGGCAGGACCGTGCCGTCCGCGTCGTCGGCGGGGGCCGGGGTGTGCGCGGCGCCCGGGAGGGGCTCGCCGGTGAAGGAGCGGACGACCTCGTGGTCGGGGGTGTCCGTGACGCTCTGCGCCACGGCCTGGGCGGTGCCGCCGATCAGGGCGAGCAGTGCGGTGGTCAGCACCGGGTCGTGGCAGCCGTCGTAGACCCAGCGCTTGCCCAGGACACCGTGTTCCGTGGTGCCGATCAGGGCGTCCTCGGCACCGGCGAGGGGGGCTCCTCGGTAGGTGAGCGGGACCAGGTAGGAGACGGGCTCGGGGGTGGAGCGGTCGGTGGCCACCATGAACTCGATGCCGACCTCGCCCGCGGGGTCGTCCAGCCGGAAGCCGCCTGTCCGCTCCAGCTCGGGCGCGCCGGGGCCGCGGTACCAGGGGCGGGTGGGGAGCCAGGTGGCGAGGAGTTCGACCTTGGTGGGAGTGAGGGTGGTCTTGTGGATGACGGCCATCGAGCGGTGCCCCTCCTGCGTACGGTGACGGAAACCTCTGGAGTCTTCCACACCGGCCCTGCGGCAACTGTGACCTGCGGTGCGGAAGTTGACGTGGTCCGGCTTCTGGTCGCGGGGGCCGGCCCGGAGGTATACAAGGCCGGTCGAGGGCGCGGGGAGCGCCGGGCCGCGAGCGAGGGGGACGATCTCATGGCGCGTGACGGAGAGACGGCGAGAAGGCGTCGGCGGGCCGTGCTGGGGGCGCTGCTCGGCGGCTGCGCCCTGGTCGCCGGTTCGGTGGTGCCGGCGGCGGCGCAGCCCGCCGGACACGGTACGGACTATGTGGCGCTCGGCGACTCGTACACCTCGGGCCCGTCGATACCGGACCAGGTGGACGCCAACTGCGCCCGTTCGAACCGGAACTACCCCTCGCTGGTGGCCGCGGGACGCCGGACGGGCACCTTCGAGGACGTCAGCTGTTCGGGCGCGACGACCGCCGAGATGTGGCGGGCGCAGGGCACCAACGCGCCCCAGCTGGACGCGCTGGACCGGGGCACCGATCTGGTCACCGTGCAGATCGGCGGCAACGACGTCGGCTTCGGCTCGATCATCGCCACCTGCGCGCGGCTCGGCGCCACCGACCCGGGGGGCAACCCGTGCGAGCGCTCCTACCGGGCCGCCGGATACGACGAGCTGACGGCGGCGGTGGCCCGTACGGCGCCCAAGGTCGACCGGGTGCTGCGGGCCGTGCGCGCACGCGCTCCGCACGCGCGCGTGCTGCTGGTCGGCTACCCGGACCTGCTGCCCGACGACGGCACCGGCTGCTTCCCCGACGTGCCGTTCGCGCGCGGCGACTTCCCGTACCTGCGGGACACCGGCAAGCGGCTCAACCTGATGCTGCGCCTGGTCGCGGCCTTCGACCGGGCGGAGTACGTCGACACGTACAGGCCGACGGTCGGCCACGACATGTGCAAGGCGCCCGCCGACCGCTGGATCGAACCGCTGCGGCCGGCCTCCCCCGCGGCCCCCGCCCACCCCAACGCGCGGGGCGAGGCGGCGATGGCGCGGGCGGTGCTGGACCGGCTGGAGCGGGGACACGGGCGGCACTGACCGGCCGCGTCCCCGCTTTTCTTCGGCTCAGTCGCCGAGCGCGCCGAGGACGACGCCCTGGGCCTCCTCCTGCACACGGGCGAGGTGGTCGGGGCCGAGGAAGGACTCGGAGTACACCTTGTACACGTCCTCGGTGCCCGAGGGGCGGGCCGCGAACCAGGCGTTGGCGGTGGTGACCTTGATGCCGCCGATGGAGGCGCCGTTCCCGGGCGCCTCGGTGAGGACGGCGGTGACCTCCTCGCCGGCCAGGGTGTCGGCGGTGACCTGCGCCGGGGACAGCTTGGCGAGCAGCGCCTTCTGCTCGCGGGTCGCCGGGGCGTCGATGCGGGCGTAGGCGGGCTCGCCGAAGCGGTCGGTGAGGGAGGCGTAGTGCTCGGAGGGGGTGCGGCCGGTGACGGCGGTGATCTCCGAGGCGAGCAGGGCGAGGAGGATGCCGTCCTTGTCGGTGGTCCACACCGAGCCGTCGCGGCGCAGGAAGGAGGCGCCCGCCGACTCCTCGCCGCCGAAGCCGAGGTCGCCGCTGAGCAGGCCGTCCACGAACCACTTGAAGCCGACCGGCACCTCGACCAGACGGCGGCCCAGGTCGGCGGCGACCCGGTCGATCATCGTGGAGGAGACCAGGGTCTTGCCGATGCCCGTCGCCTGGGGCCACTGCTCGCGGTTGCGGTAGAGGTAGTCGATGGCGACGGCGAGGTAGTGGTTGGGGTTCATCAGACCGGCGTCGGGGGTGACGATGCCGTGCCGGTCGGCGTCGGCGTCGTTGCCGGTGGACAGGGCGAACCGGTCGCGCTGCTCGATGAGCGAGGCCATCGCGTGCGGGGAGGAGCAGTCCATGCGGATCTTGCCGTCCCAGTCCAGCGTCATGAAGCGCCAGGTGGGGTCCGCGTGCGGGTTGACGACGGTCAGGTCGATGCCGTGCTCGTCGGCGATCCGGCCCCAGTAGGCGACGGAGGCGCCGCCGAGCGGGTCGGCCCCGATACGCAGGCCGGACTCGCGGACCGCGTCCAGGTTCAGCACGCTGGGCAGGTCGCGGACGTAGGTGCCGAGGAAGTCGTACCGGCCGGTGGTGTCGGCGGCGAGCGCGCGGGCGTAGGGGAAGCGGCGTACGTCCTTCATGCCGCCCGCGATGATCTGGTTGGCGCGGTCCTGGATCCACGACGTGGCGTCGGAGGCGGCCGGGCCGCCGCTCGGCGGGTTGTACTTGAATCCGCCGTCGGCGGGCGGGTTGTGCGAGGGGGTCACGACGACGCCGTCCGCGAGGCCGGTGGTGCGGCCCCGGTTGTGCGCGAGGATCGCGTGCGAGACGGCCGGGGTGGGGGTGTAGCCGTCCTCGCTGTCGACGAGCACGGTGACGCCGTTGGCGGCGAACACCTCCAGGGCGGTCACCTTCGCCGGCTCGGACAGGGCGTGGGTGTCGGCGCCCAGGAACAGCGGGCCGTCGATGCCCTGGTCGGCGCGGTACTCGCAGATCGCCTGGCTGGTGGCGGCGATGTGGTCCTCGTTGAAGGCGGCCGCCAGCGACGAACCGCGGTGCCCCGAGGTGCCGAAGGCGACCCGCTGGGCGGGGTCCGCCAGGTCGGGGTGCAGCGCGTAGTACGCCGTGACCAGGCGGGCCACATCGACAAGGTCCTCGGGCCCGGCCGGACGGCCGGCTCGCTCGTGCGCCATGGGTCCGCTCCTCCGCATCGGTGTTCTCATTCGAAAGCTCGGGGCCATTTTGGCTTGTCACAGGCCGTGCGGGCGAACGGACCCGGCGCGGCGCCGCCCGCTCGCGGCCGGCGGTGGCCCCGGGGCGCGTCTGTCTCTCTGCCCAACTGGGCTTCTGTGCAAGCATGGCCGGGTGGGAGCGGGGTTGCCGGAGGGGGAGACGTGAGCGGCACTGTGGTGCGGGTGACGGCGGGTGGCGGGAGGCCGCTGCTGCTGCGGCCGTGGCGTGCGGAGGACGCGGCCGAGCTGGTGCGGGTGCAGCGTGACGACGCGGCGCTGCGGCACTGGATCTCGTCGGCCGTGGACGACGAACCGGCCGCCGCGCGCTGGATCGCCCGGCAGACCGAGGGCCGGGAGAGCGGCGGCCTCCTGGGCTTCGCCGTCGTCGCCGGTGAACTTCCCGAAGGGGAAGGCGAGTTGCTGGGCCACATCGCGCTCACGGGCGTCGAGCCGGGCGGCACGCGTGCCGAGGTCGGCTACTGGACGGCCGCGTCGGCGCGGGGCCAGGGCGTGGCTCCGCGCGCGCTGACGGCGGTGACCGAGTGGGCGTTCGGCCGGGGGCTGACCCGGCTGGAGCTGGTGCACCAGATGGACAACACCGCCTCCTGCCGGGTGGCGCTGAAGTGCGGCTACGAACCGTCCGGGGTGCTGCCCGCCGCGCCGCCGGAGTTCCCCCTCGACGGCCATGTGCACGTCCGGCACGCCTGAGGTCTCCCGGCGGGCGGGCCGGTCGGGGCGGGACGGTCAGGGCAGGATGGCGTCCACGTAGCCGCCGTCCACGCGGAGCGCTCCCCCGGTGGTGGCCGACGCCTGGGGAGAGCTGAGGTAGACCACCATGTTGGCGATCTCCTCGGGCTCGATCAGCCGCTGGATCAGGGACTGCGGGCGGTACTCGCGCATGAAGACCCGCTGGGCCTCGTCCCAGGGCAGGTCCTTGTCGACGAGTTCGTAGACGAAGTCCTCGACGCCCGCGGTGTGGGTGGGGCCCGCGATGACGGAGTTGACGGTCACCCCGGTGCCCGCGGCCTTCTTGGCGAAGCCCCGGCTCACCGCGAGCAGCGCGGTCTTCGACATGCCGTACTGGATCATCTCGGCCGGGATGACGATCGCCGAGTCGCTGGCGATGTACAGCACGCGGCCCCAGCCGCGGCCGGTCATGCCGGGCAGGTAGAGGCGGGTCAGCCGGACGGCGGCGAGGACGTTGACCTCGAAGTAGCGCCGCCACTCGTCGTCGGTGAGTTCCAGCGGGTCCGCGGTGCCGAAGATGCCGAGGTTGTTGACGAGGATGTCCACCTGGGGCAGGTCGCGCAGCAACTGCTGGGCGCCCTCCTCGGTGGACACGTCGCCCGCGGCGGCGACGAACTCGCCGTCCGGCACCTGCTCGGAGAACTCGGCGATGCTCGCGGCGACGCGTTCGGCGTCGCGGCCGTTGACGGCGACGCGCGCACCGGCGCGGGCGAGGCCCACGGCGATGGCCGCGCCGATGCCCTGGGTGGAGCCGGTGACCAGGGCGGTGCGTCCGGTCAGGTCGATGTGCATGGTGCGGGTGGTTCCTTCCGGTACGGGTGCTGCGGCTGCGCCCAGTGTGCGGGGGCGGAGCCTGGCGGGCGGACAGGTGCGGTCCGCCCGCGTGTTCCCCTCCCCCGCGACCGGAGGACCATCCCTGGTGGCGGGTCGTCAGTTCAGCGTGAACTTCTGCGCGGCGGAGCCGTTGCAGTCCCAGATCCGCAGCCGGGTGCCGTTGGCGGAGGTGCCGTTCGGCGTGTCCAGGCAGCGGCCGGACTGCGGGTTGCGCAGCGAGCCGTCGGCCTGCTGGACCCACTTCTGGCCCCCGGCCCCGTTGCAGTCCCACAGCTCGACCTCGGTGCCGTTGGCCGTGCCGTTGCCGTTGATGTCCAGGCAGCGGCCGAGGGTGGAGAGCGCGGTGTCGGAGCGGTGGAACCAGTGCTGGTCGACGGCCCAGGTCTGGCAGTCCCAGAGCTGTACGGCGGTCCCGTTGACCCCGGAGTCGTCGGCGGCGACGTCGACGCACTTGCCGCCGGGCGCGGCGACCGGAGCTCCGCCGTTGACGGCGAACTTCTGCGCGGCCGAGCCGTTGCAGTCCCAGATCCGCAGCCGGGTGCCGTTCGCGGAGGTGCCGTTGGGGGCGTCGAGGCAGCGGCCGGACTGGGGGTTGCGCAGCGAGCCGTCGGCCTGCTGGACCCACTTCTGCCCGCCGACGCCGTTGCAGTCCCACAGCTCGACCTCGGTGCCGTTGGCCGTGGCGTTGCCGTTGATGTCCAGGCAGCGGGAGATGGTGCCGAGGGAGGTGTCGGGGTTGTGGGTCCAGCGCTGGTCCTCGGCGTAGCCCTGGCAGTCCCAGAGCTGGACGGCGGTGCCGTTGACCCCGGTGTCGTCGGCGGCGACGTCGACGCACTTGCCGCCGGGGCCGCTGACGGTGTCCTGGGGCCCATTGGGCACGTTGGTCTGGCCGGAGTACCCGGCCGCGACGACGTTGGCCTGCACCGCGTTCTCGGCGGCGTCGGAGGGATAGCCGGAGACCATGGCGCCCTCGAAGAAGGTGCCCATGTTCCAGTTGCTGTTGTCCCCGCCGGTGCCGAGGATGATGCCGCCCTCCTGCTGCATGGGCCGGTAGCCGCCGCGCGAGGGCAGCGCGCCGTCCCACCAGGTGCTCAAGGGACCGGTCTGGGAGTTGCCGCCCTTGAGGGCGTACCGGGTCTGGCCGTCGTTCTTCAGCACGGCGGTGACGTAGGTGCTGCTGTTGCCCCGGTTGGCGGGGTTGGAGCCGTTGTCGCCCTGGAACATGCCGTTCTCCAGGTCGGCCTCGACCCAGGGGCCGCTGCCGGTGCAGGGGGCGAAGTAGCAGGTGGTGGCGATGGAGACGGCGTCCATGTGGCCGTTGCCGGTGTCGGCGGGGGTGCGTTCGGCGTTGCCGTAGTCGAAGCAGCAGGCGGAGCCGACGTGGGTGCCGCTGGCCACCATGTAGACGCCCTCGGGCTGTCCGTTCACCGCGACGCCGGAGGCGGCGCCGTGCGAGCGGTAGCCGACGCCGGGTGAGATCCAGATGCCGTAGACCTTGTGGCCGCCCGCGGTGACGGAGAGTTCGCTCGCGTCGGCGGCGCGGTCGGCGCCCATTCCGGCGGTGCCGGCGGGGCCGGGGTCGAGGTCGTTGTGGCGGCTGGTCTGGTCGTAGATCCTCGTCATGCGGCAGGTGGTGCCGCCGCAGAAGGTGTCCTGGCGGCCGGCGTCCGCGTAGCCCCCGGCGGCCAGGAGCCCGATGTCGGTGGCGGCGCCGTCGGAGGCGCGGGTGACCCGGTACAGCGGGCCGTCGTAGCCGGAGAACAGTGCCCGGACCGTGCTGTGCGCGGCGACGCAGGGGGTGCCGGCGGCGGCGTAGATGTCGCACGGCAGCGAGCCCGCGGCCTGGGCGGGCACACTCAGCCCGGCGAAGGCGCCCAGCAGCAGCGCGAGTACGGCCAGAACAGCCCGCAGGCGCCCGCGGGCGCCGGGTAACACGGCGGATCTCATTGCGCGCATCGTCTGCTCCTTCGCCGGCCGTGCGGTGGGGAGACGGAGTCGACGACTCCTCACGGCCGCTCGGGAACGTACGAAGGGCGATCGAACGCGTCAAGAATTGTTGCTTCAGACTTGTTCAAGCTTTTGCCTGTGTGGTGATTTGTTGCTTTGGCTGCGGCCGCACGCTACGCGTCGCCCAGCAGCCCCCGCATCGTCGCCAGGTCCGCGTCCTCCTGGGTCTCGTGGGTGCGGGGGCCGCAGGCGCCGAGGAGGCGGGTGAAGTCGTTGGCCGCCGCGGTGATGCGGGCGCCGAGGGCCGCTCCGTCCTGGGTGCCGAAGTCGCTGGTGGCGGCGTACACCGGGCGCGGGGAGACGATCGCGTGGAGGTAGGAGAACATCGGGCGCAGCGCGTGTTCGAGGACGAGGGAGTGCCGTTCGGTGCCGCCGCTGGCGGCGATGAGGACGGGCATGTCGGAGAGGGTCTCCTCCGGGAGCACGTCGAAGAACGACTTGAAGAGCCCGCTGAAGGAGGCGTTGAAGGCGGGGGTGACGGCGATGACCCCGTCCGCCCCGGCGACCGTGGCGAACGCCGAGTCCAGCGCCTCGCCGGTGAACCCGGTGAGCATCGCGTCCATGATCGGGTGGGCCAGCGGGCGCAGTTCGACGAAGGTCAGCTCCACCGGCTCGCCCTGTGCGTCGAGTTCACGGGTGACGGCCGCGGCGAGCCGGTCCGCCAGGAGCCGGGTGGAGGACGGCTCGCGCAGCCCGCCGGTGATGACGGTGATCTTCATCGTGCCTCCGGGGTGCCTTCGCCGGCCGGCTCTCCGCTCTCGCGTGCGCGCAGCAGCGAGGCGTGGGTGGGGGCGGCCGGGGTGCCTTCGGGCCGGCCCTTGGCGAACTCCCGGCGCAGTACGGGGACGACCTCCTCGCCGAGCAGGTCGAGTTGCTGGAGGACGGTCTTCAGCGGCAGCCCGGCGTGGTCGATGAGGAACAGCTGCCGCTGGTAGTCCCCCACGTACTCGCGGAAGCCGAGCGTCTTCTCCACCACCTCGGCCGGGGAGCCGACGGTGAGCGGGGTCTGCCGGGTGAACTCCTCCAGCGAGGGCCCGTGCCCGTAGACCGGGGCGTTGTCGAAGTAGGGCCGGAACTCGTCGACGGCGTCCTGGCTGTTCGGCCGCATGAACACCTGCCCGCCGAGCCCCACGACGGCCTGCTCGGGGGTGCCGTGGCCGTAGTGGGCGAACCGGCGCCGGTACAGGGCGACCAGTTCCCTGGTGTGGGAGGCCGGCCAGAAGATGTGGTTGGCGAAGAAGCCGTCCCCGAAGTAGGCGGCCAGCTCGGCGATCTCGGGGGTGCGGATGGAGGCGTGCCAGACGAAGGGCGGCACGTCGTCCAGCGGGCGGGGCGCGAGGGTGAAGCCCTGCAGCGCGCTGCGGAACTTGCCCTCCCAGTCGACCGTCTCCTCGCGCCACAGGCGGCGCAGCAGGTCGTAGTTCTCCGCGGTGAGCGGGATGGCCTGGCGGATGTCCTGCCCGAACCACGGATAGACGGGACCGGTGTTGCCCCGGCCCAGCATGACGTCGGTGCGGCCGCCGGACAGGTGCTGGAGCACGCTGAAGTCCTCGGCGATCTTCACCGGGTCGTTGGTGGTGATCAGGGTGGTGGAGGTGGAGAGGATGATCCGCACGGTCTGCGCCGCGATGTAGGCGAGCAGGGTGGTCGGCGAGGACGGCACGAAGGGCGGGTTGTGGTGCTCGCCGGTGGCGAAGACGTCGAGTCCGACCTCCTCGGCCTTGCGCGCGATGGCGACGGTGGCCTGGATGCGTTCCGCCTCGGTGGGGGTGCGGCCCGTGGTGGGGTCGGGGGTGACGTCCCCGACGGTGAAGATGCCGAACTGCATCCCGGCCGCGCCGGTCGTTTCGGACGACGCCATGCTGGGCTCCTTCAGACGCTTCTGCGGAAACCGCGTGCTGAGGTGGGGTGCCGCGCTCCCGTCATCGTTTCACGCCGGGTGCGATCCGGCACGGGCGGGAAGGAGGCGGGCCTCCGGGGCGCGTGGGAGAATCGGGGGATGTGCGGTCGTGCGACTGTCATGCCGCGAATGAGGTGGTTCCACGGCCGCCGCAGACACGTGGATCGATCCGCCGGGAGGCTCCCGTGAGCGAACGTCCCGAAGCGTGGCCGGTACTGGACCACGCGGAACTGGCGCCCATGATCGAATATGTGAACCGGGTGGTTCAGGTAGCGGGCAAGTACTCGCTGGACGACCCCTTCGAGGTCGGCTGGGGCAACATCGTGCTGGAGGTGTCCCCGCGCGGGCTGCGCACCCCGACGTTCCGACGCGACGGGGTCACCTTCACGGTGCACTACCGCCTGCTCGACGGTGACGTGGTGATCGAGAGCGACCGCGCCACGCGCACCCTGTCGCTGGGGCGGACGTCGGTCGCCGACTTCTTCGCGGAGTTCTGCGAGGCCGCCTCCGAGCTGGGCATCCCGCATCCGCGCAGCGCGCAGATCTGCGAGATGCCCGCCGCCCCGCCGAACTTCGAGGACGACCGGGTGCGCCGCGTGTGGGACGCGCACTCGGCCCGCCTGATGTGGGAGGCGTTCGATCTGGCGGCGGACGGCCTGGAGGCGTGGCAGGCGCCGTTCCTCGGGCACCGGCCGCGGGTCGGGGTGATGTGGGGCGGGTTCGACCTCTCGGCGACCCGGTGGCGCCCGAAGCGGACGGCCCCCGCGCCCGAGGGCCCGCCGTTCATGCGGAACGCCCAGCTGCACGAGTACGTGTCGGTGGGGTTCTCCTTCGACAACACCCACGGGGACGGCGGCAGCCCGCTGGACATCGGGATGTACGCCTACATCTGGCCGCAGCCGGACGGGCTCGCAGACCGTTCCTGGGGTGTCGAGGGCGCCGAGTGGCACCCGGACCTGGGGCTCGTGCTGCTGCCCTGGCAGAACCTGCGCCGGCTGCCGGACCCGCACGGGGCGATCGTCAGGTTCGGTGACGCGGTCTACGGCACAGCAGTGGAGACCGCCGGCTGGCCGGAAGACCTGGCCGGGCCGCGGGTCGACGGCTGGTACATGAGCGAGCACGAGCCGGCCGAGAACGTGGGGCAGGCGGGCTGAAGGGAACGGGTCCGGCCGGGCCGAGGAGTGAAGGTCCGGCCGGGCCGGGCGGGACGGGGCCGGCCGGGTTCAGCCGTGCTGCTCGCCGGTGGCCGGGGGCTTGGCCGCCCGGTTCTCCGCCAGCAGTTCGTCGTACTTGTGGGACAGCTCCTCGTACCGTTCGTCGGCGTCGTCTGACACGCGCTTGCGCCGGCTCAGGACGTACAGCGCGACCGGCCCGGTGATCATCGAGACGACCGGGATCAGCGCCCACCACGGCATGGTTCCTCCCCTTCGCGCGGCCCGGCGGGAGCGTGCCGTGCCACTTCACCGGGAGGGTATGCCCTGGCCGGGCGGGCGCCAACAACGCCCGGGCAAAAGCTCCGTGTACTCCGGGGCGTCATCAGGTGTTTCGCGTCAACCACTGGACGCACCGGCCTGTTCGCTTCTAAGTTCCCGTCTCAACAGATCACTTGTTCACGTACCGCACCCCTGGTGTGAACAAGTGCCCTGTCGCGCAAGGCCGTTGGTGCATCACTTACCGTGCGATGCGAAAGGCTGTGGTGAAGACCGGAATCCTTGCGCCCGACGGCGCCCTTCCCGATCAGCAGGCCGCCGCGGCACATCCGGGCCGCCCGCGCTTCCAGGTCCTCGGCCTGCTGGCCATCACCGACGGCCACGAGACCGTCGTCCTCCAGCCCTCCAAACCGACCTCACTGCTGGCCGCCCTGCTGCTGCACCCCGGCGCCGTGGTGCCGGGCGAGCTGCTCCAGCGCGTGGTGTGGGGCGACCGGCCGCCCGCGGGCGGCCGGTCGGCGCTGCACACCTGCGTCCTCAGACTGCGCCGCCTGTTCGCCAAGTACGGGGTCGCCGACCGCGCCATCGAGGCGGTGCCCGGCGGCTACCGGCTCCAGGCGGACGCCGACACCCTCGACCTCCTGCACTTCCGCGACCTGCTCGGCCGGGCCTCGGCCAGTGAGGACCCGGAGGCCGCGCTGCGGCTGGCGCGGGCCGCGCTCGGGCTGTGGCGGGAGCCGCTGCTCGGCAACGTCCACTCCGACGAGCTGCACCGCGACCACGTGCCGCGCCTGGCCGAGGAGCGGCTGCTGGCCGTGGAGCGGGTCTTCGACGGCGAACTCCGCCTGGGCAGACACCGGGAGATGGTCGCCGAGGCCCGTGAGGCGGTGCGCGTGCAGCCCGGTCACGAGGGGCTGTCGGCGCTGCTCATCGAGGCGCTGTACCGCTCGGGCCGGCGGGCCGAGGCGCTCGCGGAGTACCGGCGCATCCACGCCCATCTCACCTCCGAACTGGGGGTGGAGCCGGGTGCGGCGCTGCGCGGTCTCCAGCTCGCCGTGCTGCGGGGCGAGCCGTACGGCGGGCGCCCGGCGCTGCCCGCCGCCGGTGTGCCGCCCTCCGCGCCCGCCAGGGCCCCGTCCGCTCTGGAGCGGGCCTCTCCCCCGGCGCCGGGCGCGCTGGTGCTGCGCGCACTGGTCGACGCCGGGCTGCTGGAGGAGGACCCGCCGGGCCGCTACCGGGTCCACGACCTGCTGCGGCTGTTCGTCCAGGCGGCCGGCACCAGCCCCCCGGCCACCGCACCGCACGACCCGGCGGACCGCACCCCACCCCCCGCCGGCTGACCGCTCCCCACCCTCTTCGTCCGGAGGTTTCGCAGCATGGCCCACGCTCCCGCGTCCCTGGAGGAGATCGCGCAGTCGCGGCCTCGTATCCGCAGGGACGTCCTGTTCACCCAGACCCCGACCGGGGTGCTGTTCCACAACGCGCACGGCGGGTTCAACGTCGTCACGCAGTCCGCCTACCGGTTCGCGGCGCTGATCGTGCCCCACCTCGACGGTGAGCGGCGGGTCGAGGAACTCTGCGCCGGCCTGGGGGACAGGCAGCGCGACATGGTGTTCCAACTCGTGCGCGCACTCTACGCGCGTGGTTTCGCCCGGGATGCCGGACCCAGACCCGACGGCGGCACACTGTCACCGCAGGTGGCCGGGCATTTCGCCCATCAGATCGACTATCTGGACCACTACGCCGACGACGCCCACGGCAGGTTCGCCCGGTTCCGCGGCACCCGGGTCGCGGTGCTCGGTGACGACGCGACGGCACGCTGGGCCGCGCTGGGTCTGCTGCGCAACGGCTGCGCCGCGGTGGGCATCACGGTCGAGGACGCGGCGGAGGGCGCCCTCGACCACGAGCCCGGCGGCATGCCCGACCTCGACGCGGAGGTGGCCCTGCTCACCGAGGCGGGCTGCGCGCCCACACTGGCCCGGCTGGCCGGAGGGACGCCCGGGTGGGCCGACCTGGAGGGCTGGGACACCGTGCTGGTGACCGGGGCGACGGCACCGCGCCGCATCCTCGGGCTGCTCACCGAGGGGGTGCCGGCTGGACGGCGCCTGCTGGGCGCGTGGACCTTCGGGCGGCGGACGGTGGTGGGGCCGGTGATGACCGCCGGGACGCCGGGCTGCTGGTCCTGCGCCGCGCTGCGGCTGGGCGCGGGGTCCGACGCCGCCGACAGCGCCGACCTGTGGGCCGCGCTGGGCCCGGCCGCGCCGCTGGGCACGGCCGCGCGGCTGCCGTCCGGGCCGCTCGCCGGGATGCTCGGCAACCTGCTGTCGTTCGAGGTGTTCCGGCTGGTGACGGAGGCGCTGCCCGCCGAGACCCGCAACCAGGTCGTCGTGCAGGACCTCGACTCGCTGGACGTGCTGGCCGAACCGCTGCTGCCGCATCCCCGGTGCCGGTTCTGCGCGTCCGGTGAGCCCAAGGCCCCGGACGGGGCCGCGCTGCGGGTGCCGCACCCGGACGACGAGCCGGTGGCCGCGCCCGCCGACGGCCCGGCGGACGAGGCCGCGGCCAAGGCGGCGCTCACCGCGCTGGAGCGGCGCGACGTCCTGGTCCGGGAGGCGGCCGGGGTGTTCGGCGGGTACGCCGACGACGACTGGGAGCAGACCCCGCTGAAGGTGAGCACCGTACGCCTGGGGGTCTCCCCCGGCCGGGTGCGCGAGGTCTCCGCGGTCGACGTGCACCATGTGGCCGGGGCCCGGCTCGCCGCGCTGTTCCGGGGTGCCGAGGTGTACGCCGAGCACGTGGTGCCGCCCCGGACGGCGGAGCCCGCCGAGGGCGGCCCGGCGCGTGTCGCGCCGGGCCGGCTGGCGGTGTCGAGCGGGCTGGACGTGGCCGTGGACCGGGTCGCCGCGTGGACGGAGGCGACCTCGCTGCTGGACGGGCGGACCGTGCTGGTGCCGACGGGCGCGGTGCGCACCATGGGCGGCTGGAACGACCAGGGTCTGTTCGAGCGGACGCCCGCCGGTACGGGCGCGGCGGGCACGCCCCGTGCGGCGCTGGCCCGCGCCCTGCGCGGCGCGGTGGCCCATGACGCGCTCGGCCGGGTGCTCCGCCGGGCGGCCCCCGTCAGGGTGCTGGACCCGGGTTCCCTCACCGGTGACGCCGAGTCGCTGTTCCTGCTGCGCTCGGCGGAGAACCTGGGCGTGGCCGTGGAGGTGCTGGACCTGTCGGCGGCGGCCGTCGGCTCGCTGCCCGTGGCGCTGGCCCGGCTCACCGATCCGGTGAGCGGTGCGGTGCGCTGGGCGCCGGGCAGCGGGCTGCGGCAGCGCGAGGCGGTGCTGGAGGCGCTGCGGGACCTGCTGGGCGCGGAGCAGATACGGCGGGCCGGGACCGGCCTCGACCTCGGTGACCCGCTGTGGGCCGATCTGGAGGCGGCGGCGCTCGTCCCCGAGGGCGAGCCGGTGGGGCTGCGGGCGGACGGGACGGACTGGGGCACGGTGCTGGACGCGCTGGCGGCGGACGGGCGGGACGCGTTCGCGGTGCCGGTGGCCGCGCCGGACCTGGCGGCGGGCGAGGTGCACGCGGTACGGGTGCTGCTGACCGGTGGCGAGTCCGGTGCCCACTGAGACCGGGGCGGCGCCCGCCGCCGTCGGCTCCGCCGCGCCGTGGGACGCGGTGTGCGCGCGGCTGACCGCCGCTCTGGCCTCCCGGCTCCCCGGCCGTCCCGCCGTGGTGACGCCGCTCGGCGTCCGTGACGAACTCGCCGACGAGGCGGTGGAGTTCACGCCCGGCGCGATACCCGTGGGGCTGTACGGGCATCACGCCGTGGTCGGCCCGGTGGCCCCGGTGGACGGGCGCGGCTGTCCGCGCTGTCTGGCCCGGCGCTGGCAGGCCGTGCGCGCCGGGTTCCTGCGGGACGCCCTGGAGCGGGGCGGGCCGGCCCGCGCGACCGGGACCCCGCCGTGGGGTGCCGCCTTCGTGGTGGACGCGCTGGCCGCGCTGGTCTCGGCGGCCGGGGCGCACCCTCGGGCCGTACGGCATCCGTGGGTGTGGCTGCTGGACCTGGAGACGCTGCGGGTCTCCCGGTTCCCGCTGGTGCCGGACGGCGAGTGTCCGTCCTGCGCCGGCCGACCGGACGACACGGCCGAGGGTGCCCGGATCGCTCTGGACGCGGCGCCGGAGCACACGCCGGGCAGCTTCCGCACCCGTCCGCTGTCCGCGTACGACCTGCCGCTGGAGGCGTTCGCCAACCCGGTGACGGGCATGCTCGGCCCGTCCGTCGCGCCCGATCTCACCTCGGGCTCCACCTCCTCGGCGGTCGGCGCGTTCACCACCCGCTCCGGCGCCTATCTGCGGGAGTGCTACTGGGGCGGGCACACCGGCGGCTACGGCACGAGTGTGCGCGTCGGACTGCTGGAGGGGCTGGAGCGGTACGCGGGGATGCGGGCCCGCGCCCGGCGCCCGGTGGTCACGGCCACGCTGGACGAGCTGGGCGACACCGCGGTCGATCCGCGGGTCACCGGGCTCTACCCGGACGGCTTCGACGCCGAGGCGGTCGGTGCTCCCCGCTTCGCGCCGGACCGGCCGGTCACCTGGGTGTGGGGCTGGTCGCTGCGGGACGCCCGGCCGGTCCTCGTCCCCGAGGTGGTCGCGTACTACCACGCGCCGGGCGGCATCCGGCGCCGGTTCGTGCAGGAGAGCTCCAACGGCTGTGCCTCCGGCGGGAGTCCGGCCGAGGCCGTGCTGCACGGGCTGATGGAGACGATCGAGCGCGACGCCTTTCTGCTGGCCTGGTTCGGCCGGGCGCGGCTGCCGGAGATCGACCCGGCGAGCAGCGCGCGGCCCGCGACCCGCGCGATGGTGGACCGGCTGGCGATGTACGGGTACCGGGCGCGGTTCTTCGACACCCGGATCAGCTTCCCGGTGCCGGTGGTGACCGCGGTCGCCGAGCGGGTCGACGGCGGGCCGGGGCTGCTGTGCTTCGGCGCGGGCGCCTCCCTGGACCCGGAGGACGCGCTGGCGGGCGGGCTGTGCGAGATCGCGACCGACTCGGTGAACCTGCGCCGCCGCACCGCGCGCGAGGAGCGGCGGCTGCGCCGCATGGCCGCCGACTTCGACGAGGTACGGGTGCTGCACGACCATCCGCTGCTGTACGGGCTGCCCGAGATGGGCCGGTACACCGACTTCCTGCTGCGCGGCCGGGACGACGCCGCGCGGGTCCCGCTCGCCTCGCTCGCCCCGGACCGCCCCCGGTCCCGCCCGGCCGATCTGCGGGCGGACGTGGAGGCGGTCGTCGCGGACGTCACCGCGCGCGGCTTCGACGTGGTGGTGGTCGACCAGAGCGCGCCCGAGCAGCGGGAGCTGGGCCTCAGCACGGTCAAGGTGCTGGTGCCGGGCCTGCTCCCGATCGACTTCGGCCGGAGCCGGCAGCGCGGCCCCTGGCTGCCCCGTACCCGTACCGCGCTCCGGGAGGCCGGTCTGCGGGCGGGCGATCTGGCGCCGGAGGAGTGCAATCCGGCCCCGCACCCCTTCCCCTGACCGCCCCGGCGGCTGTCCGCACCAACGAATCACGGGCGCCCGGCCCGAGCCGCCGGGCGCCCGCCACAGACGAGCTGACTAGGGAGTGACCGTGGGATACGCCCATGAGTACGCGACCGCGGTGATGCGGCGGGGCAGGACCCCCATGGAGCCGGCCGACTTCGTGCCGGACTGGGCCGACCGGCCCCGCAAGGGCAAGTACTTCCCCGGCGTGCCGTCCTTCCCGCTGCCCGACGGCGGCTGCGCGGACGACGCCACACTGGGCCGGGGCCTGTTCGGCGAGCCGGGCACGGGCGCCTTCACGCTGCCCCTGCTGGGCGCGATGCTCCGGGACTCCTACGGGCTGACCGGACGCCGGCTGGCCGTGCAGGCCAACACGGACCTCGGTTCGCTGCCGTTCCACACCCACGCCAACTGGTCGCGGGGCACCGCCTCGGGCGGCGGGCTGTACCCGATCGGCGTGCACTGGGTGAGCGGCGCGAGCGGCCCGCTCACCCCGGGCGTCTACTACTACGACACCCCCCGCCACCGGCTGAACCGGCTCCTGTCCGGCGATGTCTCCGGCGAGGTGCGCGACGCGCTGGGCGACGGCCTGGCGGACGCCGGCACCGATCAGTTCCTGGTGCTGGGCGTGACGTTCTGGCAGAACGCGTTCAAGTACAACAGCTTCGCCTACCACGCCGTGACGATGGACATCGGCGCCCTGCTGGAGACCTGGCGGATGTGGGCGCGGGCGCACGGGCTGCGCCTGGGCACCGCCCTGTGGTTCGACGAGCCGCGCATCGGCCGCCTGCTGGGCCTGGACCCGGCCGAGGACGGGGTGTTCGCCGTGGTGCCGCTGCGCTGGGCCGCGCCCGCGCCGGGGACGCCCGCCCCACCGACGCCGGGAGCGGCGGTGCGGCGGGTGCCGGACGAGCGTTCGCGGCGGACCCTGACCTTCCCGACCGTCGGCCGGGTGCACGAGGCCACGCTGGAGGGCGCCGCCGACCGCCCCGCCCCCGGCCGGCTGGACCCGGCGCTGGCGGCTCCGGCCGGGCCCGGCGAGCCGGTGCCGCTGCCCGCCCCGGCGCCGCTGGACACCACGGTGCGGCGGGCACTGCGCGAACGGCGCAGCAGCTTCGGCCGGTTCAGCGCCGGGGCGCCGCTGGACGCGGCCAAGCTGGCGGTGGCGCTCGCCGCCGCCGTCTCGGCCGCCACCCTGGACAGCGACGTGGAGACACCGGGAGGGGCTCCGCTGACCCGGTTCCACGTCTTCGTCAACCATGTCCGCGACGTACCGCCGGGGCTGTACGAGTACGACCGGGACACCGGCGATCTGGTGCTGCTGAAGTCCGGGGAGTGGGGGGAGTTCCTCCAGCGGAACTACTTCCTCGCCAACTACAACCTGGAGCAGGCGGCCGCCGTGCTGGTGCCGGTGGCGCGTACGTACGCGGTGCTGGACGCCGTGGGCGACCGGGGGCTGCGGCTGGTCAACGCCGCCGTGGGCGCCATCGCCCAGGCCGTCTACACCGCCGCCTCCGCCGCCGGGACCGGCTGCGGGGTCGCGCTCGGCTTCGACTGCGTGGCGTACGCGGAGGAGTTCGGGGTGGCCGGCCGGGGCGAGGTGCCGCTGCTGATCATGATGATCGGCGAGGAACGGCCCCGGCCCGCCGACTACCGCTACGACATCGTCGCCCCATGAACCGCCCGACCGAACTCCCGCCCGGCCAGGGGGAGTCCCGACCCGAAAGGGGCAGCACGGTATGAGCCCGGCCACCACAGCCGCCGAGACAACTGTGACCCTGCACCGCCGTTTCATGCTGCGCGTGGCCGGGCTCCCGGCCGAGACCGTGGAGGTGCTGCGCGCCCCGGAGGCCGCCGCCTGGGCCGTCCGCGCGGCGGCCGAGGAGGACAGGCTGCGCGCGCTCGGCGCCCGGCTGAGCGATCCGCTCTCCGAGGCGGTCGGCGCCACCGAGGACGCGGCGCTGCGCCGCCGTCTGCTCGCGCTGCGCCGCCAGGTCTTCAACAACCGCCTGCCCGGCGACCTCCCGGCCGCCCGCGCCCTCGCCGCCGGGCTCGGCGGCGACACGGGCGCGGACCTCGCCGAATGGCTTCAGGCGCGGCTGCGCTGGGAGGAACTGCGCGCCGAGGGCGGCCCGGTGCTGGGCGAGGCCCTGGCCCGCACCCGTGCCGCGCTGCGTGAGCTGGCACTGGACGACCGGCTGCGCCGGGGGCTGCTGCTGGCCTCCCCGACGCTGGAGGAGCGGCTCGACGCCTTCGCCGCCGAGGCGAACCCGGCGCCGGGCAAGCGGGCCCGCAAGATGGAGCGTTCGCTGCTGTCGTACCTGTACCGGACCGCCTGCAAGACGAGCCCCTTCAGCACGCTGACCGGGGTCGCGCTCGGCACTTTCGAGGACGGCGGCGACCTGACGGAGGTGGGCGACGGCTGGACGAGCCATCCCCGGCTGAACGTGGTCGTCCTCACCCGGCTCGCCGAGCTGATCGCGGCCGACGCGGCCCGCCGCGCCGACCTGCCGGTGGCACCGGCCTCGGGCTGGCGGCTGGACGACGACATGGTGCGCTACGTCCGGCGCGCGGTCACGGCGGGGGACGACAGCGCGCCGGTGAGTTTCGACGCCGCCCAGGACCGGCTGTTCTTCCTGCGCCGGCAGGGCGTCCTCGACGGGATGCTGACGCTGTTGCGGGACACCGGGGGCACGCTCACCCACGGCGACCTGGCCCGCTGGCTGTCCGCCACCACGGGGGCCGGGGACGAGGAGGCGGAGCACTATCTGACCGCGCTGCGCGAGCTGGGCATGCTGCAGCTCCCCCTGCTGGACACCGGCGTGCACGGCAGCGACCCGCTGCGCTCCTTCCAGCGGGCGCTGCGCGGGCTGGGGGTGGACTGGGCGGACTCCGTCGCCGCCCGGCTGGACGGCCCGGCCGGGGCGGTCGCCCGGTACGGGGACGCGGACGTGCCCGCCCGGCGTTCACTGCTGGCCGGGCTCCGCGACGAACTCACCGCCCTCCAGCGGGATCTGGGCGCCGAACGGCCCGTACTGCCGCGGACCCTGCTCTACGAGGACGTGTCGGCGGGCACCACCGGCGCGCCGCTGGCGCACTGGGCGGAGCCGGTGGCGGGCCCGCTGCGGTCGGTCGGGCGGGTGCTGCCCGCCTTCGACGTGGCGCTGCCGCAGCGGCTCACCCTGAAGGGCTTCTTCCTCGCCCGGTACGGGCGCGGCGGCCGCTGCGAGGACCTGCTGCGGCTGGTCCACGACTTCCACGAGGACATCTTCCGCCAGTATCTGCAGTTCACGGCGGCCAAGGACACCTACCTCCCGGACGGCGCCCACGCCCCGGAGGAGAACTGGCTCGGCGTCCCGGAGATCACCGCCCTCGACCGGGCCCGCGCGACGCTCACCGGCCGGATGCGCGAGCAGTGGGACCGGCTCCCGCGGGGCGCCGAGGAGTTCGTGCTCGACGACGCGACCGTGGACGAGGTGGCCGAGGCGCTCGGCGATGCGGCGCCCGCGTTCCGCCCGCAGAGCCACTTCCTGCAACTGGCCCGCCGCGCCGACGGTCCGCTGGCCGTGCTGAACAACTCCTACGGCGGGCTCTGCTTCCCCTTCACCCGGTTCACCCACTGTTTCGACGGCGAGGACGGCCTCACGGACGCCCTGCGGGCCGGGCTGCGTTCGGTGCCGCCGTCCGGCGCGGTCCTCGCCGAGGTCACGGCCGGTGCCGCGACCACCAACCTCAATCTGCACGGGCGCCTGACCGACCACGAGATCGTCTGCCCCGGCGAGCACAGCACCGCCCCCGAGGAGGCCCGCCTCCACCTGGACGACCTGTACGCCGTGCACGACGAGGCCGAGGACCGGCTGCTGCTGCGCTCGCGGCGCCTGGACCGCGAGGTCGTCCCGGTGTACCTCGGCTATCTGGTGCCGATGGTGCTGCCCGAGATCCCGCGCACCCTGCTGCTGTTCTCGCCCACCTCCCGTTCGGTGCCGGACGTGTGGCGCGGGGTGCCGGCCGGGGAGGCGGTGGACGGCGTCACCCGGCGCCCGCGCGTGCGCCACCACGCGCTGGTGCTCCAGCGGCGCTCCTGGACCGTGGCCGACGGCCGTCTCCCGCTGCGGGAGGCCGGTGCCGCCGACGCCGACTGGTACCTCGCCTGGCATCGCTGGCGGGTCCGGCACGGCCTGCCCGCCCGCGTGTTCGCCACCGTCCACGAGGAGGCGGAGGAGGGCCGGGGCGCCGCCTGGTCCGGGGGGTCCAAGCCGAGCTACGTCGACTTCGAGAGCCCGCTCTCGCTCACCGCGCTCGAAGGGCTGCTCGCCGGCCGCAGGGCCCGGACCGTCTTCGAGGAGATGCTCCCCGGCGAGGACGAACTGCACGTCACCTCCCCGCGCGGGCGGCACGTCGCCGAACTCGCCGTGGAACTGCTGCCCGTACCGGCCGCCCGTCCCGAGGAGGACGTCACCCCATGACCGCTCCCGCCGCATCCGCCGCCGTGCCCGGCCCGGCCGCCGGGGAGGCGCCCGGCGACTGGCTGGCCGTGCACGTCTTCTACGCCGCCAGCCCGCGCCCGCTGCTCCTGAAGTGCGTCCGCCCCCTGGTCGACGCCCTCACCCAGGAGGGCCTGCTCGCCGGGTACTTCTTCATCAACTACTGGCTGGAGGGCCCGCATCTGCGCCTGCGCCTCAAACCGGCCCGCGCCGCCGACGCGGCCGTGGTCCGGGAGCGGGCGCACGCCGCGCTGGAGACGTTCCTGCGCGAGCGGCCCGCGCTGTACGAGGTGAAGGACGGCTTCTTCGCCGATCTCTACGAGACCCTGTTCACCCTGGAGTTCGGCGACGAGGAACGGTCGCAGTACCTGGGCCCGGACGGCCGGATGCTGCTGCGCCCCAACAACTCCTTCGAGGACCGCCCGTACGAGCCCGAGTACGGCAAGTACGGCGGCCCGGCCGGGATCGAGCTGGCGGAGTGGCACTTCCAGCACTCCAGCGACCTGGTGATCGAGGCCGCCCGCTCCATGAACCTGCATCTGCGCACCGTGCTGCTCGGGCTGTCCGCCCAGCTGATGATGGTGATGTCCGGGACCTTCCTGCGGGACGACGAGGCTCTGCTGGCCTTCCTGGACCGCTACCACGCCTTCTGGAACCGGGCGTTCTCCGACACCAACTACACCGCCGACGAGGGCTACGACCGCGCGTACACCGCGATGGGCGCGAGCCTGCCCGGCCGGTTCCGGGACATCCGGAAGGCGGTGGCGGCGGGCGAGGGCGATCGGCTCCCGGCGTTCCTGCGGGGCTGGGCCGGGCACTGCGCCGAGCTGCGCGACCGGGCGACGGCGCTGATCGGAGACGGCGAGCTGGTCTTCCGCTCCTGGGACGGCACCCGCGACCTGCGCCCCACCGACCCGGCCCTGGCGCTGCCGATGCTGCTCTCCCCGTATCTGCACATGACCAACAACCGGCTGAGCACGACCGTGCGCGACGAGGCGTTCCTGTCGTACGTGCTCGCCCGCGCCCTGCGGGACGGCGGCGCGAAGGGCGCGGCGGGCGACGCCGCCGGCTCGCTGGCGGGCTGGCGGCGCGGGGGTGAGGGGTGAGCACGGGCACGTTCCTCGCCGGCCGCCCCAAGGTGCGCCCCGACCTCGTGGCCGGGCCCCGGCTGGTGCGCGGTCCGGGCCGTATCCACCTGCTGAAGGACCCGCGCGACGGGCGGCGGCTGGAGCTGGGGCCCAAGGAGCACTTCCTGATCACCAGGCTGGACGGCACCCGCACGCTGGAGGAGATCGGCGGCGAGTACGCGGGCGAGTTCGGGGCCCGGCTCGGCGAGGCGCAGTGGGGGCAGTTGCTGCGGCTGCTGTACGGCCGGGGCCTGCTGGAGGGCTCCCCCGTACCGGCCGCGGCGCCCCCGGCCGGGCCGGAGCGGCCGCCGAACGGGATTCTGGCCGGGCGGACCCGGATGGTGTCCGACGCGCCCGCGCTGATGGACCGGCTGCACCGGCTCACCGCGCCCGTGCGGCGGCCCGCCGTGCTGGCGGTGCTCACCGCGCTGGCGGCCGGCGTGTTCGTCGCCGTGGTGGCGCAGGCCGGGACGCTGTGGCGGCAGACGGAGGAGACGGCGCGGCAGCCGGTGCTGCTGTTCGCCATCGGCTGTGTGCTGTGGTGCGGGCTGGCCCTGCACGAGCTGGCGCACGGGCTGTTCGCGCGGGCCTGGGGCGGGCGGGTGACGGAGATCGGGCTGCGCTGGATCTGCTTCGCCACCTACCTGTACTGCGAGGTGGAGGACGTCCAGTTCCTCGGCGGCAGGGCCCGCAAGGTCGCCACCGCCTGCGCGGGCGTCTTCGCCAACCTGCTCTTCCTCGTCCCGTTCTACCCGGTGTGGGCGCTGCTCCCCGCCGACGCCCAGGCCCGGCCCGCGCTGGGGGCGCTGCTGCTGCTCGGCACCGTCCTCGGGGTGGCCAACCTGCTGCCGCTGCCGCCGCTGGACGGCTACAAGGCACTCGGGCACGCGCTCGGCGTCAGCGGTCTCTCCGAGGGCTCCCGGACGTTCACCGGTCTCGCGGCGCGGGCGCTGTTCCGGCGCGGTCCGGGCCTCGCCGCGTACCCGGCGCGCCTGCGGCTGCTGTACGGCGGGTTCGCGCTGCTGACGGCCGTGCAGAGCGCGGCGCTGCTGGTGCTGTGCGGGGCCGTGCTGCGCACGATGCTGCCGGACGGCCTGGCGGTGCTCGCCTGGTCGCTGCCGCCCGCGCTGCTCGCCGCCGTCCTGCTGCTGTGGGCGCTGGGCGGGCTCGGCCGGCGGCTGCGGGACCGGCGCACCACCGGGGCGGCTCCGGCCCCCTCCCCCACGTCCGAACCCGAGCGGCAAGTACCGCACACCGCAGATCAGTTGAGGAAAGGCGAGATGAGCGCACCCGACAGCAGGACGGAGCCCGCCCCCGGCGGCACCGCGACCGAGACCGTCGTCGCCCTGGAGGGCGTCAGCAAGCGCTACGGGGAACTGACGGCGCTCGACGGCGTCTCCCTCGCGGTGCGCCGGGGGGAGTTCTTCGGCATCCTCGGGCCGAACGGCGCGGGCAAGACCACCCTGGTGGAGATCGTGGAGGGCATGCGGGAGGCCGACTCCGGCAGCGTCTTCGTGTTCGGGCAGAGCCCCTGGCCGCGCGACATCGCGCTGCTGGCCCGGATCGGGGTGCAGACGCAGGCGTCGGCGTTCTTCGCCCGGCTGACCGCGGGCGAGCATCTGCGGACGGTGGCCGCGCTGTACGGCATGGCGCCCGAGGCCGCGAAGACCGCGCTGGAGCGGGTCGGGCTGACCGAGAAGGAGAACGCCCGGGTCGACCACCTCTCCGGCGGCCAGCGCCAGCGCCTCGCGGTGGCGACCGCGCTGCTCAACGAGCCGGAGCTGATCTTCCTGGACGAGCCGACGGCCGCGCTCGACCCGGAGGCGCGGCGCGAACTGTGGGTGCTGCTCCAGTCGTTGCGCTCGGAGGGGCGCACGATCATCTGCACCACCCACTACCTGGACGAGGCCGAGGCGCTGTGCGACCGGGTGGCGATCATCGCCGGCGGCCGGGTCGTCGCGCTCGACTCGCCCCGCAGCCTGATCCGCGCCCTCGCCGCGCCGACCCGGCTGCTGGTGCCCGCCGACAAGGTGTCCGCCGAGGCCGCGCTCGCGCTGGCGGGGGTGGACCGGGCGACCGTGCAGGGCGACGACCTGGTCATCGAGACGACGGTGCCCAACCGGGTGCTGCCCGCGCTCGGGGACCTCGTGGACATCGACACGGTCTCCGTGCGCACCCCCACCCTCGAAGACGCCTACCTCTCGTTGACCGGCACCGGATCGGAGCACCACCGTTGAGCGCCTACGCCGCACTGACCAGGGCCACCTACGTCGCGAGCGTGCGCGACAAGACGACCCTCTTCTTCACCTTCGCCTTCCCGCTCGCCTTCCTCGTGCTGTTCGGCCTGATCTTCCAGGGCGACAAGGTCGACGGCGGGCTGGCCTCCATCAACTACATCGCGCCGGGCGTGCTGTCCTGGGGTGTGGGCAACGCCGCCGTGTTCTCGGTCGGGTTCGCCCTGATGCAGTGGCGCCGCGACGACCTGCTGCGGCTGATCTGGCGCACCCCGACGCCGCTGCGGACGCTGCTGGCGTCCCGCTGGACGGTGGCCATGGGGGTGGCGCTGGCGCAGACCGCGCTGTTCACCGCCGTCGCGCTGCTGCCGTTCTTCGGGCTGAAGCTGATGGGCCCCTGGTGGGCGGCGCTGCCGCTGCTGGTGCTGGGGGTGACCGCGTTCCTCGCCATGGGCCTGGTCGTCGGCAGCCTGGCGGACACCCCGGAGGCGGTCGCGGCCATCGCCAACCTGGTGATGGTGCCGATGGCGTTCCTGTCCGGCTCGTTCTTCCCGGACGACCTGATGCCGGGCTGGCTGCGCACCGCCGCCAAGGTGCTGCCGCTGCACTATCTCAACGACGGTCTCACCGACGCCATGGGCGGCCGCGGCGACCTGGGCGACATCGCGCTGGACTGCGCGGGACTCGTCGTGTTCGCCCTGGTCTTCGGGGCCCTGGCCACCCGGATCTTCCGCTGGAGCAACCGGACATGACGACGACGATCCCCCCTCTGGAGGCCGCGCGGGCCGGGCTGCGGGACCGGCTGGCGGCGCGCGCCGCCGCGGCCGGGCTGCCCGCGCCCGAGGTGTCCCGCATGGGCGACTCCAACGTGCTCGGCGAGAGCGGGCTGCCCGCCGCGAACGCGGCAGCCGTGCACCTGACCGCGCAGGCCGTGCTGCTCGGCCCGTGGGGCGGCACCCCGGCCGCCGGTCCGGCCTGCGGGACCTGTCTGGCGATGCGCAGACAGCGGCTGCGGACCCGTACCGAACGGGAGGCGCTGGAGACCGGTACCGGGACCACGGCGGCCGGGGCGTGGCCGGTGCTGCCGGACCACACGGTGGACGCGGTGTGGTCGCTGCACCGGCTGATCGCCTCCGGCGCCGCCCGGCACTCCGCCCAGGGCCCGGACGCCGAGTTGCCCCAGGTCACCGAGGTCGATCTGGAGACACTGCGGGTGCGGACGTTCCCGCTGCTGCCGGAGCCGATGTGCCCGCACTGCCGCCCCTCCACCGAGGAGGCGGCCCGCAGCGCCGCGCTCGGCGCCACGCCGCCCGCGCCGGGCCCGCTGCCCAAGCCGGGCCCGGACTCCTACCGGCTGCGCCGGGCCGGCGACCATCCGCTCCCGGTGAAGGCGCTGGCCAACCCGGTGTGCGGGGTGCTGGGCGGCGGCACCTGGATCGACGTCACCTCCCCCACCACCGCCCCGGTGGCGGGCAGCGTGTTCATGCGGGGGTACGCCGGACTCACCGACGTCACCTGGAGCGGGCAGGCCAACTCCTTCGCGGACAGCCGCGATCTGGCGTTCCTGGAGGGGCTGGAGCGCTACGCGGGCACCCATCGCAGGCACCGGGCGCCGGTGCTGACCGCGTCGCTGGAGGAGCTGGAGGAACGCGGCGAGCGCGCCCTCGACCCGCGCGCGTGCGGGCTGTACGGGCCGCGCACGTACGCCGAGGACCCGATGGTCGAGCCCTTCGACCCCGCCCGGCCGATCCCGTGGGTGACCGGCCACTCACTGCGGGACGCCCGCCCGGTGCTGGTCCCGGCCCGGCTGGTGTACTACAGCGCGGGCACAGCCGCCGACAACTTCGTCTTCGAGTGCTCCAACGGCTGTGCGACCGGCAGCAGTTGGGAGGAGGCGGTGTTCTTCGGGCTGCTCGAACTCATCGAACGGGACGCCTTCCTGCTCGGCTGGTACGGAGATCTGCCGCTGCCCGAGATCGAGCTGGACTCGGTGCGCTCGCCCCGCGTGCGGGCGATGGTGGCACGGGCCGCGCTCCAGGGGTACGACGTACGGGTCTTCGACAACCGGGTGGACCTGCCCGTGCCCGTGGTGACCGGGCTCGCCGTCCGCCGCGACGACGCGCCGGGCTCCCTGGCGTTCGCCGCGGGCGCCTCCTTCGACCCCGCGACGGCCGTGGAGTCGGCGGTCTCCGAGATCCTCACCTACATCCCGCACCTGCCCGGCCAGGTCGCCGAGCGGCCCGCCGAACTGGCCGCGATGGCCGAGGACTTCGACCTGGTGAAGCGGCTGCCGGACCACGCGGCACTGTTCGGGCTGCTCTCGATGCGCGAACACGCCGCCGGATACCTGAAGCCGCCCCGGACGGCGGGGCTCGGGGAGCTGTTCGCGGGCTGGGAGAAGCGCCGGCCGCGCACCGGGGACCTGCGGGACGACCTGCTGCTGGTGCGGGATCTGCTGGAGGGGGCGGGCTGCGAGGTGATCGCCGTCGACCAGACCACGCCCGAGCAGCGGCGGATGGGGCTGCGCACGGTGGCCGCGCTGGCGCCGGGCCTGCTGCCGATCGACTTCGGCTGGCCGCGGCAGCGGGCGCTCACCATGCCGAGGCTGCGCAGCGCGCCGCACCGGGCCGGACTGGTGCCGCGGCCGCTGCGGGAGGAGGAGTTGCGGCGGGTGCCGCATCCGTTCCCGTGAGCGGGGCAGACGTTCAGCTCGTCGGCGCGCGGGCCGTGAAGGGGCCCGCGGCGACGCCGACGGCCCCCGGCGCGCTGACGCGGGCCGGGGGCCGTCGGTGCGACGCCTGGATCAGGCGGTGCAGGAGGTGGTGCTGGTGGTGCTGGAGCAGGTGCTGGTGGAGGAACAGCTCGTCGACGAACCGAGCATGACCTCACTGGCGTCCGAGTAGTCGGTGATCTCGAAGGTCTCCGACTCCAGGTCCAGGATCTCCTGGGCGAGGGAGGCGAGGTTGTTGTCAGCCATGGTGGCTCCTTCCGGGTCAGGTGACCTGCTGCTGATCAGTGGTGCGCCGAACCTGCCCAAGGAGCGCTCCCCCGGGCACCTCCCTTTCTACGCGCGTCCGACACCAACTCCCTGACCGATGGCTGTCACTTCGCTGACACCCCCGTACGACGCCCGTACGACGACCCCTTGGAGCAACCGCCGTGAGCAGCGACCAGAACCGTCCGACCGCGACCGAGGGCGGTGGCGTCCCGCCCGGCCTGGACGCCCTGCTGGCGTCCACCGCGGAGCTGTACCTCGACCTGCACCGGCACCCCGAGCTCTCCGGTGCCGAGGAGCGCACGGCCGCCCGGTTCGCGGACCGGCTGGCGGCGGACGGCTTCCGTGTGCTGCGCGGGGTCGGCGGGCACGGCGTCGCGGCCGAACTGGCCAACGGCGACGGCCCGGCCGTGCTGCTGCGGGCCGAGCTGGACGCGCTGCCGGTCGCGGAGGAGACCGGCGTCCCCTACGCGAGCACCGCGACCGCGCCGGGCCCGGACGGGCGGCCGGTGCCGGTGATGCACGCCTGCGGCCATGACGCCCACCTGGCCTGCGCGGCGGCCGCCGCCCGCTGGCTCGCCGAACACCGGGACCGCTGGCGGGGCACGCTGCTGGTCGTCGGCCAGCCCGCCGAGGAGACCCTCAGCGGGGCCCGCGCCATGCTGGAGGACGGCCTGTACGACCGGGTCACCGCGCCGGACGTGGTCCTCGCCCAGCACACCGCCGCGTTCCCGGCCGGGATGGTGGCGCACGCCGACGGCCCGCTGATGGCGGGCAGCGTGACGCTGGAGGTGGTCTTCGAGGGCGACGGCGGCCACGCGGCCACCCCGCATCTGACGGCCGATCCGCTGCTGGCGGCGGCGGGCGCGGCGACCCGGCTGCCCGCGGTCACCGCCCGCGAGACGGACCCGGCCGAGCGGCTGGTGGTCACCGCGTCCTCGCTGCGCGCCGGGGACACCGGCCGCACCGGGAACGTGACCGCGACCCGCGCCGAACTGCGGGTCACCGTCCGCGCCCTGTCGGAGGCGGCGCTCGTACGCGGGACGGCGGCGGTGGAGCGGGTGGTGCGCGCGGAGGCCGCCGCGGCCGCGCTGCCGCCCCGGGTCAGCGTGCGCGAGACGGCACGCTCCGGTGTCACCCGGCCCGACCCCGGCGTCACGGCCACCGTCCGCGCCGCCCACCGGGCGGCCTTCGGCGCGGCCCGCGTCACCGGCTGGCCGGCGTCCTCGGCGACCGAGGACTTCCCGCTGCTCACCGGCGCGGGCGGCCATCTGCACGGGCGGCCCGGCATCCGGGGCACCTACTGGATGCTGGGCTCGGTCGGCCCCACCCAGTGGGCGGCGGCCGCGGGCAAGGGGCCCGCCGAGAAGTTCCGCGGCCTGCCCCACAACCACTCGCCCCGCTATCTGCCCAGCGTCCGCCTGACCCTGGACACGGGCACGGCCGCGATGGTGACGGCGGCGCTCGCCCAACTGGGCCCGGCGGGGAGTTGAGTCCGGGACGCGTGGCCCGGATCACCATCCGAATGCCGGACGCCACCGGCGGCACGCGGTCACGGCCCGTAGGGTGACCCCTGTAGCTGGTTCGCCCCGTCCGCCAGGCGGGGTGTCGTAAGAGGGAACCCGGTGGGAATCCGGGACTGCCCCGCAGCGGTGAGCGGGAACGAACGCCGTCATACGCACTGGGTCCGACGCACGGGCCTGGGAAGCGACGGCCACTAGGTGTCCTCCGTCGAGGACGTGCCCGCGAGTCCGAAGACCTGCCAACTGCCCGTGCGCGGCCCGTTCGCGTACGGAGTCCCGGTGACCTCGAGGGCGGGTCGGCGTACGCAACCAGTCGGAACCACCGCGCCGCAGCACGCGGGCCGGGCCGCCTGGCCGTCACCCCTTCACGTGCTCGTCCCGTCGCCGGGATCTCAGGGATTCATCTCGTGAAGGAGATCTCCGTGACACCGAAGTCCGCAGCCGCGGCAGCACGGTCCACCGTGTACGGCTACCCGCGTCAGGGCCAGGACCGGGAGCTGAAGAAGGCGATCGAGGGCTACTGGAAGGGCCGCGTCACCGCCGACGCCCTCCGGGCCACCGCGCAGGACATCCGCCGCACCAACTGGCAGGCGCTCGCCGGGGCCGGCATCGACGAGGTCCCGACCGGCGACTTCTCGTACTACGACCACGTCCTGGACACCACCGTCATGGTCGGCGCGGTTCCGGCCCGGCACCGCGCCGCCGTCGCCGCCGACCCGCTGGACGGTTACTTCGCCATGGCGCGCGGCACCGGAGAGGTGCCGCCGCTGGAGATGACCAAGTGGTTCGACACCAACTACCACTATCTGGTGCCCGAGCTGGGCCCGGACACCGTGTTCTCGGCGGACTCCGCCAGGCAGGTCGCGGAGCTGAAGGAGGCGCTCGCCCTGGGCCTGGCCGCCCGGCCGGTGCTGGTCGGCCCGGTCACCTACCTGCTGCTGGCCAAGCCCGCGCCCGGGGTCGGCGCCGGTTTCGATCCGCTGACCCTGCTGGACCGGCTGCTCCCGGTGTACGCCGAGGTGCTGGCGGATCTGCGCGCGGCCGGGGCGGAGTGGGTCCAGCTCGACGAGCCCGCGCTGGTGCAGGACCGCACCCCGGCCGAGCTGAACGCGGCCGAGCGCGCCTACCGCGACCTGGGCGCGCCGGCCGACCGGCCGAAGCTGCTGGTCGCGTCCTACTTCGACCGTCTCGGCGAGGCGCTGCCGGTGCTGGCGAAGGCACCCGTGGAGGGGCTGGCGCTGGACTTCACCGGGACCGCAGCGGGCAATCTGGACGCGCTGGCCGCCGTCGGCGGGCTCCCCGGCAAGCGGCTGGTGGCCGGTGTGGTCGACGGCCGCAACATCTGGGCCGACGACCTGTCGAAGTCCCTCGCCACCCTGGGCACCCTGCTCGGGCTGGCCGATCGGGTCGACGTCTCCGCGTCCTGCTCCCTGCTGCACGTGCCGCTGGACACCGCGCCCGAACGGGACATCGAACCGCAGATCCTGCGCTGGCTGGCGTTCGCCCGGCAGAAGACCGCCGAGATCGTCACCCTGGCCAGGGGCCTGGCACGCGGCACGGACGCGATCAGCGCCGAACTCGCCGCGAACCGGGCCGCCCTGGCCTCCCGCACGGGCTCGCCGATCACGCGTGACCCCGCCGTGCGGGCCCGCTCCGAGGCCGTCACGGACGCCGACGCCCGCCGCTCCCAGCCGTACACCGAGCGGGCCGCCGCCCAGCGCGCCCACCTCGGCCTGCCGCTGCTGCCGACGACCACGATCGGCTCGTTCCCGCAGACCGGCGAACTGCGCACCGCCCGCGCGGACCTGCGCGCGGGCCGGATCGACACCGCCGGGTACGAGGAGCGCATCAGGGCGGAGATCCAGGAGGTGATCTCCTTCCAGGAGAAGACCGGCCTGGACGTCCTGGTGCACGGCGAGCCCGAACGCAACGACATGGTGCAGTACTTCGCCGAACGGCTCACCGGCTACCTCGCCACCCAGCACGGCTGGGTCCAGTCCTACGGCACCCGCTACGTCCGCCCGCCGATCCTGGCCGGCGACATCTCCCGCCCCGAGCCGATGACGGTCCGCTGGACGACGTACGCCCAGTCGCTCTCCGACCGCCCGGTCAAGGGCATGCTCACCGGTCCGGTCACCATGCTGGCCTGGTCCTTCGTCCGCGACGACCAGCCGCTCGGCGACACCGCGCGCCAGGTCGCGCTCGCCCTCCGTGACGAGGTCAACGACCTGGAGGCGGCGGGCACTTCGGTGATCCAGGTGGACGAGCCCGCGCTGCGCGAGACGCTCCCGCTGCGCGCCGCCGACCGGGCAGCCTATCTCGCCTGGGCGACGGAGGCGTTCCGGCTGACCACCGCCGGGGTCCGGCCGGACACCCAGGTCCACACCCACATGTGCTACGCCGAGTTCGGTGACATCGTGCGGGCCATCGACGACCTGGACGCCGACGTCATCAGCCTGGAGGCGGCCCGCTCGCACATGCAGGTGGCCCGCGAACTCGCCGCGCACGGCTACCCCCGCGAGGCGGGTCCGGGCGTGTACGACATCCACTCCCCGCGCGTGCCGAGCGCCGAGGAGGCGGCCGATCTGCTGCGTACGGGGCTGAAGGCGATCCCCGCCGAGCGGCTGTGGGTGAACCCGGACTGCGGGCTGAAGACCCGGGGCTGGCCGGAGACCAGGTCCTCGCTGGAGAACCTGGTGGCGGCGGCCCGTACCGTGCGGGATGAACTGCGTTAACCGTACTGCCCGTTCGTCCCGGCCCTCACTGTGGGCCGGGACGAACGGGCTTGTGTGATCAGGAGGTTCCCGGGGTGACCAGTCGGCTGCTGCTCATCTCGCCCGCCGTCGGGCCCGCGCTGCGGGAGGCCCGGTTCTACGACGGTTCCTCGTCGATCGACGAGGCGGGCACCGCTCGGGCGCGGGCGGCGGCCGGGGGGCTGCCGGAGGCGTCGCGGGTGGTGCTGTCCCCCGGCGCGCGGTGCCGGGCGACGGCGGAGGCGCTGGGGCTGCGGGGCGTGACGGCGCCGGAGCTGGCGCCGCTGGACGCCGGGCGGTGGCGCGGGCGCACACTGGCCGAGGCCGTCGCGACGGAGGGGGAGGCGATGGCCCGGTGGCTGGCCGACCCGGAGTACGCGGCACCGGGCGGGGAGTCGGTGCGGGAGGTGTGCGCACGGGTCGGGCGCTGGCTGGAGTCGCTGCCCGACGGCCGCACGCTCGCCGTCGCGGAGCCCGAGGTGGTACGGGCGGCCGTCGTGCACGCGCTGAGGCTGCCGGCCGGGGCGTTCTGGCGGCTGGACGCGGCACCGCTCACCGCGACGGAACTGTCGGGGCGGACCGGACGCTGGAACCTGCGGCTGGGGCGCCCGCTCGGGGGCGAATGAGAGGGGCCCCGGAGATCTCCGGGGCCCCTTCTCCTCGTCATGTCACCGGCTCAGTGGGAGGCGGCGACCGCCTGACCCGTCTCGCGCGCCGTCGCGGGGCGCGGGTTGAGCAGCCGTTCGGCCAACTCACCGAAGACGAGCCCGAATCCGGCCCACAGCACGGTCTGGATGGCCAGCGCGGAGAGGCGGAAGCGCCACAGCAGGGTGGCCGGGAAGTGTTCCGGCACCTCGTTGACGACCGGGAGGAACGCGTACGCGAGCCCGGTCACGAGGGCGAAGGCGGCGACGGCCACGACGGTCGCGTACCAGGTGCCCAGGCGCGGGGCGAGCCGCTTGCCGAGCAGGGTGGCGGCGACCGCCAGGAGCACGCTGAGCACCATCATCAGGAAGTACAGCGTGGTGCGCTTGCCGATGGTGTCCGGGTCGCCGACCGAGGGCGGGTTGGCCGGGTACTTCAGGAACGGCACCACGTACACGGCGAGCAGTGCGGCACCGGACAGCAGCAGCGCGGTCGCGCGGGGGCCGAAGCGGCCGACGCGGCCGAGCGCGAAGCAGAAGCCGAGCGCGGCGATGCCGCCGAAGGCGACGCCGTAGACGAGGACACCGGTGGCGAGTCCGGCGGTGGACTGGAGCGAGCGGGAGACGACTTCGACCTCGTGCTCGTGGGCGTGGTGGCCCTCGAAGCTGATGGCGCTGTCCACGCTGGGCTCGCCGAGGAAGTAGGCGGCGATCAGGGCGAGCACTCCGGCGGCGAGGCCGGCGAGCATGCCCCGCACGAGGAGGTTTCTTACCGTTGCGGAGTTCATGGGTGTGCGGCGTCCCTCGCGTCAGTGGCAGGGGAAGCCGAGCAGGTGGCGGGCGTCGTGCACCCACTCGTGGACGTCCGTGCCGTTGAACACGGAGGTGGCGCCCTGCTCGGCGCCGACGAAGTACAGCAGGACCATCATGAGGACGCCGAAGAAGACCGCCCAGGGCGCTATCTCCCTCAGCGGCAGCTTGGCGGGGACGGCAGGGTTGCCGGCGGTCGGCTGGGCGACGGTCTGCGCCATGGCAGGACCTCCTCTGGGAGTTCGCGTCCCATCTCGGTGGTGCACAGGACGACGGCCACGGGTCTGACTCGCGCGGCCCCTTCCTGGAGGGCCCGCGCACACAGTGGCGCGACCGTGCCGGTTTCCCACCGGCTTCCGATTCGCCGTCGTCGATATCGCCCCGACGGTATCGCGTGTGACGTGGTCGGCCAAGACCACGTCACCCACGGGTGATCTTCCTCTCCCCGCGGTGTGCCGAGCCGAATCGAAGGGAGAGGGGCCGCCGTTGGGGCGCGCCCAGGTGTCCCGGACGAGCTTCTCCATCTCGGCCGGGCACCGCTCGTCGGCGGGGCCGGACACCACGGAGGGGGTGACCCGGTCCCCGGGCGGAGGCGCCGTACGCTGCTGACGTGCCCTCATCCCGCCTCCGCCGTGTCGCCGTTCTCGTTCTGGAGGGCGCGAAGCCGCTCGACGTCGGTATTCCGGCGCAGGTGTTCACGACCCGGGCGAGCATGCCGTACGAGGTGCGGGTGTGCGGTGCCGCGCCGGGGCTGGTGACGGGCGGCGACGGTCTGTCGTACCACGTGGCGCACGGGCTGGAGGCGCTTCAGTGGGCGGACGTGGTGTTCGTGCCCGGCTACCGGTTCCCGGACCGGGAGGACCCGCCGGAGCCGGTGGTGGCGGCGCTGGTGGCCGCGCACGGGCGGGGCGCGCGGCTCGCGGCGATCTCCACGGGGGCGTTCGCGCTGGCGGCCACCGGGCTGCTGGACGGCAGGCGGGCCACCACGCACTGGCACTACGCGCGTGCCCTCGCGGCCCGGTACCCGCTGATCCGGGTCGACGAGAACGTGCTGTTCGTGGACGAGGGCAGCGTGCTGACGTCGGCCGGGGCGGCCTCCGGCATCGACCTGTGCCTGCACATGCTGCGCGGCGAGCTGGGGGTGGCCGCCTCCAATCACGCGGCCCGGCGCCTGGTCGCGGCGCCCTATCGCAGCGGGGGTCAGGCGCAGTACGTGCCGCGCAGCGTGCCCGAGCCGCTGGGCGAGCGGTTCGCCGCGACCCGGGAGTGGGCGCTGCACCGGCTCGGTGAGCCGCTGAGCCTGCAGGCGCTGGCCCGGCACGCGGCGGTGTCGCCGCGCACGTTCTCCCGGCGGTTCGCGGAGGACACCGGGTACACGCCGATGCAGTGGGTGACGCGGGCCCGGGTCGACCTGGCGCGCGAGCTGCTGGAGCGTTCGGAGCGGAGCGTGGAGCGAATCGCCGACGAGGTGGGGCTCGGCACCGGCACCAACCTCCGGCTGCACTTCCAGCGCGTGCTGGGGACGACGCCGAGCGACTACCGGCGGACGTTCGCCCGGGGCGAGTAGCGCCGGCGCGATCTCTGGGGGCCTGGCGCCTTGCGGACCTGGCGCGATCCTTGTGAACCGTGGCGCTCCTGCCACTGCCGCGCGCGGCCGCCGCCCGCGAACCTGATGGCGGACGGAAGGGACACTTTCATGACGCGCATCGCCATCAACGGATTCGGCCGCATCGGACGCAACGTGCTGCGGGCCCTGCTCGAACGGGACAGCGGCCTCGAGGTCGTCGCGGTGAACGACCTCACCGAACCCGCGGGGCTGGCCCGGCTGCTGGCCTTCGACTCGACGGCCGGGCGGCTCGGCCGCCCGGTGGAGGTGGACGGCGACACCCTCGTGGTCGACGGCCGCCGCATCAAGGTCCTCGCCGAGCGCGAGCCCGCGCAGCTGCCGTGGGCCGAGCTGGACGTCGACATCGTGCTGGAGGCGACCGGCCGCTTCACCTCGGCCAAGGCCGCCCGCGCCCACCTGGACGCGGGTGCGAAGCGGGTGCTGGTGAGCGCCCCCTCGGACGGCGCCGACGTGACGCTGGCGTACGGGGTGAACAGCGACACCTACGACCCGGCCCTGCACACGATCGTGTCGAACGCCTCGTGCACGACCAACGCGCTGGCCCCGCTGGCCGCGGTGCTGGACGGACTGGCGGGCATCGAGCACGGGTTCATGACGACCGTGCACGCCTACACCCAGGAGCAGAACCTCCAGGACGGCCCGCACCGCGACCCCCGCCGGGCCCGCGCGGCCGGCGTGAACATCGTGCCGACGACCACGGGCGCCGCCAAGGCCATCGGCCTGGTGCTGCCGAACCTGGACGGCAAGCTGTCCGGCGACTCGATCCGGGTCCCGGTGCCGGTCGGCTCGATCGTCGAGCTGAACACCACCGTCGCCCGCGACGTCACCCGCGAGGAGGTCCTCGCCGCCTACCGCACCGCGGCCGAGGGCCCGCTGGCCGGTGTCCTGGAGTACTCCGAGGACCCGCTGGTCTCCACCGACATCGTCGGCAACCCGGCCTCCTCGATCTTCGACTCCGCCCTCACCCGGGTCGACGGCCGCCACGTCAAGGTGGTCGCCTGGTACGACAACGAGTGGGGCTTCTCCAACCGGGTGATCGACACGCTGGAGCTACTCGCGCGCTAGGTACCGCAGCGCCGAGGCCGCCGCGCCCGCACCGCACATGCCGTGGGCGCCCGGCCCCGGCGGGGTGGCCGCCGAGCAGAGGAAGACGCCGGGCAGCCCGGTGCTGTAGGGGTCGAGGGCGGGGCGGGGGCCCAGGACGAGCTGGGGGGTCGTCTTGGCGCCGGTGAGGATGTCGCCGCCCGCGAAGTTGGCGTTGGCGGCGGCGAACCCGGCCGGGGCGGTGGCGGCGATGCCCACGACGCGGTCCCGGGCGCCGGGGGCGAACCGTTCGATCTGCCCGAGGATCGCCTCCGTGGCGTCCCCGGTGTATCCGTACGGGACGTGCGCGTAGGCCCAGACCGGGTGGATGTCACCGGCCGAGCGGCTCGGGTCGGCCAGGTACTGCTGGCCGACCAGCACGAACGGCCGCTCGGGCATGCGTCCGGCCGTCACGTCCCGTTCGGCCCGCGCGATCTCCTCGACGGTGCCGCCCAGGTGCACGGTCCCGGCCTGCCGGGCCTTCTCGTGCGTCCAGGGGATGCCGCCCTCGACCGCCAGGTCGATCTTGAAGGCGCCGGGTCCCCGGCGGAAGCGCCGGTAGGCGGACCGGGTCCGGGCGGGCAGCCGGTCTCCGTAGACGGCGGCGGCCTGCGCCGGGTCGAGGTCGAGCAGGGTGACGTCGGCGGCGGGGAGCTGGCGGTGGTCGGTGATCCGGACGCCGGTGTGGACGGTCCCGCCGTGCTCGCGCAGCGCCTTCTCCAGGGCGAGGGCGATGGACTGCGAGCCTCCTTCGGCCACGGCCCACCCGGCGGCGTGCCCGGCGGTCAGGATGCCGAGCCCGATGGCGGAGGTGAACGGGCGGTTCAGCGGGCGGAAGGCGTGGGCGGCGACACCGGCCCACAGGCCGCGTGCCCGCGGGGTGCGGAAGAGCCGGGCGAGGGCGGTGGCGGGCAGGGCGGTCGGCAGGCCGAACCGGGCGAGCAGCAGGGGGTGCGAGGGGACGCGCAGCAGCGGACCCATCACCTCCCCGGCGAGCGTGTCCCAGTGCCGTACCGAGGGCTCGATCAGCGCACGGTAGCGGGCGCCGTCGGGGCCGAGGAGCCGGGCGGTGTCCGCGACGGAGCGCATCAGCACGCCCGCCGTGCCGTCGTCGAGGGGGTGGACGCAGTCGACGGCGGGCAGGCGCCAGCGCAGTCCGTGGCGTTCCAGTTCCAGTTCGCGCAGGGCGGGCGAGCCGACGGCCATGGGGTGCACGGCGGAGCAGTGGTCGTGCAGCAGGCCCGGCAGGAGCGCCTCGTGGCTGCGGGTGCCGCCGCCGGCCTCGTCGGCGGCCTCCAGGAGGGTGACGTCGAGTCCCGCCTTGGCGAGCAGGGCCGCCGCGGCGAGCCCGTTGGGCCCGCCGCCGACCACGACGGCGGAGGTCATGAGGTGCTGTCCAGCGGCAGCGGCAGCGCACGCCGGACCTGTACGCCGTACACCGGGTAGGCCGCCCCGTCCGTGGGCCAGGGCTGACGGGTCAGCATGTCGCGCACCGCGACATGGCCGCTCTCCAGCAGGCCGAGGGCCGCGTCGTGGATCTCATAGTCCTGAGTCTGCCGGTGCAGGGGCTGTCCCTCCAAACAGATCACCCGCACCTCGCCGGGCGCGAAGGCGCAGCGGGCCTGTACGGCGCGCAGCAGCTGGTCGTCGTGGAGGTGGCCCTCGCCGAAGTTCCAGCCGAGGGCGAAGCCCGCGATCAGCTCGCCCTCCAGCACGGTGACGGCGTCCTGGCCGTCGGTGACGCGTTCCACCAGGCCGCCGAGGGCCCGGCCGTGGGAGTGCATGGCCCGCCAGCCCTCGGCCTTGGCCGCGAGCACCAGGGCGGTGTCGGCGTCGTAGAGGGTGGCCATCTGCCGGTGGGCGGGCCGGGCGCTCGTGGTGAGGCCCGCTTCGAGCCGGTCGAGCGCGTCCCCGGTGAACAGCCAGGCGCTGGTGGCCCAGTTGCCCGCGTAGTAGCGCATGGCGGGCAGGAAGGAGACGAGGTCGGGGCGGAGGTTGCCGAGGAGGGGGAGCAGCACGAGGCTCGGCAGGATCACCGCGAGCAGCCAGGGCGAGTGGAGCTGCCACACGGTGAGGTCGCCGTGGGCGCCGAAGAGGAAGAAGAGCGAGAAGACGAAGAACAGGTTCCACTCCAGCGGCACTCCCATGGGGAGGGTCGACAGGATGTGCAGGTGGAACACGGCCATGTAGAGCAGGGCCGCCCACGTCCAGGGCCCGCCGTCGCCGAGGAGGACGAGGAAGAGCGGGACGAGGTACTCGGTGGCGGTGCCGGTGTGCGCGAGCAGGAAGGACAGGCGGGAGGGACGCAGGTCCTCGGGGTGGTCGCGGTAGAAGAGGGACTTGAGCCGGTTCGGGACCAGGGGCGCGTTGCTCATCATCGTGGCCACCACGAAGGGGAAGTGGTGGTTGAGCTTGGAGGTGGCGGCGCCCCACCAGATCGCCAGCATGATCAGCTGGAAGCCGATGAACATGTCGGTGTACGGGAAGAAGAACACCAGCAGCGAGAGCCCGTACTGCTCCCCGCGCGCGGCGAGGAAGACCGTCTTGTCGCGCAGTCCGAGCACCGCCAGGGTCACGATGAGCGGGATCGCGGCCACCGGGTCGAGCAGGCCCGCGTGTCCGGGCGGGCCCGCCTCGCCGGGGCGCCCGAGCAGCCAGACGCCGGAGGCCAGTACGGCCGCGTAGAGCAGGACGTCGGCCGCGGTCCTGCGGTCGCCCCGGGTCAGCGGCACCCTGCCGGGCCACGGGGGCAGCCGCACGGTGCCGGGCCTGAGCCAGTACAGCGCGGAGCCGATCGGCGGGAGGAAGCGGGAGGACAGCGGGCCGGAGCCGCAGCCGAGTCCGGTCACCTCCCACAGCAGGGTGAACACGATCAGCTTCTGGTAGACGACCGGCTCCGACCACCAGGACGCCACCTCGGTGACCGGTCCGAGGCCCGGCGTCGGCGAGATCACCAGTGCCGCCCCGCCGATGTAGAGCGCGCACTTGACGACGTAGAACAGGTACACCGCCGCCGGGCTGCCGAAGCCGTGCTCGACCCAGTGCCGGGTCAGGACCTGGAGGCGGTCGCGGCGCGGCAGGGTGCGGTAGGTGCCGGCGTCGACGGGGATCAGCCGGGGTTTCATGAAGCCCATGGACATCACGCCTTCACTGGGCGGGCGGTACGGACCCGGTGAAGGTAGGGGCGCCCGGAGCACGGCGGCGACGGCCGCGCGTCACAACATCCGGGGCCTCCTTTGTGCGCCGGGCACAGCGGCACCGCCGCCCGGCACCTCTACAGTTCACTCATGCCGACACAACAGGCCCTGGTCAGCCAGTTGGTGGACCGGCTGCGCGGGACGAGCGAGGCCATGATCACGGATCTGGTCCGGCTGACCCTCGTGCAGATCGACGCCCTCGACCACGACGCCGCCACCCGCTCCCTGCTGGAGGCGAGCCTGAGCGAGAACGTGATGGCCGCGCTCAACTTCCTCCAGCAGGACTTCGACCCGGAGCTGCTGGAGGCCCCGTCCGCGGCCGTGGCGTACGCGCGGACGCTGGCCCAGCGCGATGTGCCGCTGTCCGCCCTGGTCCGCGCGTACCGCATCGGCCACTCCCGGGTGCTGGACCACGCCTTCGCGCATCTCGACGCGCTGCCGGCCGAGCACCGGGTGGCGCTCGTGCTCGACGTGGTGCGCCGCTCGGCGCTGTTCATCGACCACGTCTGCGAGCAGGTCGGGCGCGCCTACGAGCACGAGCGGGAGCGGTGGGTGGCGAGCCAGGGCGGCGTGCGCCAGCAGTGGGTGGGGGCGCTGCTCGGCGCGGGGCCGGTGGACCGGGCGGCCGCCGAGCGGGCGCTGCGCTACCCGCTGGACGCGGTGCACGTGGCCTGCACGCTGTGGCCGGTGGGCGCGATGACGTCGTTCGACCTGGTCACCGCCGTGGACGAGGTACGCGCGCACGCGGTGGCGGCGCTGCGGGCGCGGGCCGCGCTGGTGGTGCCGACCGACGAGCGCGAGGCCCGGCTGTGGCTGGCGCTGCCCGCCGGGGGCGAGCGGCGGTGGCAGGGCGACCTGGCCCCGCCGGAGGGCACGGCGCTGCACGCCGCCGTGGGGCGGCCCGGCGCCGGTCTGGAGGGTTTCCGCACGTCGGCGCGGCAGTCGGCGCGGGTCCGGGAGATCCTCACGGCGAAGCCGGCCGGGGCGGGCGGCGCGGGCACCGCGCGGTGGGTGCATTACGCCGCGGTCGCGCCGGTCGCACTGATGGCCGGTGACCTTCCGGCGGTACGGGATTTCGTGACGGGCACGCTCGGCGGGCTGGCGTGCCGCGACGCGCGGGGCGCCACCCTGCGCGAGACGCTGCGGGTCTTCCTCGCCTGCCGCCGCAGCCACACGGCCGCCGCGCGGGCGCTGAACCTGCACCGCAACTCGGTCCAGTACCGGGTGCGCCGGGCCACCGCGCTGCTGCCGGACGGCCCGGCGGACGACTTCAACGTGCGGGCCGCGCTGCTCGCCGCGCACTGGCTGGGGGACGCGGTCCTCGCGTGACGCCCGAAAAGGAGCCTCGGGCGATAAAGGAATACGCATGTACGCGGGTCGGCATTCCGCGTGCGGTGTTCCTGAAATGCCGCCCGAGGGTGCGCACATAAGACCCGAAAAGGGGAGATCGGCACGCAGATGCGCGCCCTGATCGCGTTTTCGCGATGACGTCACCGACCGTCCCGGCCGGACGACTTGCGCCGAGTGCGCGTATCCCCTTCCCCAAGTCGACGCGACTATGCCTGAGAGATACCTTTTATCCAGATTGCGGCCGGATCGAGCGAGAGAAGGACGTAGTGGAACTAGCAATCGCTCAGGAGACCATCGCGCGGTGGCAGTTCGGTATGACGACGGTCTACCACTTCCTCTTCGTCCCGCTCAGCATCGGCCTCGGAGGCATCGTCGCCGGTCTGGAGACGGCCTGGGTGCGGACGGGCAAGGAGAAGTACTTCCACGCCACCAAATTCTGGGGAAAGCTCCTGCTGATCAACCTCGCGCTGGGCGTGGTCACGGGCATCTTCCAGGAGTTCCAGTTCGGCATGAGCTGGTCGAGCTACTCCCGCTTCGTCGGTGACGTCTTCGGCGCTCCGCTGGCGATGGAGGCGCTGATCGCCTTCTTCTTCGAGTCCGTGTTCATCGGCCTGTGGATCTTCGGCTGGAACCGGCTCCCGAAGAAGGTCCACCTGGCGACGATCTGGATCGTGACCATCGGCAGCCTTCTCTCCGCGTACTTCATCCTGGCCGCCAACTCCTTCATGCAGCACCCGGTCGGCTACCGGATCGATCCCGAGAACGGCAAGGCCCGGCTGACGAACATCTGGCGCGTGCTGTTCCAGGACACGACGCTGGTGCAGGTCTTCCACACCCTGACGGCGGCGTTCATCACGGGCGCCGCCTTCGTCATGGGCATCGCGGCCTACCACCTGTGGCGGGCCAAGCGCGGCAAGGACACCAACCGCAAGCGGATCGCGGCCATGCGCAGCTCGCTCAAGCTGGCCCTGGTCGTCTGCTCGATCGCCGGCATCCTCACCGCCCTCAGCGGCGACCGCCTGGCCAAGGTGATGTTCGAGCAGCAGCCGATGAAGATGGCGGCGGCGGAGGCCCTGTGGGACACGGAAGGGCCGGCCCCCTTCTCGATCTTCTCGGTCGGCAACGTCGGCGAGGGGCGCAACGACGTCGCCCTGGAAGTCCCGGGCGCGCTGTCCTTCCTGGCCAAGAGCAACTTCCACTCCCCCGTCCCCGGCATCAACGACCGGGCCGACGAGCAGGTGCGGCTGTTCGGCGGCAGCCGGGAGGACTACATCCCCAACATCTTCATGACGTACTGGGGATTCCGCCTGATGATCTTCTTCGGCATGACCAGCTTCACCATCGGCGTGATCGGCCTCTACCTCACCCGCAGGAGACTGTGGGTCAAACCCAGGTTCCGCACGGGTGAGGACGAGCCGCCGAACCTGATGCTCACCGACAAGATCAGGATGAACGACTTCTTCACCAAGTGGAGCTGGCGGATCGTCGCCCTGACCCTGGGGTTCCCGCTGCTGGCCAACAGCTTCGGCTGGATCTTCACCGAGATGGGCCGCCAGCCCTGGGTGGTGTTCCACCTGATGAAGACGGCCGACGCCAACTCGCCGAACGTGAGCGTGGGCACCCAGATCGGCTCGCTGGCCGCACTCAGCGTGGTCTACGCGATCCTCGCGGTGGTCGAGGGCGGCCTGATGGTCAAGTACGCGAAACCGGGGCCCGACGTCGACGAGCAGCCGCCCGCGAAGGATCCGTCCCTGCGCGTCTCCCCGGACGACCAGGACAAGCCCCTCTCCATCGCCTACTGAGGACGGATCGCCATGCATCTCTACGATCTCTGGTTCATCCTGATCGCCCTCCTGTGGGTCGGCTACTTCTTCCTGGAGGGGTTCGACTTCGGGATCGGCGTCCTCACCCAGACGATGGCCCGCAACGACAAGGAGCGGCGCGTCCTCATCAACACGATCGCGCCCGTGTGGGACGGCAACGAGGTGTGGGTGATCGCGGCCGCGGGCGCGACCTTCGCGGCGTTCCCGGACTGGTACGCCACCCTGTTCAGCGGCTTCTACATCCCGCTGCTGATCATCGTGCTCTGTCTGATCGCGCGGGGCGTGTCCTTCGAGTACCGCGCCAAACGCGACGACCCGCGCTGGCAGCGGAGCTGGGAGCAGGTCACCTTCTGGACCTCGGCGATCCTGCCGTTCCTGTGGGGCGTGGTCTTCGCCAACATGGTGCAGGGCATCGCCATCGCCCGGAACAAGTCCTACGTGGGCACGCCGGGTGAGCTGTTCGACGGGTACGCGGTCCTGGGCGGCTTCGCCACCCTGGTGCTCTGCACCTGCCACGGCGCGATCTTCGCGGCGCTGAAGACGGACGGCGAGATCCGGCAGCGGGCGCGGAAGCTGGTGCCCGTGCTGGGGGCGGCCTCCCTCCTGCTGCTGCTCGCGTTCCTGCTGTGGACGCAGGTGAACTCGGGCAACGGCCAGAGCCTCGGCGTGATGATCGTGGCGTTCGCGGCGCTGCTCGTGGCGCTGTTCTTCAACCGGATCGGCCGGGAGGGCTGGGCGTTCACCTTCTCCGCCCTGACGGTGGTCTCGACCTTCGCCATGCTGTTCCTGACGCTGTTCCCCGAGGTCATGCCGTCCACGCTGAACCCCGCCTGGTCGCTGACGGTCGCCAACGCCTCGTCCGCGTCCTACACGCTGACGGTGATGACGATCGTCGCGGCGATCTTCGCCCCGCTGATCATCCTCTACCAGAGCTGGACGTACTGGGTCTTCAGCAAGCGCATCGCGGTCCACCACATCCCGGCCGGCCACTGACCCGTCGGCCGCACCGCACGGACGAACGGGCGGGCCCCCTCCGGAAACTCGGAGGGGGCCCGCCCGTGTGCGCTCCCGGTCAGGTCGCCGGGGTGATGTCCACCTTGACGTACTTCATGAGCGGCTGGTCGCTCTGCGTGCTGTAGTCGCACAGGGCGATCAGCACGTTCATCTCGGGCATGTAGCCCGCAGCGCAGCCTCGCGGCATGTCGTACGGGATGGCCAGGTAGCCGTCGAGGTAGCGGTGGCTGCCGTCCTTGGCCGTGGCGACGATGTTCACCGGGTCGAACTCCGAGATCCCGCGCTCGCGCATGTCGTCCTCGTTCATGAAGACGAGCTCGCGCAGGTTCTTGATGCCGCGGTAGCGGTCGTTGTCGGAGTAGATCGTGGTGTTCCACTGGTCGTGCGAGCGCATGGTGCCCAGCGCCAGCATGCCCGGAGGGGGGACCACGTCCGGCAGCTTGGCGTGCGAGAACTCCGCCTTGCCGGACTTCGTGAGGAAGATCAGCTCACGGGCGGGCTGCTTGATGCGGAAGCCCAGCGGCAGCCGCACGCGGCGGTTGAAGTCCTCGAAGCCGTCGAGCACCTCGGACATCGTGTCGCGGATGCGGTCGTAGTCCTCGATGTACCACTCCCACGGCGTGGGGCTCGTGGGCAGCGCGGCACGCGCCATGCCGGAGATGATCGCGGGCTCCGACAGCAGGTGCTTGGAGGGGGGCCGCTTCATGCCGACCGACAGGTGGACCATCGACATCGAGTCCTCGACGGAGGTGCTCTGCACGCCGTTCTTCTGGTGGTCCTTGTCCGTCCGGCCGAGGCACGGCAGGATCAGCGCCTCCTTGCCGTGGACGACGTGGCTGCGGTTCAGCTTGGTGCTGACCTGGACCGTGAGGTCGCAGTTGCGCAGCGCCTCGTAGCTGAACGGCGAGTCCGGCACCGCGAGCGCGAAGTTGCCGCCCATGCCGATGAAGACCTTGACGTCGCCCCGGTTCATCGCCTGGAGCGTGCCGACCGTGTCCAGGCCGTCCTCGCGCGGCGGGTTGATCTTGCAGACCTCGGCCAGCCGGTCCAGGAACTCGGGCTCCGGGCGGTGGTCGATGCCGCAGGTGCGGTTGCCCTGCACGTTGCTGTGCCCGCGCACCGGCGACGGACCCGCGCCCTCACGGCCCAGGTTGCCGCGCAGGAGCAGCAGGTTGACGATCTCGCGGACGGTGTCCACACCGTGCTCGTGCTGGGTGACGCCCAGGCACCAGCTGATGATGGAGCGGTCGGCGTCGGTGTAGATGCGGGCGGCCTTGAGGATGTCCGCGCGGGTGAGGCCGGACTGGCGCTCCAGTTCCTCCCAGGACGTGGCCTCGCAGATCGCCCGGTACTCGTCGAAGCCGACGGTGTGCCGGTTGATGAACTGGGTGTCGATGGCCTTGGGGTCGGTCTTCGCCTGCTCCAGCACCGCCTTGGCCATGCCGCGCAGCAGCGCCAGGTCGCCGCCGACCCGCACCTGGAGGTTCAGGGTGCTGGTCCGGGTGGCGTGGAAGGTGGCCATGTCCACGAAGTCGTGCGGGATGATGGCCTTCGTGGCGCCCGCCTCGATGAACGGGTTGATGTGCACGACCTGCGCACCCCGGTCGAACGCCTCGGTCAGCGAGGTGAGCATCCGCGGTGCGTTGGAGGCGACGTTGACGCCGATCACGAACAGGGCGTCCGTGGCCTCCCAGTCCTTGAGGTCGACCGTGCCCTTTCCGGTGCCGAGCGACGCCTGAAGGGCGCGTCCGCTGGCCTCGTGGCACATGTTGGAGCAGTCCGGCAGGTTGTTGGTGCCCAGCTCGCGCGCCATGAGCTGGTACAGGAACGTCGCCTCGTTGCCGAGCCGGCCCGAGGTGTAGTACGACGCCTGGTTGGGGTTCTCCAGGTTGCGCAGGTGGCGCCCGATCAGCGCGAACGCGTCGTGCCAGGAGATCGGCACGTAGTGGTCGGTGGCCGCGTCGTAGACCATGGGCTCGGTCAGCCGGCCCTGGTCCTCCAGTTTGTAGTCGCTCCACTCGTGCATCTCGCTCACGGAGTGGCGGGCGAACATCTGCCGGTCGGCCCTCTTGTGGGTCAGCTCCCACAGAACGTGCTTGATCCCGTTCTCGCAGATGTCGAGCTTCAGACCCTTGGTGTCGTCCGGCCACGCGCATCCGGGACAGTCGAAACCACCGTTCTCGTGGTTCATCTTCATGATGGCCCGCGGGCCCTCGATCAGCGTTCCCTCGTCCAGCAGGAATTTGGTCACGCTCTTTGCGGCGCCCCATCCCGCGGCGGGGTGATGGTAGGGGTGGAAGTACGGTTCCCCTTTGGGGATCGGGCCCACGCGGGGCTCGAGATCCGACTCCGCCTCCATCATCCGTGACTGTTCTTCGTCCAAGGTGCTCAAGACTCTCACCCTTCCGCCGTCGCGGCGTGCGTCCATACCGATATATGGAGCTCTAGGCCAGAGTATGTCGGTGTATCAGCACCCGCCACGCGACGCACACCCCTTGCGAACAAAGGGCGAGCGGCTATTCGGAGCCGGAAACCCGAACCCTTTTTTCACCGGTGCGGAAATGGCGGAGCCGCGCAATGCCGGAACGGCACGGAATTCGGTTCGCCCACCGAGTTCCGTGCCGCGATTCCGAAGTGACGGCGTGCTTCAGGCTCGCACGTGCGAGCCGCCCTGTTCACGCTCCCGGGCCGCGAGCACCGTCTCCCGGCGGGCCACGACGACCGCGGTGGCGGCGGCGCTCAGCGCGAAGGAGAGCAGGACCAGCCGGGGGCGGTCGAGGCGGTAGCCGAGGAGGCGGTCGAGGGAGTAGCGGCCGGGCCCGGTCACCCCGACGGTCGCGGCGATGTAGCCGAGGTAGGCCGGATACTCGTAGCCGCCCGCGGTGATGAAGAACCCGTTCGGGCGGTGCACGGAGACGGCGCCGGACATGCCGCCCGCGACCGCGGCACCGGCGGCGGGCGTGGCGAGACCGAGGGCGAGCAGGACCCCGCCGCCCAGCTCGGCGGCTCCGGACGCGACGGCGCTCGGCCTGCCCGGGACGAAGCCCAGGGACTCCATGAACTTCCCCGTGCCGTCGATGCCGGCGCCGCCGAACCAGCCGAGGAGCTTCTGCGCGCCGTGGGCGGCCAGTACGCCGCCGGTGCCCAGGCGTACGGCCAGCAGTCCGAGATCCTTGCGTCGGCCCATGGGAGGGTCCTTCCGTCGGCGGGAACGGCCGGTCGCGGCTGTCGCGCGCGGCGGCGGCCGTCGGCAACACGCTAACGGCCGCCGGGTCCGCACGCCTGCCGGGAGACCGCCGGCCGGCTACTCCCCGGCGCGCGGCGGGGTCGGGTCCAGGTAGACGCGCTTGACCGCCGGGATCAGGGCGCGCAGCCGGGTCTCCGCCTCCTCGCAGGCCCACTCGATCTGGGCGGAGGTGGAGACGTCGCGGAAGTCGACCTTGGCGGCGATCAGGATCTCCCCCGGCCCCTGGACCAGCGTGGTCAGCTCCATCACGTCCTGGACGGCGTCGACGGAGAGCAGTTCCCTGCGCACCGCCTCCCGCATGGGCGCCGGCAGGGCGCGGCCGACGAGGAGTTCGGTGTTGGCGCGGCCGAGGACGTAGGCCACCCCGACCAGCAGTACACCGATGAGGATGGACGCGATGCCGTCGTAGACGCCGGAGCCGGTGAGCTGGCCGCCGAGCAGGCCGAGGGCGGCGAGGACGAGGCCGACGAGCGCGGCGGAGTCCTCCATGACGACGGCCTTCACGGCGGTGTCGGGGGTGTGCTGGAGGTAGCGCAGGATCGGCACACGGAAGTGCTCGGCGCGTCCGGTGGCCTGCCGCAGGCCGGTGCGCAGGGACAGCCCCTCCAGGACGAAGGCGACGGCGAGCACGATGTAGGAGATCAGCGGGTTGCCGGGCTTCTCGCCGTGGGTGAGCGCGTGGATGCCGTCGTACACGGCGAAGACGCCGCCGCCGACGAAGGTGGCGACGGAGGCGAGCAGGGCCCAGATGTACCGCTCGGGTCCGTGGCCGAGGGGGTGGTCGTCGTCGGCCGGCTTCTTGCTGCGCTTGAGGGCGACGAAGAGCAGCGCCTCGGTCATGGTGTCGGCGACGGAGTGCCCGGCCTCGGCGAGCATGGCGCTGGAGCCGCTGAGCACACCGGCGACCGCCTTGGCGAGCGCGACGCCGAAGTTGGCGGCCGCGGCGACCAGGACGGTGAACGTCGATCCGCCCGCGCCGGGGCCCTGCGCGGAACCCACGCGGGCGTCCAGATAGGGGCCCTTGCCCGCGTGCGGACCTCGTTCCATTCCGGGTCCATCCTGTTCGCTCATGACCGGACAGCAACCCTCTTCCGTGGCGGGGATCGCGGCGTGCCGCGCTCCCAGACTCGGGCGTCGGGTGTCCGGCGGCCAGCGCGGGCGGTCCGTACGGGGGACCGTCACGGGCGGGCGGTCACCGCGGCCGGCTCCGGCGGGCCGGAGAACGGGCCGGGCCCGGCCGCCTCGCGGTGAGGTGACCGGGCCCGGTGCGGCCGTCGTTCAGGACTGCGGCCGGCTGCCGTGGTTGGCGCCGTTCTTCCGGCGGGCCTTCTTCTTCCGGCGTCGCTTCGAGGACATGCGGGCCTCCTTCTGGCGTGGTCGGTCACGTTCGGTACGGGGACGGGTGATCACCTGCCCCGCGTGCCGGACACCATACATGCCGGTACGGCCCCCGGGCACAGCCGCCGGAGCGCACGCCCCGACTCGCGCGCCGGGTGCGGGACACGGACGATGGCGGGAGACGGGGTCCTGTCCTCGCGGGCGCGTCCCGCGAGGGGTGAGGAGCACCAGCCGATGGCCGGAACCTGGGAAGCGGACGCCCTGGTGATCTTCGGGGTGACCGGGGATCTCGCGCGGAAGATGACGTTCCCCGCCCTGTACAAGCTGGAGGGCCGGGGGCTGCTCGACTGTCCGGTGATCGGCGTGGGCAGACGGGAGATGGACGGCGAGGCGCTGGCCGCGTTCGCCCGCGAGGCGGTGGAGGAGGCCGGCGGGCCGGTCGACGACGCGGTGTTCGGACGGCTGGCCGCCCGGCTCGCCTATGTGTCCGGAGACCTGGACGAACCCGACACCTATAGGCGGCTCGCCCAGATGCTGGGCCGGCGCCGGCGTCCGCTGTTCTATCTGGAGACACCGCCCTCGCTGTTCGCGCCGATCGTGGACCAGCTGGCCGCCGCGCGGCTGCTGGGGCAGGCGCGGGTGGCGCTGGAGAAGCCCTTCGGGCACGACCTGGCCTCGGCCCGCGCGCTGGACCGCAGGCTGACGGCGGTGCTGGACGAGGGCCAGATCCTGCGGGTCGACCACTTCCTGGGCAAGGAGCCCGTGATCGAGCTGGAGTACCTGCGGTTCGCCAACTCCGCGCTGGCCGAGTTGTGGCACCGCGACAGCGTGGTGTCCATCCGGATCACGATGGCCGAGGAGTTCGGCGTCGAACAGCGCGGCGGTTTCTACGACCATGTGGGCGCGCTGCGCGACGTGATCCAGAACCATCTGCTGCTGGTGCTCGCCCTGGTGGCGATGGACCCGCCGGTCGGGCCGAGCGCGACCGATCTGTGGGACAAGCGGATCGAGGTGCTGCGCGCCATGCCGGCCGCCGACGTGCACGAGTACGTACGCGGCCAGTACGTCGGCTACCAGCAACTGCCGGGCGTGGCACCGGGGTCGACCACGGAGACCTACGCGGCGCTGCGGCTGGGGATCAACAACTGGCGGTGGGCGGGAGTGCCCGTCCTCATCCGCGCGGGCAAGCGGCTCCCGGTGCGGGTGACCGAGGTACGGCTGATCCTGCGCGAGCCGCCCCGGCTCAACTTCCTCCCCGACCCCGGCAGGGTGGCCGGGAACCAGATCGTGCTGCGCATCGACCCGGAGGCGGGGATGCGGCTGCAGATCTCCGCGCTGGACGAGGCCTCGGCGTGGCGGCTGGTCCCGCTGGACACCATTTTCGCCCGTGAACTGGGCCAGCCCCTCGCCCCGTACGAGCGCCTGCTGTACGCGGCGCTGACCGGCGACGACAAGTACTTCGCCCCGCAGCGGGCGGTGGAGGAGTGCTGGCGGATCGTCCAGCCCCTGCTGACCTATCCCCCGCCGGTCCACCCCTATCCGCCCGGTTCCTGGGGTCCGCCCCAGGCCGAGGCCCTGGTGGCGGGCAGCCCGCCCTGGCAGAAGCCCTGGGTGCCGGAGGTTCCCCCGCCACCCGGTTCGCGCCAGTAGGGCCGGCCGGGCCCGCCCCGCGGCGCGCCCGGTCCGACTGGTTGTCGTGCGGGAGCGCCATTAGGGTGCTTCTGTCCAGCATTTCCCGCCTGTAGCACTGGAGCAGGAATGACCGGTGACCCCGAGCCGATCAGCGCCGAAGCCCGTCGCGCGCTCGAACAGGAACTGTCCGATCTGCATGAGGAACGCAGGACGGTCGCCGCGACGCTGAAGGACTCCGACGAGGTGGGCGACCGCGCCGACCAGGCCGACGAGATCCAGCGGGCCGACCAGCTGAACCGGCTGGACGAACGCATCGACCGGGTCGAGGACCGGCTGCGCCAGGCCGGCCTCGCGGGCCCGGCGCCCACCGACGTGGTCGGGGTGGGCACGACGGTCACCGTGCGGTTCGCGGACGGCACCACGCAGACGCTGCACATCGGCGAGATCGCCGACGCCCGCGACCCGGCTCTGGTCACCTCCGACAGCCCGCTGGGCGGCGCGCTCATGGGCCGCGTCCCCGGTGACACCGTCAGCTACGACGCCCCGGACGGCGAGGCCACCGCGGTCGTGGTGTCACTGGGCACGCCCGGCGACGACAAGGACTGACGCCGGACACGCGAGGAGCCCGGGTGGGGGGGGGCGGAGGGGGGGGGCCGCCCGGCGGCCGGGGGGGGGGGGGGGGGGAGGGCC
>NZ_JBEYXQ010000006.1:0-66365 GCF_040645115.1 Streptomyces sp. NPDC046860 | reverse complement strand
CTACCGCGGCGGCCCCCGCGTGGTGCGGGGGGGGGCCGGACATCGTGTCCGGCCCACCCGGGCTCCTCGCGTGTCCGCGGGATCAGCCGCCGTAGTGGGACGGCGGGAAGGGGTCCTCCTCCTCGCGCTCCCGGCGCGTCAGGTCACCGGTCCCCACCTCGCCCCGGTCCACCTGGCGGTCGATCTCGGCGCGCTCCTGCTCGTAGACGCGCTCGGGACTCTCCTGCTCGCGGACGGGCAGGCCGACGTCGCGCCGGTCCTCCTGCGTGCGTTCCTGGAGCTCGGTCTCGTCCGGACGGCGGGGCATACCACGCCCGTGCCCGCGGTCGGGATCGCCCTCGACCTTCTTGTTGGACTTGTGGTGGTGCGCCATGGGGATTCTCCTTGCCGCCGTCAGTCCTTCTTCGCCTCGGCGTCCTTGGTGTCGGCGCCCTCGGAGTCGGCGTCCTTGGACTCGGCCTTCTTCCTGCTTTGGGACGCGGTCTTCTTGGCGGCCGCCTTCTTGCCCGCACCCGCCTCGGCCTTCTCGCCCTTGTCGGACTTCTTGTCGCCGGGACCGCGCACGGTGACGTGCAGCGAGTCGTCCTTCACCTCGGCGACGATCGTGTCGCCGGGCTCGGTCTGACCGCTCAGCAGCAGCTCGGCGATGCGGTTGTCCAGCTCGGACTGGATCGTGCGGCGCAGCGGCCGGGCGCCGAACTCCGGCTGGTGGCCGTGGGCGATCAGCAGCTTCTTCGCCGCCTCCGTGACCTCCAGGTGCAGCCCCTGCGACTCCACCCGGCGCCGGCTCTGGGCCAGCAGGTGGTCGACGATCTGGGAGAGGTCGTCCTCGGTGAGGCTGTGGAAGATGATGATGTCGTCGATGCGGTTGAGGAACTCCGGCAGGAAGCGCCCGCGCAGCTCCTCCAGCAGGTCGTCCTTGATCTCGGACACGTCGCCCTGGTGGGCCAGGATCAGGTGGGCGCCGATGTTCGACGTCATGATGATGACGGTGTGCCGGAAGTCGACGGTGCGGCCCTGACCGTCGGTCAGCCGGCCGTCGTCCAGGATCTGCAGCAGGGTGCTGAACACATCCGGGTGCGCCTTCTCGATCTCGTCGAAGAGGATCACGCTGTACGGCTGGCGGCGGACCTTCTCGGTGAGCTGCCCGGCCTCCTCGTAGCCGATGTATCCGGGAGGCGCGCCGACGAGGCGGGAGACCGTGTGCTTCTCCTGGAACTCGCTCATGTCGAAGCGGATCATGCGGTCCTGGTCGCCGAACAGCAGCTCGGCGAGGGCCTTGGCGAGTTCGGTCTTGCCGACGCCCGTGGGGCCGAGGAAGAGGAAGGAGCCCACCGGGCGGTCGGGGTCGCCCATGCCGGCCCGGTTGCGGCGCACCGCCTGGGAGACGGCGGTGACGGCCTCGTTCTGCCCGACGATGCGGGCGTGCATCTCCTCCTCCAGGTTGAGCAGCCGCTCCTTCTCGCTGGCGGTGAGCTGCGAGACGGGGATGCCCGTGCGGCGGGAGACGATGTCGGCGATGTCGTCCGGCGTGACGGTGATGACGCCCTCGCGGCGCTCCTCGATCCCGGCGACCTCGGACTCCACCTCGGCGATCTTGCCCTTGAGCTCGCCTGCCTTCTCGTAGTCCTGGCCCGACACGGCCTCGTCCAGCTCGCGCTGGAGCTTGGCGATCTTGTCCTCGCGGGCGACGACCTCGGTGGAGCGGGCCGCACTGCGCAGCCGCACCCGGGCGCCGGCCTGGTCCATCAGGTCGATGGCCTTGTCGGGCAGGAAGCGGTCGGTGATGTAGCGGTCGGACAGCCCTGCGCATGCTTCCAGCGCCGAGTTCTCGAAGCGGACCTGGTGGTGGGCCTCGTAGGCGTCGCGCAGCCCTTCGAGGATCAGCACGGTCTCCGCCACGCTCGGCTCGGGCACCATGACGGGCTGGAAGCGGCGTTCGAGGGCCGCGTCCTTCTCGACGTACTTGCGGTACTCGTCGATGGTGGTCGCACCCACCACATGGAGTTCGCCGCGGGCGAGGGCGGGCTTGAGGATGTTGCCCGCGTCCATCGAGCCCTCACCGGTGGCGCCCGCGCCGACCACGGTGTGCAGTTCGTCGATGAAGAGGATGATCTCGCCCTCGGACGCCTGGACGTCCTCGATGACCTTCTTCAGACGCTCCTCGAACTGGCCGCGGTACTGGGCACCGGCCACCAGGCCGGACATGTCCAGGGCGATGACCCGCTTGTCCTTGAGGGTCTCGGGGACGTCGTTGATGACGATGCGCTGGGCGAGGCCCTCCACGATGGCGGTCTTGCCGACACCGGGTTCGCCGATCAGGACCGGGTTGTTCTTGGAGCGGCGGGAGAGGATCTCGACCGTCTGCTCGATCTCGTCGGCACGGCCGACCACCGGGTCCAGCTTGCCCTGCCGGGCCTCCTCGGTGAGGTCGCGGCCGAACTCGTCCAGGGTGCTGGTGGGACCCTGACCGCCGCGGCCCTGCTGGTCGTGGCGGGCGGCCTGTTCGGTGCGGGAGGCCAGCTTCCTGCCGTCGACGCCCTCGGAGGAGAGCAGCCGGCCGGCGCCGGAGTCGGCGTCGTCCAGCAGCGCGGCCAGGATGTGCTCCGGGCCGATGTAGGAGTTGCCGGCCGCCTGGGACTGGGCGAAGGCGTCGGCGAGAGTGCGCTTGGCCGCGGGGGTGAGCCCCGGCTCGGCGGACGGGGTGCCGGACTCGCCCGGCAGCACCGCGTCGATGGTCTGCGCGAGCTTGTCGGGGTCTACCCCGGCCTGGGCGAGCAGCCTGCGGCTGGGCTCGACCTTCGTCGCGGCCCACAGCAGATGCTGGGTGTCGAGGTCGGAGGTACCGTCCTCCTCCGCCTTGTTGGCGGCGAGGTTGAGCAGTTCCTGCGAGGACTCCGTCAGCAGCCTTCCGATGGGAACTCGCTGCACCGCGGGGGGAGATGAAGCCGGTGACATGCCGAAGAACCTGTTCAGCAGGTCGCTGAACGGGTCGGAGGAACCGAACGGTGAACCGAACGACATCGACATGGCAGCTCCTGGTGCGCGACGGATCAGGTTTTCACTGAACCCCGATGTCCAGGGCTCCGCAACCCGAGGACGGCGGGCTCCCCCAAGGGTTTCCGGGCTTTCTCCGACCCCCTTCGCGGATACCTGTCGGACGCTTTCCGTCCTCTCTCATGTGCCGTCTTTCTCACGTGAACGAGTCCTCCGCACCGGTCACTCTCCGTTGCCCGCGCGGACGAAGCGCATTCTGCCTAGACTCGGAATCCGAACGGCCGGGGGGAGACGAATCGGAGCCAGGGCATGGGAGTCTGGGCATGAGCGAACGTGCGGGCGTTGCGAGATCGGCCTGGTGGGCCGGACACGATCCCGTCTTGGAGCTCCAGCAGTTGTGGGGTGAGGTCAGCCGCCTGGTGGAGCAGTCCGCGCAACCGGCCGAGCCGGCCCGGCACTGGATGCCGCTGGTCGAGGAGGAGGACGCGGGCGACGCCTATCTGGTCCGCGCCGAACTGCCGGGAATTCCGCGGGAGAGCGTGAACATCGAGGTGGACGGCCGCGAACTCCACATTCACGGCGCGCTCGACGAGAACGCCGGCGGAAAGGCGCTGCGCCGCAGGTCGGGCAGTTTCTCCTACGGGGTCCGGGTACCCGGTGACGTCGATGTCGACGCCGTACAGGCAGACCTCTCCGACGGAGTTCTCACGGTACGGCTGCCGAAATCCCAGGGGGCCACCCGGCGCTCGATCGAGATCGGTTTCTGACGGAGACCCACCCTCATTCGACGGGGGTCACCATCGCCCGGCTCATCACAACTCCCTTGGTCCGGGGGCTCAGAGGTCGGGGCGGGCGCTGTTCTCAGCGGACGCCGGGCGGGGGCGGCGCGGCGCGGCGGCTCCGGGGCGTCTGCGGCCCCGGCCGCGTCTGGCGCGGTCGTCGGCCAGCACGGCACGGCTGAGCCTGCCCAGCAGGTCGTAGGCGCGGTGCTCGGCGGCGGCGATGGCGCCCGGGTCGACGCCGGTGGGCTTCAGCTCGCCGTTCGCCGCCTCCTTGGCCTCGTACAGCTCGACGGCGGACGCGGCCAGTTGCACCTGGGCGACACGGCGCCGCGCCGCCGTGCTGTGCAGGGCGTGCTCGGCCTGGTCCGACACCACGCCGCACAGGTGGAGCGCCTCCCGCATCCGTACGGCGGCGCGGCCGTGGACCAGCAGCAGGGCGCAGATCAGGCCGACGCTGATGCCGATGACGCTGCCGATGACCCGGTCGTGCAGCAGGCGTGAGGCGGAGACGGGCGAGGAGAGTTCGCTCAGCAGCAGGGCGAGCGGGGTGAGGAAGACGACGCCGAGGCCGTAGTTGCGGGCGACGACGTACTCCAGGAAGAACTCGAAGACGATGATCAGGCAGACGATCGCCACCGGACCGGGGTGGGTGACGAGGACGGCGCTGGTCAGGAGCAGGCCGATGGCGGTGCCGAGGGTGCGCTGCACGGCTCGCTGCACGGTGCTCCACACGTTGATCGAGTGCAGCACGGCGGCGGCGGAGATCGCGGCCCAGTAGCTGTGGCCGACGCCGAGGAAGAGGGCGATGCCGCCCGCGGCGGCGGTGCCGACGAAGGTGCGTACGGCGGTCGGCAGCAGGGCGGCGGCTCGGCGGCGGCGCCGTCCGCGTGGCCTGCCGTGCCCGCCGTCGCCCCGCGCGGCCGGGGCGCGCGGCACCGGCGGCCGGGTCTCGGGCGGTACGGGCGGTACGGGCGGGGCGGCGGCGGGACGGACGGGCGGGGTGTCGGCGGCGTGGGAGCGGCCGGAGCCGTCGAGCAGTTCCTCGGGCAGCGGCAGCAGGGTGTGCCAGCGGCGGTCGGCGAGCATCCGCGCCTGCCGGCGCAGGTGCCCCGCGACGACCGCGCCCTCGGCGTCGCGCCAGGTGTCGGTGGTCAGCAGGGCCCAGACGTAGTCGGCGGAGTAGCCGGCGGACACGGGCCGGTCGGAGGGCCGCCGGACGATGCCGAGGACGCCCGCCGCGCCGTCGTCGGGGTCGCTCAGGGCGTGGTGGGCGCGCAGGGCGGCCACGATGGCCTGGTGGCGGGCCTTGGAGGTCTCGATCGGCCCGGCGGCCTCCAGGGCGCGGGCGAAGCACTCCAGGGCGTCCGCGAGCGCGAGCCGCTGGAGCCGCTGGGGCTGGAGGGAGTTGGGCAGGCAGACCAGCCAGGCGATGGCGGCGCCGAGCGCGGTGAGCGCGGTGTGCGGCAGTACGTCGGCGAGGCCGGGGGTGCCCTCGGCGGTGATGGCGAAGGCGACCAGGATCAGGACGGCGCCGAGGCCGCGCAGCCCGGCGTAGTCACAGCCGAACTTGGCCAGTCCGGCGACCGCGGCCATCCCCGCCACGGCGGCCACGCCCTGGTTCCAGGGCCCCGAGGGGCCCACCCAGACGGCCAGCAGGGAGCCGAGTCCCACGGCGGCCGTCATCGCCAGGGCGACGAGCGCGAGCACCCACAGCCGGCCGCGGCGGCGCAGCGGCAGGCTGCGCTCGAAGGTGATGGTGAAGGCGCCGAGCGCCGGGAAGACCGCGAGGTTCGGGTGGCCGAGCAGCACCAGCGGCAGGGTGGGCAGCGCCATGGTGAGCGCGGCCCGCAGCGCGAAAGGGAGCGCCCCGCTGACCTGAGCCATGGCGAACGAGCCGCGTGGCGAGAGAACACGGGCCAGTCCAGCGATGAGCTGAGAGGTGTTGCCGCGGTTCATAGATCACTAACTCTAGCAAATCGGGGAGGACGCACGGCCCTCGCGCAATACCTTCGGTGAATTGCCGGGCATTTCCCTGAGGGGGTCCGGCATTGTGTGAATTCGCATACGGTCCGACGGGCGCGGGAGCGGCTCACGGACCCTCGCCGCCCGGCGCCGAGGGGGTCCGGGCGGGCGGGCCGGAGCACGGCGGACGGCTGCGCCGATTGGCTTTTCCGTCTGCGGTCGGGTACACCCATGACGTGCTGTTTCGCCAACTCGAATACCTCGTCGCCCTGTCGAGGGAACACCATTTCGCCCGCGCCGCCCAGGCGTGCTCCGTCTCCCAGCCCGCGCTCTCCGAGGCGATCCGGAAGCTGGAGGACGAGCTTGACGTGCCGTTGGTCCGCCGCGGCCGCAAATACGAGGGGCTCACCCCGGAGGGCGAGCGCATCGTCGTGTGGGCGCAGCGGATTCTCGCGGACCGCGACGCGCTGCGGGACGAGGTCGGCGCCCTGCGCTGCGGGCTCAGCGGCCGGATGCGGATCGGCTCGGTGCCGACGGCGTCCGCGGCCGTCTCCCTGCTGACCGGACCTTTCTGCACGGAGCATCCGCTGGTCACCGTGGAAGTGATAGCGGACCTCCAGTCGGAGGACATTCTCCGCCAGCTCCAGAATTTCGAGATCGACGCCGGAATCACGTATCTGCCGCAAGAGCTCTCCGGGCATTTCCACGCCATTCCGTTGTACGAGGAACGTTATGTGCTGCTGATCACCGCGGCCGACGGTCTGGCGCACCAGTCGACGGCGACGTGGGCGGAGGCCGCCCGGCTGCCGCTGTGTCTGCTGAACGAGTCGATGCAGGGCCGGCGGGTGCTGGACGACGTGTTCGCCAAGGCCGGGGCGAAGCCGGCGCCCAGGGTGGAGACGGACTCCGTCGCCGCTCTGTTCGCGCACGTCAGGACCGGCCGGTGGGCGAGTGTCGTGCCGCACGCCTGGCTGCACGTGTTCGGTGTGCCGCACGGCATGCGGGCGGTGCCGCTGGTGGAGCCGGACTGGACGGTCCCGGTCGGCCTGGTGACGACGTCCCAGCAGCCCGGGTCGGTGATGGCCCGCGCGCTGACCGAGATCGCCACGGAGACCGACGTGGCCGGCGCCCTGGAGCGGCTGCCCGGCGGGCCCGCGCTGCCGCTCGCGTAGCACCGGCCGTGGCCGCGCCCGGGAAGGCGCGGCCACCGGGGCGGGTCAGGCGACGGGCTGCGCCTCCAGGCGCTCGGCGCCGGTGTAGACGTTCATCGAGTCGCCGCGCAGGAAGCCGACCAGGGTCACGCCGCTCTCGGCGGCGAGGTCGGCGGCGAGCGAGGACGGGGCGGAGACTGCGGCGAGCATCGGGATGCCGGCCATGACCGCCTTCTGCACCAGCTCGAACGAGGCCCGGCCGCTCACCATCAGCACACAGCCGCGCAGCGGGAGCATCCCGGAGCGCAGGGCGTGGCCGACGACCTTGTCCACGGCGTTGTGCCGGCCCACGTCCTCGCGCAGGCAGAGCAGTTCGCCCTCGGAGGAGAAGAGTCCGGCCGCGTGCAGGCCGCCGGTGCTGTCGAACACCTTCTGCGCGGCACGCAGCTTCTCGGGCAGCGTCGCCAGCATCTGAGGGCTCATGCGCAGGTCGTCCTCGGCGACGGACCAGGCGGCGACGGTGCGCACGGCGTCCAGGCTGGCCTTGCCGCACAGGCCGCAGGAGGACGTGGTGTAGAAGTTGCGCTCCAGGGAGGCGTCGGGGGCCTCGACACCGGGGCCGAGGACGACGTCGACGACGTTGTAGGTGTTGCTGCCGTCGTCGGTGGCGCCCAGGCAGTAGCGGATGCCGGCGACGTCGGTGTCGGAGTGGGCGACGCCCTCGCTGACCAGGAATCCGGCGGCGAGGTCGAAGTCGTCGCCCGGGGTGCGCATGGTCACCGTGAGGGGGCGGCCGCCGACCCGGATCTCCATCGGCTCCTCGGCGGCGAGGGTGTCCGGGCGGTGCGAGGACGCGCCGTCGCGGATGCGGAGCACTCGACGCCGCACGGTCACTCGTCCCATGGTCTTGTTCCTTTCCTCGGGCTCCGGCCGGGGCGGTGGTCGCCGCGGGAGCCACTGTGTGCCGTTGTGTGGGGTCGGCTGTGTGGGGTCGGCGGGCCGGGCCGTGCCTGGGGCCGCCGGGGTGGGGTCGGTCGGGTCGGCGGCGGGTCTGCGCCTCGCGCAGCCGTCGCGCCCGTGGGTCAGGGAAGGTGCCGGCGGCTGTGCCACGCGGTGATCATCAGGCACAGTAGGCCGATGGCGGCCAGACCCGCCAGCAGGGCGGGATAGGGGGCGGCTCCTGCGGTCACGGCAAGCAGCAGTGGTGTGAGAAATCCACTGTAGGTGACACCGTGGTAGAGGGAGACCGCGGAAGGACTGGCACGCGGCCGGGTGAGCCGTTCGAGCTCCCGCAGTCCCGAGGCGAGGGTCAGTCCGTACCCCGCGCCCAGCAGGACGGCGGCGAGCAGGACGAGGACCGTGGAGCCGTCGTGGACCGCGAGGGCGCTCAGCAGCAGTCCGCAGATGACCGTCGCCATCGCGGTGAGGGTGGCGCGGGCGCTGTGGGCGTGGTCGAGGCGTTCGGCCAGCGGCTGGACGGTGAGACCGGTGAGCAGCGTCAGGGCGGTGACCAGTCCGCTGAACAGCGGCGCGTAGCCGGAGGTCCGTTCGGCCACCAGCGGGGGCAGTACGACGTAGGCGACGGTGGAGGCGGCGAAGACGGCCGGGCCCGCCGGGAGCACCACGCGCACGAAGCGGGGGTGGGTGACGGCGGGCGGCCAGGGGCCGTCCGGGTCGCCGGGCGCGGCGGGCGGCGCGGTCTCCGGGGTGCGCCGCAGGGCGACGAGCACGGCGAGCGCGAGCAGGCAGTGCAGGAGGCACGGCAGCAGCAGGGGGTGCGGCAGCCACTGGGCGATGACGCCGGCGGCGAGGGCTCCGGCGGCGAATCCGGCGCCGGTGGCCCAGGTGACCCGGCGCGCGGCCCTGGCGGGGCCCGCGCCGGCGGACAGTTCGCGCAGCCAGGCGCTGCCGACGGAGATGACCAGTCCGGCCGCGACACCGGTGGCGAGCCGGCTGGCGTAGACGGCCGGGCGGAAGAAGGCGGCCGCGGCCAGCAGGGCGCTGGCGGCGGCGGACAGGAGCAGCGCGGGCAGCACCACCCGGCGCCGTCCGAAGCGGCCGGCGGCCGCGGCGCCGGTGAGGAACGCGGGCAGGAAGCCGGCCAGGTAGGTCGTGAACATCAGGGCGACCTGGAGGGAGGGCCAGTGCTCGCGCGTACGGTAGACCGAGGAGAGCGGGGTGAACTGGTTCGCACCCCATCCTGCGGCGAACACCGCGCCGGCCGCCGGGAGCCAGCCGTGCGCGGTGCGGGAAGCGGGCATGCCGTGAAGTGCCTTTCTGTACGCGTGAGTCACGCGATCGGGCAACGGACGGATAGGTTCCGGCGCCGGCGGGGGTGACGCGTACCCCCGGGGGTGGTGCGGGTCGCGGTGGGGTCCGCGGTGGTATCCACGGATGGCCCGGTACCGCCGGGGCGGCGGGTACCGGGCCATCCGCGGCTCACCCCCCTCCCGGACCGTCGGGAGGGGAGGCCGTGGGCCGGATCAGCCGGCGAGGCCGGGGGCCGGAATGCGGGACGGCTCCAGCCGGATCAGCACGCCCTTGGAGGTCGGGCAGTTGCTGATGTCGGCGACGCTGTCCAGCGGGACCAGCACGTTGGTCTCCGGGTAGTACGCGGCGGCGGAGCCGGGGCTCGTCGGGTAGGCGACGACCTTGAAGCTCTCCGCGCGGCGCTCCTTGTCGCTCCACACGCTGACCAGGTCGACCATGTCGCCGTCCCGGAAGCCGAACTGCTCCAGGTCGGCCGGGTTGACCATGACGACGCGGCGGGCGTTGTGGATGCCCCGGTAGCGGTCGTTGGGGGCGTACCAGATGGTGTTCCACTGGTCGTGCGAGCGGAACGTCTGGAGCAGCAGGTGGCCCGCGGGCACGTGCGGCATCTCGAACCGGCTCGCCCAGAACTCGGCCTTGCCGCTGGGGGTCGGGAACGTGTCGCTGTTCACCGGGCTCGGCAGGTTGAAGCCGCCGGGCTGCCGGACGCGCTCGTTGAAGTTCTCGAAGCCGGGCACGACGCGGGAGATCCGGTCACGGATCCTGTCGTTGTCGGCCTCGAAGCCCTTCCACGGGATGCCGTACTTGTCACCGAGGGTGGCGATCGCCAGGCGGCTGATGATGGCGACCTCGCTGAGCAGGTGCTTGGAGGCCGGGGGCAGCTTGCCGTGCGAGCGGTGGACGTCGCTCATCGAGTCCTCGACGGTGATCCACTGCTCGACGCCGTTCTGCATGTCCCGGTCGCTGCGGCCCAGGGTGGGCAGGATCAGCGCGGTGTCGCCGCAGACGGTGTGGGAGCGGTTGAGCTTGGTCGAGATGTGCGCGGTCAGGCTGCAGTTGCGCATGGCCTGCTCGGTGTACTCGCTGTCCGGGGTGGCCCGGACGAAGTTGCCGGCCACGCCGAGGAAGACCTTGGCCTTGCCCTCGTACATCGCCCGGATGCCCTGCACGGCGTCGTAGCCGTGGTGGCGGGGCGGCTCGAAGCCGAACTCGGTGCCGAGCGCGTCGAGGAACTGGTCGGACATCTGCTCCCAGACGCCCATCGTGCGGTCGCCCTGCACGTTGGAGTGGCCGCGGACCGGGCAGACGCCGGCGCCGGGCTTGCCGAGGTTGCCGCGCAGCATCAGGAAGTTGACGATCTCGCGGATGGTGGCGACACCGTGCTTCTGCTGGGTCACGCCCATCGCCCAGCAGACGATGGCGCTCTTGCTCTTCATGACCCGCTCGTGGATCTCCTTGATCTCGTCCATGGTCATGCCCGTGGCGAGGAGGATGTCGTCCCAGGAGATCTTGCGGACGCTCTCGGTGAACTCCAGGAAGCCGCGGGAGTTCTTCTGGATCCACTGGTGGTCGAGCACGGTGCCCGGGGCGGCGTCCTCGGCGTCGAGCAGCAGCTTGTTGAGGCCCTGGAAGAGGGCCATGTCGCCGCCGGCGCGGATGTGCGCGAACTGGTCGGCGATCTGGGTGCCGTTGCCGATGACACCGCGCGCCTTCTGCGGGTGCTTGAACCGCATCAGGCCGGCCTCGGGGAGGGTGTTGACCGCGACGACCTCGCCGCCGTTGCGCTTGGTCTCCTCCAGCGCGGCCAGCATGCGCGGGTGGTTGGTGCCGGGGTTCTGGCCGACCAGGAAGATCAGGTCGGAGTGGTGGATGTCGTCCAGCGAGACGCTGCCCTTGCCGATGCCGAGCGCGGCGCCGAGACCCCAGCCGGTGGACTCGTGGCACATGTTGGAGCAGTCCGGCAGGTTGTTGGTGCCGAACGCGCGGGAGAAGAGCTGGAGGAGGAAGGCGGCCTCGTTGTTCAGGCGGCCCGAGACGTAGAACATCGCCTCGTCCGGGGAGGTGAGCTGCTTCAGCTCCCGGGCGAGGAGCTCGAACGCCTTCTCCCAGGAGACGGGCTCGTAGTGGGTGGCGCCGGGCCACTTCACCATGGGCTCGGTCAGCCGGCCCTGCTGGTTCAGCCAGTAGTCGGACTTCGAGTCCAGCTCTGCTATGGAGTACTGCTTGAAGAAGTCACGGGTGACGCGGCGCGAGGTGGCCTCGTCGTTGATGTGCTTGGCACCGTTCTCGCAGTACTCGTTGAAGTGCCGCTTCTTGTCCTCGGGCCACGCGCAGCCCGGGCAGTCGATGCCGTCGATCTGGTTGATGTTCAGCAGCGTGAGCATGGTGCGCCGCGGGGACGTCTGGCTCAGGGAGTACTCCAGAGCGTGCGTCACGGCCGGGACACCCGTCGCCCACGTCTTGGGAGGCGTGACCGTCAGTTCGTCGATCGGGTCCTCGATGCTGCTGCTCATGTGTGCTCTGCCTCTTTCTGACATACGCCTGTACAGGCGGGTTCCGGTCGACGGGGAGATGCGCGCCGCGGCGCGGAGGCCACCTGGGTCCCACAGGGGGGAGGCCGTAGGGCATCTCCTCGAATCCGGGACGGGCGGACGGCGGCTGCGGCCGGCGGGGTCAGCCCGGCGGGGGAGTCCGGGGGGCGGGTGCCGCATCGCGGTGCCGCGTCAGGTCCCGCACTGTTCCTCCCGTGCCTAGTCCGAGATTCGTGAATCCGAATCCCGCTGCCTGAGCATTTTCTTTGATTCCGCGGACGAAAGTCAAAGAGGCCATTTCGATGACGCGATAGGTACCGCTTATCTTCCGCATCTGCCCGCCGAACGGAGCATCTCACATTTCCCTCCACGCCTCCGACCAGGCACAATGCGAGTGAGGCCAGCGCCCCGACGGGCCGTCCGGAGCAAGGATAAGTACCACCTATTACTCGATCGACCACCCCTCTTTGACTTGCAACGGAAATTGGTCGACGCTGGCCGACGGACAGCAGTCAAGCATTCACCGCCGCTGGAATACCGACCACGGACGGGGCAATGCGACATATTCACATTCACCCTCCGGCGGTGACCCGCGCCTGACCGGCGCGAGCGGCGCCCGCGGAGTTGAGGAGAGACCTGCCGTGGACCTGGCACTGGCCCCGGACACCATCGCGCGATGGCAGTTCGGGATGACCACCGTCTACCACTACCTGTTCGTGCCCCTCACCATCAGCCTGGTGGCGATCACGGCGGGACTGGAGACGGCGTACGTACGCACGGGTAAGACGAAGTACTTCCACGCCACCAAGTTCTGGGGCAAGCTCTTCCTGATCAACATCGCCATGGGTGTCGTCACCGGGCTGGTGCAGGAGTTCCAGTTCGGCATGAACTGGTCCGCCTACTCCCGCTTCGTGGGCGATGTCTTCGGCGCACCACTCGCCCTGGAGGCCCTGCTGGCCTTCTTCTTCGAGTCCACCTTCATCGGGCTGTGGATCTTCGGCTGGGACAAGCTGCCCAAGAAGATCCACTGCGCGTGCATCTGGATGGTCTCCATCGGCACCATCCTGTCGACGTACTTCATCCTCGCCGCGAACTCCTTCATGCAGAACCCGGTGGGCTTCAGCCTGGACAAGGCGCACGGCAAGGCGCATCTGACCGACATCGGCGCGGTGCTCTTCCAGAAGCTCAACCTGGTGGTGGTCGCCCACACCCTGACCGCCGCGTTCCTGACCGGCGCCGCCTTCGTCATGGGCATCTCCGCCATCCACCTGTACCGCGCCGCCCGGCGCCAGCGTCGCGGCCGGCCCAACGACCTCAAGCAGGTCGCGGCCATGCGCACCTCGCTGCGGCTCGGTCTCGTGCTGGCCGTGATCTTCGGCCTGGGCACCGCGATCAGCGGTGACAAGCTCGGCGAGGTGATGTTCGAGCAGCAGCCGATGAAGATGGCCGCCGCCGAGGCGCTGTGGGACAAGGAGGCGCCCGCCCCCTTCTCCGCCTTCTCCGTCCCGGACGTCGAACACCAGCGCAACAGCGTCGACATCCAGGTCCCCGGCCTGCTCTCGTTCCTGGCGCACAAGGACTTCCACTCGGCGGTCCCCGGCATCAACGACACGGCCAAGGCCGAGGCGGCCGCGTACGGCGGTTCACCGGCCGAGTACATACCGAACGTCCCCATGACCTACTGGGGCTTCCGGGCGATGATCCTGTTCGGCATGACCTCCTTCAGCCTCGGCGCGGCCGGACTCTGGCTGACGCGGCGGAAGTTCTGGGTCGCCCCCGAGTTCCGCACCGGCTCCTTCGACGTGCCGCGGCTGATGCTCACCAGGAAGCGCGAACTCGGCGCGATGGCGAGCGGTCTGGCCTGGCGGGCCGGCATCCTCACCCTGGCGTTCCCGGTGATCGCCAACTCCTTCGGCTGGATCTTCACCGCGATGGGCCGTCAGCCGTGGGCCGTCACCGGTCTGCTGCGCACCGTCGACGCGGTCTCCCCCAACGTCTCGCTCACCGAGCAGCTCATCACGCTGATCGGCTTCAGCCTGCTGTACATCGCGCTCGCCGTGGTCGAGCTGAAGCTGCTGGTGAAGTACGCGGGCGCCGGACCGGTCACCGCCGAACGGCCACCGCTCAGGGACATCAAGCTCGGCGGGGACTCCACGCTCGACGGCGCCCCCAAGGACGCCGACAAGCCGCTCGCCTTCGCCTACTGATTAGTTAGAGAGAGACCGGAACCGTGCATCTCCATGACCTCTGGTTCTTCGTCATAGCCCTGCTGTGGGTCGGGTACTTCTTCCTGGAGGGCTTTGACTTCGGCGTGGGCATCCTGACCCGCGTGCTCGCGCGCGGCGAGACCGAGCGCCGTGTCCTGCTCAACACCATCGGCCCCGTCTGGGACGGCAACGAGGTCTGGCTGGTCACCGCGGCCGGCGCGACCTTCGCCGCCTTCCCCGACTGGTACGCCACGATGTTCAGCGGCTTCTACCTGCCGATGTTCGTCATCCTGCTCTGCCTGATCCTGCGCGGCGTGGCCTTCGAGTACCGGCACAAGCGCGACGGTGAGCGCTGGAAGCGCAACTGGGAGGCGATCGTCTTCGTCACCTCGCTGGTGCTGGCCTTCCTGTGGGGCGTGCTGTTCGCCGCCATGGTCCACGGCCTGCCGATCGGCGCCGACCACGAGTACCACGGCGGGCTCGCCGAGCTGGTCCAGCCGTACGCGCTGCTGGGCGGCGTGACCACGACCGTCCTGTTCACTTTCCACGGCGCGGTGTTCACCTCGCTGAAGACCGTGGGCAGCATCCGGCACCGGGCCCGGCACCTGGCGCAGACCTCCGGTGTGCTGGCCGTCCTGCTGCTGCTGGCCTTCCTGACCTGGACCCAGGTCGACACCGGCAATGTGCGCAGCCTGATCGCCGAGGCGGTCGCCGTGCTGGCGGTGCTGGTGTCGCTTGGCTTCAACTTCGGCGCCCGCGAGGGGCGGGCGTTCGTCGCCTCGGGGCTGAGCGTGGTGGCGTCCACCGCGATGCTCTTCCTCGCTCTGTTCCCCGAGGTGATGCCGTCCAGCCTGGACCCGGCCTGGAGCCTGACCGCGACCAACGCGGCCGCCGGCTCGTACACGCTGGGGATCATCACCTGGGTCGCCGGTTTCGCCACCCCGCTGGTGCTGCTCTACCAGGGCTGGACCTACTGGGTGTTCCGCAAGCGGATCGGCGTCCAGCACATCCCCGTCAGCGCGCACGCCCACGCACCGGTCCACCGCGTCGCGCCGTGAACACCCGACGCGCCATGACGTGCCGCGCCCTGCGCCGTCTCTCCCGTGCCCGCGCCGAGCGCGCGGGCCGGGGGGAGGCGGCCGACGGCGTGGCGATGTCCGCCCGCCGGGCCGCCGACCGAGATGATCATCGGAGTGTGTCCCGGCCGCGCGGGCGTCGCGGACGCGTCTCGCCGCGGCCGCGCCTGGTCGAGCCCGGCGGCGTCCCCGGCGCCGGCCGTGCGGTCCGCGGCCTGTGGCGCGGGGCAGGCCCGGCGGGCGAGGAGCCCGCGTCCGGGGCGCCGGAGCGGCGGCCCGGAGCACGCAGGACACGCCCGGACGGCCGCCGCCGGGCGCAGGAAGACCGCACACCGTACGACCGCACACCGGCAGCACAGGAAGAAGGCAGGCCCGTGTCCCGACCGCTCACCGACCAGCACAGCGACACCGCCGTCACCGGTACGCGTCGGGGCACCGCCCCACAGCCGCTGGTGGACCGCTTCGGCCGCGTCCACACCGATCTGCGCCTGTCCCTGACCGACCGCTGCAATCTGCGCTGCACCTACTGCATGCCCGCCGAGGGCCTGGCCTGGCTGCCCAAGGACGAGCTGCTCACCGACGACGAGATCGTCCGCCTGGTCGGCATCGCCACCGGGCGCCTGGGCATCACCGAGGTCCGGCTCACCGGCGGTGAGCCCCTGGTGCGCCGGGGCCTGCCCGGTCTGATCGCCCGGCTGTCCGCCCTTAAGACGGCGCCCGACCTGTCCATCACCACCAACGGCATCGGGCTGGCCCGTACCGCCGTCGCGCTGCGGGAGGCGGGGCTCGGCCGGGTCAACGTCAGCCTGGACACCCTGCGCCCCGAGCGCTTCGCCGAGATCACCCGCCGCGACCGGCTCGCCGATGTGCTCCAGGGGCTGCGAGCGGCCCGTGCCGCCGGTCTCGACCCGGTCAAGGTGAACGCCGTGCCGGTGCGCGGCGTCAACGACGACGAGATCGCCGACCTGACCGCGTTCGCCGTGGAGAACGGCTACCGGATGCGGTTCATCGAGTCGATGCCGCTGGACGCCCAGGGCGCCTGGGAGCGGGAGAAGATGGTCACCGCCGCCGAGATCCTGGACCGGATCGGCGAGCGTTTCACCCTGACCCCCGTCCCCCGTGAGGACAACGCCCCGGCCGAGGAGTGGCGGATCGACGGCACGGACGCGGTCGTCGGGGTCATCGCCAGCGTCACCCGCCCGTTCTGCGGCAACTGCGACCGGGTGCGGCTGACCGCCGACGGCCAGCTGCGCAACTGCCTGTTCGCCACGAAGGAGTCCGACCTGCGCGCCCTGCTCCGCGCGGGCGCCGACGACGACGCGCTGGAGGCCGCGTGGCGCTCCTGCATCGCCGTCAAGGGCCCCGGCCACGCCATCAACAGCGAGGACTTCCGCCGCCCCGACCGCCCGATGTCGGCCATCGGCGGCTGAGACCCGCACCGACGACCCGGTACCGACGAACGTGAGGATCGAAGAAGTGAACCGGATGCACGAATGGATCGCGGCCGCCAAGGCCGAGCTGGGCGTCGACCTCGATGTCGACATCGCCGAGCTGCTGGACATGACCAAGGTGGTCGCGCACGAGGTGGCCCGTCCGGCCGCCCCCATCACCTCCTTCCTGGTCGGCTACGCGGCCGCCCTCCGGGCCGGTGGCACCGGCGCGGTGTCGGAGGCGAACAGCAGGGTGACCGAGCTGGCCGAGAAGTGGGCCGCCGAGCGTGAGAAGGGCGCGGCGGCGCTGTGACCGGCCCGACGGCACACCACCCCTCCTGGCAGCGGGCCCGGTCCCTGGCGCGTGACGCCGCCGGGCACCCCCTGCCCGGTGTGCCGCGCACCCTCGCCGACGCGCTCGGCCACGCCCTGGCCGAGCCGCTGACCGCGCTCACCGACCTGCCGTCGTTCGCGACCTCCGCGATGGACGGCTGGGCCGTGTCCGGGCCCGGGCCCTGGCAGTTGGGCGAGCGGGGCGTGCTCGCCGGTCAGCAGCCGGAACCGCTCGCGGCCGGCACCGCCGTGCCGATCGCCACCGGCGCGCCGCTGCCGCCGGGGGCGAGCGCCGTACTGCGCCGCGAGCACGGTGAGGTGGAGCGGTCCACGAGCCTGCTCCACCTCACCGCCCCCGGCCCGCTCCCCGATGGCCACGACGTACGGCCGCGCGGGCAGGAGTGCCGCGGCGGTGAGCCGCTGCTGAGCGCCGGGACGACCGTCACGCCGGCCGTGCTGGGCCTGGCGGCCGCGAGCGGCTACGACCGGCTGGTGGTGCACCGGCGCCCCGGCGTCGAGGTGCTCGTCCTCGGTGACGAGCTGCTGGAGAGCGGGGTGCCGCGCGGCGGCCGGGTCCGCGACGCGCTCGGTCCGCTGCTGCCGTCCTGGCTGCGCTCGCTGGGCGCGGAGGTCACCGGCACGCGTCGGGTGGCCGACCGGCTCCAGGAGCTGCGGGAGGCCGTGGACCGCTCCCCCGCCGACGTGGTGATCACCACCGGCAGCACGGCGGCCGGACCCGTGGACTTCCTGCACGAGACGCTGCGGCTGCTGGGCGCCCGGCTCGTCGTCGACTCGGTCTCGGTACGGCCGGGACACCCGATGCTGCTGGCCCAGCTGCCCGCCGCGCCGGACGGCCGCGCCCGGCGCCTGGTCGGGCTGCCCGGCAATCCGCTGGCCGCCGTGGCCGGGACGGTCACCCTGGCCGCGCCCCTGCTGCGCGCCCTCGGCGGCCACGCCGGACCCGGGACGCGCGGTGCCGTCACCGTCGAGGCGCTGCCCGGCCATCCGCGCGACACCCGGCTGCTGCCGGTGCGTGACGTCGGCACCGGGGTGGCCCCGCTGCCGTACGACGGTCCGGCGATGCTGCGCGGGCTGGCCCTCGCCGACGCGCTGGCCGCGGTCCCGCCCGGCGGCGCGGCGGCGGGCGAAGCGGTGGAGCTGCTGCCGCTGCCCACCGGCTGACGGGACCGACGGCCGACGGGCCTACCGGCCTACGGGCCTCACCGAAGAACGAACGACCCACTGGAGAAGGCAGAAGGACATGGAGACGAAGACGGCACCCGCGGGGACGATCCGCTACTGGGCGGCGGCCAAGGGGGCGGCGGGCACGGCGGAGGAGTCCTACCGGGCGGGGACCCTCGCCCAGGCACTGGAGCAGGCGCGGTCCCGTCACGCGGACCGGCCGAAGTTCGCGCAGGTGCTGGCCGTCTGCTCCTTCCTGGTCGACGGCGACCCCGTCGGCGTCCGCGACCACGCCTCGGTCACGCTGCGGGACGGCGCCACGGTCGAGGTGCTCCCGCCCTTCGCCGGCGGCTGACCGCACCCGCGTCCGCCGCCCCTCCCCCCTGTTCCCCCGCCATTCCCCCGCACCCGGAAACCGGATCACGTCATGTCGCTGCACACCTCCCCGCCCCTGCTCCCCTCCCCCGTCCGCCTGCTCGGCCTGCGCGAGACCCCGCTCTCCCTCGACGAGGTGTACGCGGCGGTCGGTGACGACGCCGCGGGCGGCACCGCGCTGTTCGTGGGCACGGTCCGCGACCACGACGGCGGGAAGTCCGTCTCGTCCCTGGAGTACAGCGCGCACCCCTCCGCCGAGGCGGAGCTGCGCCGGGTGGCCGAGGAGATCGCGGCCGAGTTCCCGGTGCGCGCCCTGGCCGCCGTGCACCGTACGGGCCTGCTGGCGATCGGGGACGTCGCGGTGATCACCGCGGTCTCCTGCCCGCACCGCGCCGAGGCGTTCGCGGCGTGCCGCAGGCTGATCGACACCCTCAAGCACGAGGTCCCCGTCTGGAAGCGGCAGATCTTCACCGACGGCGCGACGGAGTGGGTCGGCGCCTGCTGATCAGCCGGTGACGACACCCGCGACGAGGTTGATGGTGGTGGCCAGCACGCTGATGCCGAACAGGTACGACAGCAGGCAGTGCCTCAGCGCGACCGCGCGGATCAGCGGACTGGACACGCTGGTGTCGGAGACCTGGTAGGTCATGCCGAGGTTGTAGCTGAAGTAGAAGAAGTCCGGGTAGGCGGGCGCCGCCTGGGAGTTGAAGTCGATGCCGCCGTGCGCCGGGCCGTAGTACAGGTAGGCGTAGCGGGTCGTGTACATCAGGTGCAGCGCGGCCCAGGCCATGAGGACGCCGAGCAGCGCTATGGCCGCGGCGGCACCGGTGTCGGTGTCGGAGCGGTGCGCGACCAGCATCAGGACGATGCCGCCGAGGCCGACCAGCGAGACGGCGACGACCACGAGTTCGTCCACCGCGGGCCGGAAGTCCTCGCGCCGGGCGTTGGCGTGGGTGGCGTCGGCGTCCATGGGCCACATCACGATCCAGCCCGCGACGACGAAGACGGTGCCGACGGCGGCGATGCCGGAGAGTATGGCCAGCGGCGCCGGATGACCGGTCAGGCCGACGATCAGGCCGATGACCGCTCCGACGACGAGGGAGCCGCCGAGCCTGGGAACCGCGGAAACCGGCAGCCTCATGCTCATACACCCTCACGCTACCCCCGCTCACGGCTTCCGGCCCGGCAGAGGAGTCCGGGGCACGTCCCCGGTGGATCAGGACTCGGGCGAGGTCAGGTGGTATACACCGAGCATGCCCCTTTTGCGCCGTTCCTCCCCCGCCGGTTCCGGCGGCGGACGCCGGTGGGACACCTCCGGTGTCGGGCATGTGCTGTTCCCGCGCGGGGTGCTGGCCCTCCAGCGGGTGGACGGGGCGCTGCTGTTCGCGGTGCGCGCGGCGCTGGCGATGGCCCTGGCGGGCCTGCCGGTCGTGCTGGCCGGGCGGCCCGATCTCGCGGTCTACGGGATGCTCGGGGCGTTCACGACGACGTTCGGCCGTAACCTGCCCTACCGCCGCAGGGCGCGGGTGCTGGCCTGGGTCGCACTCGCCATGACGGCGTGCGTGGGCCTCGGTTCGGCGCTGGCGTCGGTGGCGCGCCCGTGGTCGACCGTGGCCGGAGCGGCGGTGGTGGTCGCGGCGACGGCCCTGGTGGCGGGCGTGTCCAAGTACGTGTGCGACGCGACCGGGCTCGGCGGCCTCGGCGCGATCCTGCTGCTGTTCTCCTTCGCGGTGGCCGCCAACGCCACCACCACACCGGGTCAGGTGCTGCCGCGTACCGGGATGGCCGCTGCGGGCTCGCTGATGGCGTGGCTGCTGGCCCTGCTGGGGCGGCTGGTCCATCCCGACCGGCCGCAGCGGCTGTCGGTGGCCGCCGCGCTGCGCCAGCTCGCCGAACTGCTGGACACGGCCAGGGGCGGGGTCGGCCGCTCCCGGCACCGGGCCACCGGCGCGGTGCTCCAGGCGTACGACTCGCTCGGGCTGGCGCCGCCGGGCACCTCCAAGCGGCCCGGTGAGGACAACACCTGTGTGCGGCTGGCCGACCTGTCCTGGTCGCTGCTGATCGACTCCACCCGTGGCACCCCGCACGACCCGCCGGAGCTGGCCCGGCTGCTGCGTACGCAGGCGGGTGTGCTGGCCGACCGTCAGCAGCGCTACGCGCAGGTGCTGCCCGACCTGGCCGCGTACTCCTCGCTGCTGCCCGAGCCGGGACGCCGCTTCTCGCCACGCGCACCGCTGCCGGTCGATCCGGCGGCGCGGCGCGCGTGGGTGCTGGTGCGGGGGCGGCCGGGCGGGCACAAGCCGGTGTCGGTGCTGCTGGTGCCGGCGCTGCGGATGGTGCTCGGCACGCTGGTCGCGGGCGGAGCGGCGCTGGCGCTCGGTCTCGGGCACGGCTACTGGGCGGCGATCTCGGCGGCGGCCGTGCTGCACTCGGTCAACGTCCGCACCACGGTCCAGCGTGCGGTCCAGCGCACCCTGGGCACGGCACTCGGCCTGATGATCGCCCTCGGGGTGCTGGCCGGCCATCCGGAACCCGTGCTGCTGGCGCTGGTGATCGTGGCGCTGGAGTTCCTGATGGAGTACATGGTCGTACGCAACTACGGTCTGGGCGTCGTGTTCCTGACGCCGCTGGCGCTGCTGCTGAGCGATCTGGCCGACCCGGAGTCCCCGGAGGAGCTGATCGTGGACCGCGGGCTCGGGAGTCTGCTCGGCATCGTCACGGGGCTGCTGTGCGCGCTGCTGGTGGTGCACGACCGGGCGGCGGTACGGGTGGAGCGCGCGCTCGCGGGCTGCGCCGAGGCGACCGAGCGCGCCGAGCGGGCGCTGGCGTTCCGCTCCCGGCCGCCGCACCCGGTGATCCCGGTCCATCTCGCCGTCGCCGTGGTGGAGTTGCGCGAGGCGGACGACGCGGCGGCCGGCGAGCTGCTGTCGGCGGGCATCGATCCGGCGGCCCTCGCGGCGGCCGAACAGCGCGCGTATCTGCTGCTGGCGCGGCTCCTGCACCACTGAGGCCCACCTCAGACGGGGCTGTGCCCCTGGAGGTAGGCGCCGACGGCCGGGGGCAGCGGGTACCGCGCGGCCTCGTCGAAGGGGACCCAGCGGATCTGTGCCGCGGGCAGCGAGGCGCCGTCGGAGGGCGCGTCGGTGAGCAGCCGGCACAGCACGGAGGGGACGGGGTCGGGGGACTCGTCGTCGGGGGCGCCGAGCGGCTCGGTGCCGTCGACGAGATGGCCGGTGAGTTCGTAGACGACGCGCTCGGCCGTGGCGCCCGGCGACTCGGCCGGTTCGGCGGCGCCGGAAGGGAGCGTCCAGGCGGCGCCCTCCCCCGGGGTCACCAGCAGCACCCGCCCGTCGGACACCGCGACCGCCCGGACCGTGCCGCCGGCCTCCCGCTCGGAAGTCATGTGTTCCGGCCCCCTCCCCGCGCGCCCGGCGCGCCTCGACCGCCCGGCCCGCCGGCCGGACGGTCGTTCCCTACCCACCGGCCGGCCGCCGCACCCGGGAAGGTCAGGAGGTCTTGATCGCGGCGAGGAACTTCTGCGGGTCGGTGTCCACTTCGCCCTCGACCGTGGTGACCGGGATGTTCTCCTGGTCGTACCAGACGGCCGGGGTGCCGGGCAGGCCGAAGGTCTCGAAGGTGGCGATGGACTCCCCGGCCCAGGTCAGGTAGGTGTCGTCGGAGACCTTCTGGTCGAAGCCGCCGGAGCGCAGGCCGTCGACGTCACCGGCGACGGACAGCAGCACCGAGCCCTGGGAGAACTTGTCGTCGCCGGGCGGGAAGGGCTGGTGGTCGAAGAGCGCGCCGAGGTACTCGATGAACTGCTTCTGTCCCTCGTCGCTCGCGGCCGCGAGCGCTCCGAGGGCCTTCTGGTCGCCGTTGCCGCCCACGGTGTCGTCCATCGTCCCGGCGAAGTGGAACTTCACCGCGTACGTGCCGTCGTCGGCGCCCTTGCGGATCGTGTCGAGCAGGGTCTTGGTCATGCGGGCCGATGCCCGGTCGCGCATCTCCAGGAAGACCTGGAGCACGTGCGGCGCGGACAGGTCGCCGTAGTACAGCGTGGTGCCCTCGTTGCCGGTCGTGTTCGCGGGAGTCATGTTCCGAGCTTGGCACAGAAGGCCCTAGGTCACGAACGGTGGACGAGGGGCGGGCGGAGCCCCGTCGGCACGACACGGCGCGGCTCGCGGGCGCAGTCTTGAGGGGTGGACACATCGCACGACAGGGCTCCCGACCGGAGCGGTGACCTGGGCGGCGCCGTGCTCGGCGCGCTGTTCTCCGACTGGCCGCACCCGCTGTACGTGTTCGACCGGTCACTGCGGATGGTGGGCCGCAACGACGCGGCCGCGGACTTCGGCGCCCCGCCGCTGGACGGCACGGCGACCGCCCCGCACCACGACCCCGTGGAGGCGATGCTGCGCGAGGTCCTGGTCACCGGCGAACCGCGGCGGGATCTGGAGGTGGCCGGCCGGGCCACGCCGAACGCGCCGGACCGGGTGCTCGCGCTGTCGGCGTTCCGGCTGCGGGAGGCGGCCGACGGGCTGCCGGGGGTGGCGCTGAGCGTCGTCGACGCCACCGACCGGCACCGGGCGCGGGTCCGGCTGACCGTGCTGCGGGAGGCGAGCGCCCGCATCGGCACCAGCCTCGACACCGTGCACACGGCGCAGGAACTGGCGGACATCAGCGTGCCCGACCTGGCCGGCACGGTGGTGGTCGACGTGCTGGACGCGGTGCTGCGGGGCGACGTGCCGGACGTGGCGTCCCTCGGCGGCGATCTGCTGCTGCGCTGTGCCGGGTACCGGTCGGTGCTCGCGGCCGACGGACACCGGGAGGTGGAGGTCGGCTGTGTGCTGGAGCCGGGGCTCACCTCCCGCTACAAGGAGGTGCTGACCGAGGGGCGCCCGGTGCTCGTCACCGAGCACGGCACGCCCTCGCGGGACGGTGCGGACGACCACACGGACGGGCAGGCGCCGCACGGAGGGCGGGAGGTGGACCGGGGCGACGGGGCCCGCTCGACGATGGCGGTCCCGCTGGCCGCGCGGGGCGGGGTCCTGGGCCTGGCGCGCTTCTACCGCGGCCGGGGCTCGGCACCCTTCTCCGAGGACGACCTGCGTCTGGCGACCGAGCTGACACGGCACACCGCGCTGTGTCTGGACAACGCGCGGCTGTACACCCGGGAGCGCTCGGTGGCCCGTATCCTCCAGCTCAGCCTGCGTCCGGCGCACGTGCCGGGGCACAGCGCGGTGGCCACCGCGCACAGCTATCTGCCGAGCAGCACCAGCGGGGACTGGTTCGACATCATCCCGCTGTCCGGGGCGCGGGTGGCGCTGGTCGTCGGGGAGCCGCCCACGCGAGGCATCCGGGCCGCCGTCACGATGGGGGGCCTGCGGGCCGCCATCGGCGCGCTGGCCTCGCTCGACCTGCCGCCCGAGGAACTGCTGGAGCGTCTGCACGACCTGGTGGGCCGGCTGGACGCGGAGGAGTCGCGGCATCCGGACGAGTCCCTGGACAGCCTGCGCGCGGGCACCTGTTGTCTGTACGCGGTCTACGACCCGGTGGCGCACCGGTGCACGGTGGCCAGCGCGGGCCATCCGCCCCCTGCCGTGGCCCGCCCGGACGAGCCGGCGGTCTTCGCGCACGTCCCCGTGGGCCCGGCGCTGGGCCGGGGCGCGCCCCGCTACCGTGCCGCGCACTTCGACGCGCCCGCGGGCACGCTGATGGTGCTGTGCAACCCGGTGCTGCTGCGGGAGGCCGGTCCGGACTCCGCCGTCCAGCTGGACAAGCTGGGCCGCGTGCTGCGACCGCCGGACCGTCCGCTGCCGGACATCTGCCACGACCTGCTGCACGCGGCGGAGCCGCGGCGCCCGGCCGACGACGGTGTGCTGCTGGTCGCCCGCACGCTCAGCCTGGGCGCCGACAAGGTGGCCTCCTGGTCGCTGCCGAACGAACCCCAGGCGGTCTCCCTGGCCCGCGAGCGCACCGAGGACCGGCTCGGGCACTGGCATCTGCCGGACCTGGCCTTCACCGCCACACTGGTGGTCAGCGAGCTGGTCACCAACGCGGTGCGCTACTCCGAGGGGCCGATCCGGCTGCGCCTGGTCCGCGACGAGGGCCTGATCATCGAGGTCACCGACGACAGCAGCACCGCGCCGCAGCTGCGGCAGGCCGAGGACGACGACGAACACGGGCGCGGTCTGACGATCACCTCCCAGCTCACCGAGCGCTGGGGCACCCGGCGCGAGCACCGGGGCAAGACCATCTGGGCCGAACTCGCCCTGCACACCTGAGAGTCGGGGTGTGAACGGAAGTGACGCGATCGGCCGTGCGGTGCCTTCCGCGACGGGTGCGGCGTGGTGGACACTGCGCTCCACGCATCCCGCGCTCCCATCCCCGTCACAGCCGAGGGTCCCCCATGCCTACCGCTCACCGTCTCCCGCGCACGGCCGTGATCGCCGCCGGGTTACTGCTCGCCTCCACCCTGACCGTCACCGCCCACGCCGCACCGGAACAGGCCCCGGCACCCGCCGCGCCCACGGCCGCGCGGGCGGCCGCCGACTGGTCCGCGCCGCTGTCGACGCGGGGCCGCTACATCGTGGACGCCCGGGGCGAGCGGTTCCGGCTGAAGGCCGCCAACTGGGACGGGGCGCAAGGTTCCTGGACCGGCAGCGGCAGCACCGACGACCCGGCGAACCACCACGCGGGCCAGAACGCGCACGACATCCCGCTCGGACTGGACCGCGTCCCCGTCGCCCGGCTGCTCGCCGACTTCCGGGAACTGGGCGTCAACACCGTCCGGCTGCCGTTCTCCAACGAGCTGATCCACCGCACGGCCCCCGTGCCGGACTCAGCGGTGACCGCCAACCCCGGGCTGCGCGGCAAGACCCCGCTCCAGGTGTACGACAGCGTGGTGGACGCGCTCAGCCAGGCCGGGTTCGCGGTGATCCTGAACAACCACACCAACACCTCGCGCTGGTGCTGCGGGATCGACGGCAACGAGCGCTGGAACAAGGCGCAGTCCACGGGGCAGTGGGCCGACGACTGGGTGTTCATGGCCCGCCGCTACGCCTCCGTGCCCGGCGTGGTCGGCGCCGACCTCTACAACGAGGTGCGCCGGGACGTCCTGGACGACCCCAACTGGGGCCTGGGCGACGAGCACGACTGGTACGCCGCCGCGCAGACGGCGGGCGACCGCATCCTGGCCGAGGCCAACCCCAGGCTGCTGATCGTCATCGAGGGCATCAACTGGACCGGCCTCCCGGTGGACGGACTCCCCCACGGCCGACCGCAGCTGGCCCCGGCGCGCACCCTCTCCCACACCCTGGTCGACTCCCACAAGCTGGTCTACTCGGCCCACTTCTACGGCTACACCGGCCCCCGGCACAGCGGCGCCACCGGTATCGGCGAGACGCACGACGCCCGCTACCAGGACCTGTCCCGCGACGAGCTGAACGCGGCGCTCACCGACGAGGCGTTCTTCGTGGAGGAGTCGGGGCGCCACTACACCGCGCCGGTGTGGATCAGCGAGTTCGGCGCCGGGGCCGGGGAGACCAACCCGGCGACCCGGGCCTGGTTCGGCAACATCACCGACTACTTCGCCGACCACGACGCCGACTTCGCGTACTGGCCGCTGGTCGGCTTCGACGGGCACGACGACTGGGCGCTGCTGCGCTACGACGAGGGCGGGCGCCGCTCCGGTCTGCTCGACTCCGGCGACTGGCGGGCCACGGCGTGGCGGCACCTGATGGACACACCGGGGAAGTCGGGCCCGGTGGCGGCGGCCGCGGTGTGGAAGATGCTGAACACCGACCACGGGGACGCGGTGGAGTCGCTGCGGGTGCGCGGCACCGGCGACTGGGACCCGGGTGCCCGCAAGGCGGCCTGCCCGGACGGACTGCGGCTGATCGGGCTGGGCAGCACGGGCGGACGCGGGCTGTGCACGGACACGGGCACGGGGGATCTCCGCGCGGCGGACGGCACGCAGAGCGTCGTCACGGACGAGCGGTTCGTCTCCGGAGGTGACTGGGCGTCCGGGTACACCAAGTTCCAGTGCCCGTCCGGGGCCTTCCTGATCGGCTACAGCCTGCGCGGCGAGCGGGTGTCGGCGGCGCTGTGCGCTCCGGCCCGTACGGCGGTGGCGGGCGGCGGGCGGACCGTGTGGTTCGACCGCTCGGACAACCGCCCCGCGGACGGCGCGGGCGGCGAGTTCGCGCAGGGCGCCTACAAGGGCCAGTGCGGGGCGGGCGAGTACGCGGCCGGGATCGCCTTCACCACGCGGTTCGGCGCCCGGCAGGGTCCGGCGGCGCTGCTGTGCCGGACCCTGCCGTAGCGCGACCTCAGGACGGGCCGGTGACTTCGAGGGAGAGGTCGTTGTCGACCGTGTAGTAGGGGCGTACGAGGCGGCCGCCGGAGTCCGCCGCCGGGTGGACGAAGGACTGCTTGCGGTCCGCCACGTCGTCCAGGAGCCGGCCGACGCGCACGGGGGCCGCGCCTTCGGCGGGCAGGACGTCCACGTCCCAGTAGCGGACGTCCGCGCCGTCGCCGCCGGTCAGTCCGGCGTGGTCGACGGTGAAGCGGAAGCCCCGGCCGTCCGCGTCGGTGTCCGGGCGTACGGTGCGCTCGGCGCCAGTGCCCCGCCCGCGCAGCCGGACCCCGGCGCCGTCCCCGAACGAGACGCCGTGCAGGCGGGCGGTGACCGTGGTGGCGTGGTCGGCGACCTCGACGCGGCTGGTCTCGGCGTGGGCGGTGCGCAGCCAGGCCCGTACGGTGAGGAAGCCGTCCAGCGCCCGGTAGGGGATGCGGACGGCGACCGGGGACGGCCGGTCGGTGCGGGCGCCGTCGACCAGGACCCGCAGGTCCAGCGGGCCGGAGCCCAGCCGCTCGGGCTCGGTGTCCGCTCCGGTGAGCAGGAACGCGTCCCAGCGCCCCTCCTCCAGCGCGGGCAGGGGCTCCAGCACGGCGCGGGCCCGGCCGTCGGCACCGGCGGTCAGCGTCAGGCGGCGTTCGGCGGGGTCGGGCACGCCCTTGCGCGGCCTGGCCCGCAGCAGCAGGCGGTGGCGGCCGTCCGGCTCGGGCAGGGGGAGGTGGAAGGTGACGCGGCCGTCCGCGTCGGCCGTACAGGTCACGCGGATCACGCGGGTCTCCTTGTCGCTGGTCGTGCTCATCGCCGCCACCCGCGCACGGTGCGCACCGCGCCGGCGGCGGCCGTGTGGGCGAGGTCGCGGGCGCTGTGGCCGCCGGCCGTCAGACGGCGGCGCCCGGCGTGCGGTGCGCGGGGCGGGCGGCGGCCCGCCTTCTTGGCGGCGAGGGCGTCGGCCAGCAGGTTCTCGGCGTGGGCGACGACCGTGTCGGGGGCGAAGCGGCGGGAGTTCTCCAGGGCCGCCTTGCCCATGGTGCGGCGGCGTTCGTCGTCGCGGACGAGGTCCAGCAGGGCGGCGCCGAAGGCGTCGGCGTCACCGACGGGCACCAGCCGTCCGTCGACGCCGTCCCGGATGATCTCGCCGGGTCCGTGGGCGCAGTCGGTGCTGACGACGGGCACGCCGCAGCGCATCGCCTCGACGATGGTCATGCCGAAGGGCTCGAAGTTGGAGGAGGCGGTGGCGATGGACGCCTTGACCCACTCGGACTCCATGGGCACGGCCGCGCCCATCAGGAAGGCGCTCTCGCTGAGTCCCAGCCGCTCGATCAGGGCGCGCAGCCGGTCGCGTTCCTCGCCCCGGCCGTAGATGCGCAGCCGCCAGTCGGGGTGGGCGGCGGCGACGTGCGCGAAGGCGCGGATCAGGGTCTCGTAGTCCTTCATCGGGACGAGTCTGCCCGCGGCGGCGATGATCCGGGTGCTGCCGTCCGAGGGCGCGAGGACGGGTTCGGGCACGCTGTTGGGCACCGCTTCGACGCGGACGGCGGGCAGCCAGGCGCCGCGCCGGTAGGCCCGGGCGTCCGCCTCGGTGACGGTGGTGAGCAGGTCGAGGCCGCGGTAGGCGCGGCGCAGCACGGTGCGCAGCTGCGGGGAGTGGTGGTCCCAGGTGAGGTGTTCCTGGCCGACGCGGAGCACATGGCCGGGTGCCTGGCGGGCGAGGTGCACGTTCAGGCCGGGCCGGGTGCCGATGACGACCTCGGCGTCCGTGGTGGCCAGGCACTCGGCGATCCGCTCGTCGGTCAGCCTGCTGTACTCGCCGTGGCGTCCCTCGGCGGTGGGGAAGACCCGCGCGGGTTCGCGGTGGGCCGGGTGGTCCTGCTCCTCGCGCAGATCGACCAGGGGGCGCAGCCGGACCCGCGGGTCGAGGGTGAAGGTGGGGCGCTCCCTGTTGCGGAACACGGAGACGATCTCCACGTCGTGGCGTTCGGCGAGCGCCCCGGCCAGATTGAAGGTCGTGGTGATCGTCCCTCCGATCGCGTACGCGCTGTGGAGCAGGAAAGAGATCTTCATGCCGGTCCAGACCTTGTCGAGGCACCCGCGGTTGCAAGACGTTACCGCTTCGTGGCCTTCGGTTCCGGAGAGGGACACAGCACGCCCAGGTCGGCGGGGCGGACCCGGACGGTGACGGGCAGGGTGGCCTCCACCTCCCCGTCGGCTCCGTAGGGGACGGGCCGGTCGGCCTCGACGCGCAGTTCCCGGCCGCGCAGGACCTGGACCTCGGGGCGGTGGACGTGGGCGCCGGTCTTCAGCTCGTTCATGAGGGTGAAGAAGAGATGGCGCGGGGCCTCGCGGATGAGCACGATGTCGAGGAGGCCGTCGTCCAGCCGGGCGTCGGGCGCGATGGCGCGGCCGAAGCCGTAGTAGGGGGAGTTGGCGGCGACGACGGTGTAGCCGCGGTGCGGGACCGTCTCGCCGTCGAGGGTGATCCGGTACTCGGCGGTGCGCCAGGCCGCCACGGCGCGCAGCCCGCCCGCGTAGTAGGAGGCGGCGCCGCGCAGCAGGCGGGACTGGTTGGCGTACCGGTTGGCGAGGGCGTCGACCCCGGCGTAGACGCTGCCGAGGACGACGGTGCGCGGGTGGACGGCGGACTCGACCTCGATGGTGTCCACGTGCTGGGGTTCGGCGTGCAGCAGGATCTCGGCGAGGGCGGCGGGGTCGTCGGGCAGACCGAGGGCGCGGGCGAAGTCGTTGCCGCGTCCGGCGGGTACGAGGCCCAGCGGGGCGCCGGTGCCGCTGAGCGCTCCCCCGATGCCGCCGGCCATGCCGTCGCCGCCGACGGCGAGGACGACGCGGCCGCTCGCCCCGGCGCGCAGCGCGGTCTCGCGGGCGTGGGCCAGGCTGTGGCTGTACTCGGTCTCCAGGCCGGCGCCGGCCTCGCGGAGATGACGCGCCACCGCCAGGAGCGTGGCCGCCCCGGTGCTGGCGCCCGCGGTCGGGTTGACCACGGCGGTGAAGTTGCGCATGGGTGTGCCTCCGGGGCGGGCGGTGGGCGGGCGGGGCGGGTCAGTCGGTGGGGAGCAGCACGCCGGGGTTGAGGAGTCCCGCCGGGTCGAGGCGGGCCTTGACGGCACGCAGCGCGTCGACGGCGAGCGGTCCGGCCTCGCGCACGTACCAGTCGCGGTGGTCGGTGCCGACGCCGTGGTGGTGGGAGATGGTGCCGCCCGCCGCGAGCACGGCCTCGTTGGCCGCGTGCTTGGCGGGCGTCCAGTGCGTGAGGGGATTCTCGCCCTGGGCGCTGACGACGGTGAAGTAGAGGGAGGCGCCGTTCTCGTAGACGTGGGAGATGTGGCACATGACCAGGGGCGGGGTGCCGGCGCGGGTGAGGGTGTCGGTGAGGGCGGTGCGTACGGCGGTGTACAGCGCGGGTATCCGGGACCAGAACGCGGCGGTCTCCAGGGTCTCGGCGAAGGCGCCGGCGTCGAGGAGGGCGTCGCGCAGGTAGGGCGCGGAGTAGCGGCCGTGGGCCCAGCGTTCGCCGGGTCCGGTGCCGACGAGGGTGCCGCCGCATTCCCGCAGGACGGCCGCCGCCTCCTCGCGGCGCCGGGCGGTGTCGGCCGCGGTGCCCTCGTAGCCGGTGACGGCGAGGCAGCCGGTGCCGCCGTCGGCCATGGCGGCGCCGATGGCGTCGGGCTGGGCGAGGCCGACCAGGGTCTCGGTCTCGTCGGAGAGGCGGAGCACGGTGGGCCGGGGGCCGTCCTGGGCGAGCCTGCGCAGCGCGGCGCCGCCCTCGGCGAAGGAGTCGAACCGCCAGCCCTCGTAGAGGCGTTGCTCCGGCTGGGGCCGTACGCGGACGGTGACGGAGGTGATGACGCCGAGGGCGCCCTCGGAGCCGAGGAGGAGCTGGCGCAGGTCGGGCCCGGCGGCGGAGCGCGGGGCCCGGCCGGTCTCGATGGTGCCCTCGGGGGTGGCGAGGGTGAGGCCGAGGACCATCTCGTCGAAGCGGCCGTACCCGGCGGACGCCTGGCCGCTGGAGCGGGCGGCGGCGAAGCCTCCGACGGTGGCCCACTCGAAGGACTGCGGGAAGTGGCCGAGCGTGAACCCCTGTGCGGCGAGCAGGGCTTCGGCCCGCGGGCCGCGCAGGCCGGGCTGGAGGACGGCGGTGCGCGAGACCGGGTCGAGGTCGAGGAGGGCGTCCATCCGGCGCAGGTCGAGCGCGACGAACTCCCCGTGCTCGGGGGCGAGTCCGCCGACGACGCTGGTGCCGCCCCCGTAGGGCACGACGGCCACCCGATGGGCGGCGCAGGCCCGCAGGACGGCGAGCACCTCCTCGTGGGAGGCGGGCAGGACCACGGCCCGCGGCACGTCCGTGACGTCGCCCGCGCGGATGCGCAGCAGGTCGGGGGTGGATTTGCCGCGGGTGTGGCGGACGCGGCTCTCGGTGTCGGTGCGGACGTGGTCCGCCGAGCCCACGGCGTCGGCGAGGTCCTTCAGCACCGCGGGGGCGAGCACCGGTCCGGGCAGCTCGATGTCGTTCAGGGCGACGGGAGTCGAGGCGCTCGGGCGGACGCCGAGCAGGTCGTGCAGGAGCCCGGCCACCGCTTCGGGCAGGGGGGCCGCCTTCGCCGGGTCGCCCCAGCCGTTCCACAGCATGTCCATCGAACGGTCGTCCTCACCAGGTCGGTTCGGTGTGTGCGGCGCCATCTCCCCCCGGCCGCCGGGGCGTTACACTGTTACACATGACGTCCATTCGTCACAACCGTTCGGACGCCGACACCGTGCTCGACGCGGTGCGCGACTGCGTCCTGGCCGTAGGTGTCCGCCGCACCACCCTCGCCGACGTGGCCCGCCGTGCCGGGGTCTCCCGGATGACGCTGTACCGGCGCTGGCCCGATCTGCGTTCCCTGGTCGGCGACTTGATGACCCGCGAGTGGCTGGCGGTCGCCACGCGCTCGATGCCCGCCGCGGCGGACGGGCCGCACACGCGCGCCCGGATCGTGACGGGACTGGTCACGGGCGTCGCCGAGTTCCGGGACCACCCGCTGTTCCACAAGATCCTGGACGTCGACCCCGAGCTGCTCCTCCCCTATGTGCTCGACCGGCGCGGCGCCACCCAGGAGGCCCTGCTGGCACTGCTGGCCGAGGCACTGCGCGAGGGCCACGCGGACGGCTCGGTACGCGTGACGCACCCCGGACGCCAGGCCCGTACCACGCTGCTGACGGTGCAGTCCTTCGCGCTGTCGCTGCGCACCATGACCGACGAGGACGACCCCGAGCTGGACGCCGCCGCCTTCCTGGGCGAGCTGCGCACCCTCCTGGAAAGGACCCTCACCCCATGAGCATCCGCGACCACGCCGACCGCTCCGCGGCGCCGGGCTCCTCGCTCGAGGCCGCCCGCCGCACCCGCGAACTGGCCTCGGCGGCCGGCGGCGCCACGGCCGACCTGCTGGTGGTGGGCCTCGGCGCGACCGGGGCGGGCGTCGCCCTGGACGCGGCGGCACGCGGTCTCGACGTCGTCGCCGTCGACGCCCACGACCTGGCCTTCGGCACCTCCCGCTGGAGCTCCAAGCTGATCCACGGGGGGCTGCGCTATCTGGCGGCCGGCCAGTTCGACGTGGCGCACGAGAGCGCGGTCGAGCGGGGCGTGCTGATGACGCGCACGGCCCCGCACCTGGTCTCCGCGCAGCCCTTCGTGCTGCCGCTGACCCCGATGGTGTCGCGGGCCCAGGCGTCGCTGGCGTGGGCGGGGTTCCGGGCCGGGGACATGCTGCGGATGGCCGCCCGCACCCCCCGGCAGGTGCTGCCGGTGCCGCGCCGGCTGACGTCGGCCGAGGCCCGGCACCTGGCACCCTCGGTGCGCACGGCCGGCCTGCGCGGCGGGCTGCTGTCCTGGGACGGCCGGGTGACCGACGACGCCCGTCTGGTCACCGCCCTGGCCCGCACCGCCGCCGCGCACGGCGCCCGGGTCCTCACCCGCGTACGGGCACTGGAACTCGGCCCCGCGGGCGCCCGGTTCCGGGACGAACTCACGGGCGAGGAAGGGGAGATACGGGCGCGCGCCGTCGTCAACGCCACCGGCGTGTGGGCGGGGGGCCTGGTCGAGGGCTTCCGGGTACGCCCGTCGCGGGGCACCCATCTCGTCCTGCGTTCGGAGCGGCTCGGCGCCCTCCCGGCCGGCCTGCACATCCCCGTGCCCGGCGAGACCAACCGCTTCGTGCTGGTGCTGCCCCAGGGCGACGGCCGCACCTATGTCGGTCTCACCGACGAGCCGGTCGAGGGCGAGATCCCGGACGTGCCCGAGGCGCCGGAGACGGACATCGGCTTCCTGCTGGACGTGCTGGGGTCCGTGCTGGACTCCCCGGTGCGCCGGGACGAGGTGGACGGCGCGTTCGCCGGACTGCGCCCGCTGCTGGACACCTCGGCGCCCGGCGGCCCGGACAGCGCCTCGGTGCGCACCTCGGACATCTCGCGCCGGCACGCGGTGCTGACCTCGGCGGACGGGGTGGTCACCGTGGTCGGCGGCAAGCTGACCACGTACCGGCGGATGGCCCAGGACGCCGTCGACGCGGCCGTGGCCGCGCGCGGCCTGCCCCAGGTCCCCTCCCCGACCGCCGCGCTCCCCCTGGTCGGCGCCGCCGCCCCGGAGCGCCTGCGCGCCCTGCCCGCGCCCGCCCGCCTGGTCCGCCGCTACGGCACCGAGGCCCCGGCCGTGCTGGCCCTGGCCGAGAGCGACCCGTCTCTCGCCCGGCCGGTGCTGCCCGGCCGGGAGATCACCGGCGCCGAGCTCCTGTGGGCCGCCCGGCACGAGGGCGCCCTGGACCCGTCCGACCTGCTGGACCGGCGCACCCGTATCGGGCTCGTCCCCGAGGACCGGGCCGAGGCGCTGGCCGTCGCCGCCGAGATGCTTCAGCGGGCCACCCCATCGGACGCCTGACCTGTTTCCGTGCGGCGCGGCAGGGGCATCCGTCGCACGTGACGCCCCCTGGCCCCCACGCGACCCGCCCGCCCGCGCGCGGCCGCGCCGATCTCCGCTTCGACGGCTGGATCACCGGCGTCGGCACCGCCTCCGGCACCCGCCTGGTGCTGGGCCACTGGCCCCGCACCCCCTTCGGCCCCTTCAGCGACGTGATGGTCGAACGCGGCGACGGCCACCGCACCCTCCTGGCGCCCACCCGGCAGGTCGCCGACTTCGTCGCGGGGACGTACTCCTTCGACGAGGTGCGGGTGGTGCCGGTGGGGGTGCGGGTCGCCGGGGACCGCTGGACGGTGACGTCCGGACCGCTGCTCGACCTGTGCTTCACGGTGGGGCGCCGGGGCGCGCTGGGCACCCTGCTCCGGCTGGCGGCTCCCGTCACCTCCCGGCCGAGCTTCGCCGCCCTGACCGACCCGGTCGCCCGGCTGCTGCTGGGCGTGCGCACGCGGGGCTCCGCCGGGGGCGGCCGGTACGAGTGGTACGGCGCCCGTGACCTGCGCCGGCTCACGGCGGCGACGGCCGCCTTCGAGGGACGGGACCTCGGCCCGCTCGCGCCGGTCGACCCGCCGGTGCGCTTCGGCTTCGGCTCGACCCCGCGCACTCCGTGCCAGGTCAGGGTCACCACGACGGTGCGCCTCGCGGACTGAACCGGTCAGCCGTCCTGGTGGCGGTCGAGCGCGTCGAGCAGCCGGCGCAGGGAGGTCCGGGTCGCCCGGATCTCGTCCTCGGGGATCTCGCCGAAGAGCTCCCGGTGCGTGACCTCGGCGCGTTCGGTCAGGCGGCCGAGCGCCCCCGCGCCGCTGCCGGTGAGCCCCAGCCGGGGGCTGCCCCGGTGGTCCGGGTTCGCGGTGAAGACGGCCAGACCGAGCTGGACGAGGTCGTTGGCCACCCGCTGCACGTTCTGCCGGGTCACCCCGAGCCGCCGTGCGACCTGGGGCACGGTCAGCGGGTCCTCGGACACCGCGCTCATCACCTGCCAGCGCGCCTGGGTGAGCCCCTCCGTACCGGCGGTCCGCTCCCCCAGCCGGCGCAGCGCGCCCGCGGCCTCGTACACCTCGGCGACCAGCAGTGCTGCCTCGTCCCGCATTCACGCCTCCCGCATGACAACGCCCTGTCGATGTGGCAACAGCCTGCCACAGCTCGATTGACAATACATACCCAAAATGCCAACGTGTTGTCATCCACTGCCGTCGAGACTTCAGGAGGTTCCCCATGCCGACCGCGACCCCCACCACCACTCCCGCCGTCCGGACCCTCGAAGCGGCCCTGGCCCGTGCCGCCGAGATCCGCCCGAGGACCGGCGGGTTCCCCTACCTCGCCGAGACCCTGCGCCGGGCCGGGGTGACCCGCTGCGCGATGACCGTGCCGTCGAACGCGATGCTGTACCTCACCGCGGCGGGCCCGGTGGCCGTCCAGGGCGAGCCCCTGTTCACCGGCACGAGCGGCGTACCGTCCTTCGACCGTGCCGCCCTGATCACCGCACTCCGCGCCGACCAGGCGGGCGAGACCGCCTTCCCGGAGTTCGTCCGGGGCTGCTGGCACGCCGGTGTGGTCCGGTACGACGTCGACCTGGCCGCGCGGACCTGCACCTACTACGGCGCGGGCGAGGAGAGCTACGTCGAGACGTATCCGGAGGTCACCGTCTGACCGGCGCGGTTCACAGTGCGCGCGGCGGGCGCAGCCGTACCCGGGTGCCCACCGCCAGGACCAGCGCGATCGCGCAGACGGTGAAGACCATCCCGGCCCCGCGCACCCCGAGCCCCACCGTCAGCGCGCCCACCCCGACGACCGGCAGCGAGATGCCGAGGTAGGCCACGACGAAGAAGGCCGAGATGGTGGCGCCCCGGTGCCGTTCGGGCGCCGCCCCGCCGACCGCGGTGAGCCCCGCGCGGAAGGCCATGCCCTGTCCGGCGCCGCCGGTGATCCCGCCGACCAGCAACAGCGGCAGGGACTCCACCAGCAGCGAGGTCCCGACCAGGACGAGCCCGGCGGCGAGCACCGCACAGCCCCACGGCAGCGCGGCACGGGCGCCGATCCGCCCCATGAGGAGCTGACCGCCGGTGGAGGCGCAGAACACGCTGAACACCACGGCGCCGGTCACCGCGAGGTTGTGCTCGCCGAGGGTCTCGGTGAGGAAGGCGGGCGCGACCGCCGTGAACAGGCCCAGCAGGGAGAACCCGGCGAAGGCGGCCAGCGCGCACGGCCCGAACACCCCGCGCACCTCGGGCGGCACCCGCATCCCCTGCGGCCTGAGCGGCGGCCGGGGGCCGTCGTGGTGGACGGTCTCGCCGAGCAGCAGGGTGACGATGAGTGCCACGGCCAGCAGGGCGAGGTGGACGAGGAAGGGCAGGACGAGCGGCAGGGGCGCGTACTCGGCGAGGAGTCCGGAGACGAGCGGCCCGAGCCCGAGGCCGCCCATGTTGGCGGCGGTGGCGGCGAGCGCGGCCCGGCCCCGGCGCGCGGGCGGCGCGAGATCGAGGACGGCGGCCGTGCCGGTGCCGCTGAACAGGCCCGCCGAGAACCCCGACAGCACCCGGCCGAGGTACAGCAGCGGCAGCCCGCCCTCCAGCAGGAAGCACACGGCGCTGAGCGCGGACAGGGCCAGCGCGCCGATCAGCACGGGGCGCCGTCCCAGCACGTCGGAGGCGCCCCCGGCGAGGAGCAGGGCGACGATGACGCCGACCGCGTAGACCGCGAACACCACGGTGACGATCAGTTCGGAGAACCCGATCCGCTCCCGGTAGAGCCCGTACAGCGGGGTGGGGAGCGTGGTGCCCATCATGCCCACGGCGAAGACGCCGGCCGCCGCCTTGTAGCCGGGCCGGGGATGCCGCCGGGAGGAGCCGGCGTCGGAGTCGGTCACACCTCACCTTGGCACGCGGGGGCCGGTCGGGCGTGACGCGGACACGCCGGGGCATCGGCTTGTCATGGACTCACATGTTCTGGCACGACAGGGCCGGGGGCAGGCCCGGCGAGCGGCCGACAGCACGGCCATGACAGCGGCGGCGAGGGCGGGCTTCGTCGCCCGCGGACTGATCTACCTCCTGGTCGGGGTCATAGCCCTGCAGATAGCCCTGGGCGGTGACGGCGGCGGCAAGCAGGCCGACCGCGGCGGGGCGCTGGCCGAGCTGGCGGAGAAGCCGTTCGGCGCGGTGATGCTGTGGATCGTCGGCATCGCGCTGGCGGGCATGGCGCTGTGGCGGCTGTCGGAGGCGGTGTTCGGCGGCGCCGGGCAGGACGGGGGGAAGGCGTCCAAGCGGGCGCTGGCCGCGGCGCGCGCCGTGTTCTACGCCTTCGTCTCCTACTCCGTGCTGTCCTACGCGGCCGGGCACAAGGGCAGCGGCGGCGGTTCCTCGGACCGGCAGAGCGACGACGTGACGGCGATGGCGCTGAAGTGGCCCGGCGGCCAGTGGATCGTCGGCGCCGCCGGGATCGCCGTGATCGGCGCGGGCGCGTGGATGGTTTTCCGGGCCGCGACGAAGAAGTTCCGCAAGCACCTGCGCACGGGCGAGATGTCCCGCGCCGCGCGGCGGGCGACCGACGTGCTCGGGGTCGTCGGCGGCGTCGCCCGCGGCCTGATCTTCGGCGTGGCCGGGGCGTTCGCGCTGGTCGCGGCGGTGCGGCACGAGCCGGGCAAGGCAAAGGGCATGGACGACACCCTGCGGTCCTTCCGCGATCTGCCCGCCGGGCCCTGGCTGCTGGCGCTGATCGCGCTCGGCCTGGCCGCGTTCGGCCTCTTCTCCTGGTGCAACGCCCGCTGGCGCGAGGTGTGAGCCGGGCGGCGCCTCCGCCCCGGGCGGGAGCCCCCAGGGGGCGCCGTCATCACCCCGTGCCGCCTCCGGCCCGTCCGGAGGCGGCACGGTCGCGTGACATCAGTCACAGGCACTGATGACCTTCCTGGGTCGCTTAGTAGGTGCCGCTCGCGGCGACAAGCGAGCTTTGTCCGTCTTGGCATGGATATGGATCATGCTGTCCCCCGGCCCGGTCCGCCCGGCCGCGCCCGGCACTCGCTTTCGCAAATCATGAGGGGTTCTGACGGCGCGGCAGCCGACCTCCGGGGCCGCCGGAGCCGGGTCGGCACGCCCTCGTGACCTTGGCAAGGGGCCCACCGGCCTACGAAGCTCATTAGTACGACTGTCCTTTTGCGTGCCTTGTGTGGCCGTCCTAAGAATGACGTCTCGCAGGGCGTCCTGGCCGTTCGGGAGGCGGGTTCCACGCAGAGGAAGCCGCGCGGCGGCGCCCGGCGTCTACCGAATGAGGTTTCACGCATGGGAAAGCACCGCAAGAACCAGCAGTACCGGAGAGCACTGATAGCCGCCGTCGCCGTCGCCGCGGTGGGCGTACCGACCGCCGCCGTGGCCTGCGTGAACTGGCGGGACGACGACGGCCGGCCCGCCGAGGCCACCGCCTGGCAGGCGGAGCAGAGCCCCGTCGACACGTCGCAGCCCGTCGCGAAGCGGGACGCCGGGAACGGCCACCGCCCCGCGGCAGCCAAGTCGCCCGCCACCACGACGTCCTCCGCTTCCCCCAGCGTTCACACCCGCACCGAGCACCGGTCCGCCCCGGCGCCCGCCCGGCAGCACACCGCCCGGGCGTCGGCCCCGAAGACCACCGCCGCGCCCGCCGCCCCCAAGCCGGCCGCCGCGAAGCCCGCTTCGGCGCCGGGCGTACGGCTGGTCTCCGACCGGCCCCGTCCCGCGCAGCCCGCCACCACCGCCGCGCCGAGCACCCCGCAGCCCGCCGCGACCGCCTCCGGCGAGGTCGCGCGGATCGTGGAACTGGTGAACGCCGAGCGTGCCAAGGTCGGTTGCTCCCCGGTGAAGCTCAACTCCACCCTGTCCAAGGCCGCGCAGGACCACAGCGCCGACATGGCCGCGCACAACACCATGTCGCACACCGGCTCCGACGGCTCGGACCCGGGCTCCCGCATCACCGCCGCCGGCTACCAGTGGAGCGCGTACGGCGAGAACGTGGCCTACGGCTACTCCACGCCCGAGCAGGTCATGGCGGGCTGGATGAACAGCTCCGGCCACCGGGAGAACATCCTGAACTGCTCCTTCAAGGAGATCGGCGTGGGTCTCGCGCAGCCCGGCAGCTACTGGACCCAGGACTTCGGCACCGCTCGGTAGCACCCCGCCCGCGCGGCGTGGCGTGCCGGACACTCGCGAGCCGTACCGCGAGGATTGACCCCTCGTGCGGATCGGCTGGGAGGCGGGTGTCGGGATGACGGTGGGCCGTATCGGCTTGGTCGTGCACGCCGGGCGTCCGGCCGCGCTCGAAGCGGCGGACGCGGTGCGCCAGTGGTGCGCCGAGCACGATGTGGGCTGCGCCGACATCGACGTCTGGCAGGAGGGCGCGCGGCACAGCGCCCGCGAGGAGGTCGACAGCGCGGGCGATCCGGACCTCATCGTCACCCTGGGCGGCGACGGCACCTTCCTGCGCGGCGCCCGGCTCGCGGCGGAGAACGACGCCCTGGTGCTCGGGGTCGACCTCGGGCGCGTCGGCTTCCTCACCGAAGTCCCCGCCCCGGCCGTACGAGACGCGCTGGACGCGGTGTACGAGGGCCGGTTCGAGGTCGAGAGCCGGATGCTGCTCACCCTGCGGGCCTCCTGCCCGCTGGGCGTGCCCGAGCGCATGGCCGACCTGGTGCGCTACGGGCGCGGCCCGATGCTGCCCCCGCCCCGGGTGCGCCCGGACTGCGAGATCGGGGACGACTGGGGCGTCGCGCTGAACGTCACCGCGCTCAACGACGTGGTCGTGGAGAAGCTGGCCAGGGACCGGCAGGTGTCGGTGGGCGTGTACATCGCCGGGCAGCTGCTCGCCTCGTACTCCGCGGACGCACTGCTGGTGGCCACGCCGACCGGGTCGACCGCGTACAGCTTCGCCGCCGGCGGACCGGTGGTATCGCCCCGGACCGAGGGGCTGCTGTTCACCCCGGTCGCCCCGCACATGACGTTCAACCGCTCGGTGCTGGCCGCGCCGGACGAGCCGATCGCGTTCCGGGTGCTGGAGCGCTCCGGGCAGGCCGCCGTCAGCATCGACGGCCAGGTCCGGGGCGTGCTGAACCCCGGCGACTGGATCGGCGTGTACGCCTCGCCCCGGCGGCTGCGGGCGGTACGGCTGGGCCCGATGGACTTCTACGGGCGGCTGCGCGAGCGGATGAAGCTCACCGACGCTCCCGCGGCCGTCGCGGACGGACAGGCCGCCCCGCTGTGGCCGGTGCGCTCGGCGCCGCCCGGCGATCTGGGCCATCTGGCCCTGCCCACGGTTCCCGCCGAGGCCCCGCCACCCGCCTGAGCAGCGCAGACGCCACGGCGGCCGGGCGAGATCGAAAGCCTGTCCAGGATTCGCCGCCGGAAGTGAGAATGTGCCCGGCTTCGGGGCACTAGCAGAGCAGGTACTTCTCCTACGGCTGGAGGCACACCATGCTCGCCATCGGTGTCATTCTGCTCATCATCGGCTTCCTCACCGGGATCTCGATCCTGTGGACGATAGGCATCATCCTCGCGGTGGTCGGCGCCATCCTCTGGGTCCTGGGCGCCACCGGGCACGCGGTCGCCGGCCGACGGCACTACTGGTGACCTCTCTCTGGTGACCTCTCGGCCCCCTTCGGTCCCCCTGGACGAGCGACAGCGCTCGTCCAGGGGGACCGCCGATGTGGCGGAACCCGGCATGCGGGACGCGTGCGGCTGCGGAAGGCTACGGACCAACTGGAGAAGGGACCCGCCATGACCTTCGACTCCGCGTCCATCGAGCCCGTGCCGCCGTCCTCGCCTCCCCCGCCGCCGGTGCGGCCCTGGCTGGTGGAGGACCTGCCCGCGCTGGACCCCGACCCGTTCCTCGACTCGCTCCTGCGCGACGAGCCGGTCACCCGCATCCGCCTGCCCTACGGCGAGGGGCACGCGTGGCTCGTCACGCGGTACGAGGACGTCCGTTTCGTCACCTCCGACCCGCGTTTCTCCCGCCAGGAGCTGGTGGGCCGCGCGGTGACCACCATGGCGCCGCAGACGGTGGCCTCGCAGACGGCGGGCCTGCAGTACATCGACGCGCCCCGGCACACGGTGCTGCGCAGGGTCGTCGCGCGGGCGTTCACCGCGAAGAGCATGGCGCGGCTGCGGCCCCTGGCGGAGCGCACGGCCCGCCGGATGCTGCGGGACATGCGGCGGGCGGGCGCGCCCGGGGACCTGATGGAGCACCTGTACACGCCGTTCCCCATCGCGGTGGTCTGCGCCTTCCTGGGCGCCGACGAGGACGACTGGCACAACTGGGCCGGGAACTCCGAGGCGCTGCTGACCAAGGCGGACGCGAAGGAGCGCAACCAGGCGGCCCGCCAGGACACCCGCGACCGGGTGGTCGCGCTGCTGGAGCGCCGCCGCACCGAGCCCCGCGACGACCTCGCCGGAGTGCTGGCCGAAGCCGCCGCGAGCGGCGAGATCAGCGACGACGAGGCGATCTCGCTCGCCATGGCCGTGTACGTCAGCGGCGGGCACGCGGTGCGCAACAACAGCGGCTCCATGATGTACGCGCTGCTCACCCATCCGGACCAGTTCGCCCGGCTGCGCCGTGAGCGGGAGCTGCTGCCGAAGGCGGTGGAGGAGCTGTTCCGCTACGTCCCGCACCGCAACGGCGTCGGCATCCCCCGGATCGCCACCGAGGACGTGGAGGTCGGCGGCCACCTGATCCGCAAGGGTGACGTGGTCTACAACGCCTATGTCGCGGCCAACCGCGATCCCGCGGCCTTCCCGGCCCCCGACCTGCTGGACTTCGACCGCTCCGGACCGGGGCACGTGGCCTTCGGGCACGGTCCGCACTTCTGCCTGGCCGCGCTGATGGCCCGGATGGAGGCCGAGGTGCTCGTGGAGGCGGTGATGGACGAGTTCCCGGAGCTGCGGCTCGCCGTACCGGCCGAGGACATCGACTTCCAGCGGGACGGCCTGATTCGCGGTCCGAGAACACTGCCGGTGAGCTGGTAGCGGGGGAGCATATTTGCTCGCGCGTACGCCTGCGATCCGATGCCGGTCATCAGCAATCGAAAGAGGGCCACTTGAGGGCTTCCTGGCACGCTTCTCGCATTCGCGTACGCACATACAGCGCCCGGTGCGGGCGGGCGGTCCCGGCCGCGGGGGCCCGGCGTCCCCCACTCGGGCGAACGTCCGGGGCCGACCGGCGGTAGGTTGATCTACATGAGCGACAACGTGTATTTCGACATCACCATCAACGACGAGCCGGCGGGCCGCATCGTGTTCCGCCTCTTCGACGACGTCGTACCCAAGACCGCGAAGAACTTCCGCGAGCTGGCCACCGGCGAGCACGGCTTCGGCTACGCCGGTTCCCCGTTCCACCGCGTCATCCCGCAGTTCATGCTCCAGGGCGGCGACTTCACGCGCGGCAACGGCACCGGCGGCAAGAGCATCTACGGTGAGAAGTTCGCCGACGAGAACTTCACCCTCAAGCACGACCGTCCGTACCTGCTGAGCATGGCGAACGCGGGCCCGAACACCAACGGCTCGCAGTTCTTCGTGACCACGGTCGTCACCGACTGGCTGGACGGCAAGCACGTCGTCTTCGGCGAGGTCGTCGAGGGCCAGGACATCGTGGACCGCGTCGAGTCCCTCGGCAGCGGCAGCGGCGCGCCCAAGGCCAAGGTCTCGGTCTCCGCGAGCGGCACCGTCTGATCCGTACGCCATCGCCGTGCCCCCGTTCCCCGGGGGCACGGCGGCGGATGCCCGCGCTCAGCCTCCGGTGAGCTCCGAGAAGCGACGGGCATCGATGTTCCCGCCCGAGGCGATGACGCCGACCCGGGGCGGAAGGTCCTCCACGCGCCCGGACAGCAGGGCCGCGAGCGGGGTGGCACCGCTCGGTTCGAGGACGATCTTCAGGCGCTCGAAGGCGAACCGCATCGCGTCGACGATCTCCTCGTCGCTGACGAGGGTGATGGCGTCGACCAGCCGCTGGTTGATCCCGAACGTGATCTCGCCGGGGCTCGGCAGCACCTGCCCGTCGGCGATGGAGCGCGGCACCGGGATGGTGACGCGCGCCCCGGACTCCAGCGAGCGCTTGGTGTCGTCGCCCGCCTCCGGCTCCACGCCGATCATGCGCACGGCCGGATGCAGCGACTTGGCCACGACGGAGCTGCCCGCGATGAGCCCGCCGCCGCCCACCGGGACCACCAGCGCGTCCAGCTCACCGGTGTCCTCGAAGAGTTCCAGCGCGGCCGTGCCCTGGCCGGCGATGACGTCGAGGTGGTCGTAGGGCGGGATCAGCGCCAGCCCCCGGTCCCTGGCCAGCCCCTCGCCCAGCTCCGCACGCTCCTGGGTGTAGCGGTCGTAGGTGACGACCTCGGCGCCGTAGCCGAGGGTGGCCTCCATCTTGGAGCGGGGCGCGTCCTCGGGCATCAGGATGACGGCGGTGGTGCCCAGCTCGCGGGCGGCCAGCGCGACGGCCTGGGCGTGGTTGCCGGAGGAGAAGGCGGCGATGCCCTTGGCGAGCTGGTCCGGCGGCAGCTGCGCGGCGGCGTTGTAGGCGCCCCGGAACTTGAACGCGCCGACCCGCTGGAAGTTCTCGCACTTGATGTACACCGAGGCCCCGACACGGGCGTCGAGGGTGCGCGAGGTGAGGACGGGCGTGCGGTGCGCGACGCCCTTCAGGCGGGCGGCGGCCTCACGGACGTCGTCGAGGGTCAGCTGCGGTTCTGCGGGCATGGCGGGTCCCCCAGGGAGTGGTGTGGGCTATTGCTTGGTGTAGTTGTAGACGGTCGCCCGGGACACCCCGAGCAGGCCGGCGATGGTCTGGGCGGCGTCCCGAGAGTCGAACCAGCCGTCGGCGTGCAGTTGCCGCACCAGCTCGCGCCGGGCGTCCCGGCCCAGCGATCTCGGGGTGCCCCCGCGCCGCGAGGCCAGCTCCTCCACGGTCCGGCGCAGCTCGCGCGCGTGCCGGTCCCGCAGCGTCTCAGGCGGTTCGGCGCCGTGTTCGGTGCCGGTGGCGACCAGGTTGGCCAGGGTGAGCGCGAGGGGCGACAGCACGGACACGTCCAGGTTGAGGCAGAGCGCCGCGATGTACTCGCCCTCGCTGTTCCGGATGCCGATGGAGGTGCTCTTGGCGGGCCGCCCGTCGGGGAAGCGGTTGGGATAGTTCTGCACGACGTCCGGGTAGCGGGGGTCCGCGATGCGGGCCAGGCCCAGTTCGGTCGCGGGATCACCGGGGGCGCGGCCGGAGAGGCCGTTCTCGACGACCCGGACCGCGTGGTCCGGGTCCCGCAGGTCGTGCAGGACGACCTCGCACAGGCCCGGGAACATCCGCCCCAGCGCGACGGCGACCTTCTCGGCCTCGGCCAGCAGATGCTCGTCCTCGGACCCCACCGGCACCGCCTCCGTCGACTCTGGACAGGCTTTCCAGTTCTGGACGATACATCCACGTCGCCCCCGGCACCAGGGACCTTTTCCGGTTGGCCGGGGCGCCGGGGTGTGGCACCGTGCGGTGCCGTGCCCATCGATGTGCAGAACTTCACCGCCGCCAACCTGCTGCGCCGCCCGGAACCGGTCCGGGTCGGCGGCTTCGTGGCGGGCTTCGACCCCACGACGACCAGCCCCTACGTCAACTACGCGACCCCGCTGCCCGGCATCGCCCCGACGGACGCCGACGTGGCGGCCCTCGTCGCCGCGTTCCGCGAGCGCGGGCTGCTCCCCCGGCTGGAGTTCGCCCCGGACGCGGCACCGCGGGCGGAACCGGCGCTGCGCCGGGCGGGCTTCACCACCGAGGCGGTGCACGAGTACCTGGTCTGCACCCCGGCCACGCTGACCCTCCCCGCGGGCCTGCCCCAGGCCGAGGTCCCTCGCACGGACGCGGAGTTCACGGAGATCGACGCGGCTCTCTCCGAGGCGTTCGACGGGGAGTTCCCTGCGTCCGCCGAGGGCGCGGCGCGGCTGCGGCGTACGCAGGAGCGCGGCGGGGCGGTCCGGTTCGTGCGCGCGGCGGACGGCCGGTGTGCCGGTGCGGCCAGTTGCTCGGCGCCCGCCCAGGGCACGGCCGAGCTGGCCGGGGTGGGCACGCGTCCCGCGTACCGGGGCCGGGGTGTGGCGGCCGCCGTCACCTCGGCGCTGGCCGGGGCGATGTTCGGCCGCGGCGCGGAGTCGGTGTGGCTGGAGTACGGGGGCGACGGCTCCCGGCGGGTGTACGAGCGGGTCGGTTTCCGTCCGGGCGGCACCCGGCTGTATCTGCGGCTGGCGGCCCCGCTTCCTTAGCGGCGTGTTAGATCTGCGCGTCGTCCCTTGTCCGGGGCGGGTGGGCGGCGCATGCTCGGGCGGCACCCGGGTCCGGCGCGAGACGCGCCGACGGGCCCCTCTCCCCCCTCGTCTGGAGCCGCCATGTCCGCGTCCGCCGCCCCGCCCACGGTGACACCCGCGTCCCGCCGTTTCGCCCTGATCGGCGGTTCGCTCGGCAATCTCGTGGAGTGGTACGACTGGTTCGTCTACGCCAGTTTCGCCATCTACTTCGCGGACTCCTTCTTCCCCGGCGACAACCCGACGACCAAGCTGCTGAACACGGCCGGCATCTTCGCGGTCGGCTTCCTGATGCGGCCGGTCGGCGGCTGGGTGCTGGGGCGGGCGGCGGACCGGCACGGCCGCAAGAGCGCGCTGACCCTGACCGTCACGATGATGTCGGTGGCGGCCCTGCTGATCGCCGTCGCGCCGACCTACGGCCAGGCGGGCTACTTCGGCGCGCTGGTGCTGCTGCTGGCCCGGCTGCTGCAGGGGCTGAGCATCGGCGGGGAGTACGCGGCCAGCGCGACCTACCTGACGGAGGCGTCCGCCCGGAACCGGCGCGGGCTCGGCTCGTCCTTCCAGTACGTGTCCATGACCTGCGGGCAGTTGCTCGGTCTGGCGATCCTGATCACGATGCAGCACACCCTGACCACCGAGCAGCTGCAGAGCTGGGGCTGGCGGGTGCCGTTCGTGCTGGGCGCGGTGTTCGCGCTGGTGGTGTTCTGGCTGCGGCGGCGGCTGACGGAGACCGAGGCGTTCACCGAGGAGACGGGCGGCGGCACCGACACCGCGCGCGGCTCGCTGAAGGCGCTGTGGGAGCACCGCCGCGAGGCCGGTCTGGTGATGGCGCTCACCCTGGGCGGCACGGTGGCCTACTACACGTACACCACCTACCTCACCAAGTACCTGATCGGCAGCGCGGGCATGGCCAAGTCGACGGCCACGCTGGTGAGTTTCACCGCGCTCGCGGTGTTCGCGGCGATCCAGCCGCTGGCCGGGATGCTCTCGGACCGGATCGGCCGCAGGCCGCTGCTGATCACCTTCGCGGTGGGGTGCACGGTGGGCACGTACCCGATCATGACGGCGCTGGGCTCGGCCAACTCGTACTGGTCGGCGCTGGGGCTCTCCCTGCTGGCGCTGGTGATCGTCACCGGCTACACCTCGATCAACGCGGCCGTGAAGGCCGAGCTGTTCCCGACCCGGGTCCGCGCGCTCGGTGTGGCCCTGCCGTACGCGCTGGCCAACGCCCTGTTCGGCGGGACGGCGGAGTACGTGGCGCTGTGGTTCAAGGACGCAGGGCACGAGAAGATGTTCTTCTGGTACGTCTCCGGGTGCGCGCTGGTCTCGCTCGTCACCTACGTCCTGATGCCGGACACCCGGCACGCCGCGCTCAGCCGGGCCGAGGCGGAGGCGGACACCGCGTCCGGGCTCACCCCCGCGAAGGCCGCCGGCTGACCCGGCCGTGACTCCGGCCCGTGCGGCTGCGTAAGCTGCCGCCCAGGTCAACACGGCACGAGGACTTCCCATGCACGCGCTGCTCGTCGAGGACGACGACCGGATGGCCCAGGCGCTCTCCACGGCCCTGGCCCAGCGCGGCCACACCGTGCGCCGGGCCGCCCGCGCGCTGGACGCGCTGCGGCACGTGCGGGAGGCGGAGTTCGTGCTGCTGGACCTCGGGCTGCCCGATCTGGACGGTCTGGAGCTGCTGCGGCGGCTGCGCACGGTGTGCGGCGCGCCGCTGATCGTGGTGACGGCCCGCTGCGAGGAGCGCGACATCGTGCAGGCGCTGCGGGCGGGCGCGGACGACTACGTGGTCAAGCCGTTCCGCATGAACGAGCTGATGGCCCGCATCGACACCGTGCGCCGCCGCACCGGCACCCCTGCGACGCGTCCGGACGCCGGTCCCGGCCCGGTGCGCGCCGGGGACGTCGAGGTGGACCTCGCGGGGCGTACGGTCACCGTCGCGGGGACGGAAGTACGGCTGACCCGGCGGGAGTTCGACGTGCTGGCGATGCTGGCCGCCCGCCCGGAGGAGGTGCACTCCCGCGAGGAGATCCTCGACCGGATCTGGGGCGACGCCTTCCTCGCCGCGTCCCGCTCGCTGGACGTGCACGTGGCCGGCATCCGCGCCAAGACCGGCCGGGCCGGACTGGTCCGCACGGTGCGGGGGTTCGGCTACCAACTGGGCTCCCCCGCGCGGGAGCCGGAGGTGCGATGAGGCGCAGGCTGCTGGCCGTGCTGCTGGTGCTGATGGGAGCGGCGGCGCTGCTGCTGTCCGTCCCGCTGGCCGAGTCCTACGCCTCGGGGCGCACCGAGCACCTGCTGCTCCAGCGGCGGGCGGACGCCGTGCGGTTCGCCGACCTGGCGGACCGGGTCCGCTCCGCCGCCGACCGCGAGGAGCTGTCCGCCGAGATCCGCCGGTACGCCGGGCTGTACGACGCCTCGGTGACGGTGTCGGACACGGCGGGCCGGACGGTGGCGCGGGCGGGGTCACCGGTGCCGTCGGACGCGGCGCGCGAGGCGCGGGGCCGGGCGCTGACCGGGCGGTCCACCGAGCGGCTGCCGACGGTGCGGCCGTGGGGTCCGGGGCGGCTGGTGCTGGCCGAGCCGGTGGGCCGGGACGAGCGGGTGAGCGGGGCCGTGCTGATGGCCGTGCCGAGCGGGGCGGCCCGGCGGGACGTGACCGTGCGCTGGCTGCTGATCGCGTGCGGGGCGCTGGCGGCGTTCGCGGCGGCGGGCCTGGTCGCCGCGGGGATCACCCGCTGGCTGATGCGTCCGGTGCGCGATCTCGACCTCGCGGTGGCGCGGCTGGCCTCGGGCCGGCTGGAGGCACGGGCAGTCTCCGCCACCGGGCCGCCCGAACTGCGCAGCCTGCGCGAGCAGTTCAACGCGATGGCGGAGGCGGTCTCGGACTCGATCGGGCGTCAGCGGGCCTTCGTCGCGGACGCCTCGCACCAGTTGCGCAACCCGCTGGCCACGCTGGTGCTGCAACTGGAGAACGTGGAGCCGCACATCGCGCCGGGTCCCGGCAGACGGGAGCACGCCCGTGCGCTCGACGAGGCGGAGCGGCTGGCCGAACTCCTCGACGGTCTGTTGGCGTTGGCGCGGGTGGAGTCGGGTTCGGCCGAGCGGGCCGACCAGGACCTGTCCGGTGCGGTGGCGCGGCGGGTGGCGGCCTGGGAGCCGGTGTTCGACGCCTCGGAGCTGACGCTCACCGGGGACGGGGTGGCGCCGGGGCTCCGGGTGCGGGCGCTGCCGGACGCGGTGGGCCGGGTGCTGGACGCGGCGCTGGACAACGCGGTGAAGTTCGTGCCGCCCGGGGGCCGGGTGACGGTGTCGGCCGGCCGCGTCGGGGACACAGAGGTCGTCGTACGCGTCCGGGACGACGGGCCGGGCGTCCCCGAGAGCCGGATTCCGCTGCTCACGCGGCGTTTCGTGCGGGCGCCCGAGCATCAGAACGTGCCCGGCACCGGGCTGGGCCTGGCCATCGCGGACGAGATCGCGCGGCTCAGCGGCGGACGGCTGGCGGTGCGGGCGGGCACTCCGCACGGGCTGCTCGTGGAGCTGTGGCTGCCGGTGCCGTGAGCACGCGGCCGCGTGCCCCGTTCACCCGTACACGGACCGGTAGTAGGCGACCGCTCCCGGATGCAGCGGGAGGTCACCGGTGGCGACGGCGAAGCGGGGTTCGAGCCGGGCGCCCGCGGTGACCTCCCGCAGCAGCACGCGCCAGCGGTGGAACACCACCCGCAGCACGTCCCGCGCCTCCCGCTCCGGGACCCGGTCGCGGGCCAGCAGGTAGTTGCCGACGCCGATGGTGGTGACCGGCCGGGTGAGCCCGTAGACCCCCGCGGGAACGGTGACCGCCGTGTACACCGGCCCGTACTCCGCCCGCAGCGCCTCCGCCTCCTTCTCCAGGGACAGCAGGCGCAGGGGCAGTTGGCGGGCGAGGGCCGACAGGGCCGGGGTGGGGACCCCGCCCGCCCAGACCAGCGCGTCCACCGTCCCCGCGCGCAGCGCGGTCACCGACTCGGCGAGCCCGAGACGCTGTTCGCGCACCGCCCGCCGGTCCGTCAGTCCGGCCGCCCGCAGCAGGCGTCCGGCGAGGACCTGCGCCCCGGAGCCGGTGGCGCCCGCGGCGACGGGGCGGCCCGCGAGGTCGGCTACGGAGCGCACCGGGCCGTCGGCGCGCGCGAGCACATGGATGTAGTTGACGTAGACGCGGGCGAGCGCGGTCACCGGGGCCGGGGCCGTGAAGGGGGCCCCGCCGTGCAGCGCCTGCTCGGCGGCGTCCGCCATGGCGATGGCCAGATCCGCCGAACCCGCCGTCAGCCGACGGAGGTTGTCCACGCTGGCGGCCGTGCTGAGCGGTGTGATGCGAGGGTGCGGGGCGGTCAGCGCGGCCTGTCCGGCGAGGGCGCGGCCGAAGGCGTGGTACGGCCCGCCGGGCGCGCCGGTGGCCAGCAGGAGCCGCCGGTGCGGGCCGCCGTCCGGGGCGCAGCCGGGCAGCCCGAGGGCCGGTCCGCCCAGCAGGGCGGCCCGCAACAGCCCACGGCGGCTGGTCGGTCGGCCGGTCACCGCGGCAGCGTAACTCCCCCCGCCGAGGGCCGCGGGGGGCGGCCGGTCGATGGGGCCCCGGCGGATGCGGCTATCGTTTGCGGCCTCGCTCCCCCGGTCTAGGAAGGGATCTCGGCGTGGCATGGAAGGCACTGCGCTCGGCGCTGGAAGCGGTGTATCTGCGGCGGCTGAACCGCAAGTTGGAGGGTCTGCCCCGGCCCCGGCATGTGGCGATCATGCTGGACGGCAACCGGCGCTGGGCGCGCGGCGCGGGTCACACGGACGTCCGTGAGGGCTACCGCGTCGGCGGCGCCAAGGTCACGGACTTCCTGCACTGGTGCGCCGACGCCGAGATCAGCCACGTCACGCTGTGGATGCTGTCCGACGACAACCTGCACCGCCCTGCCGCCGAACTCGGCCCGCTGCTCGACATCATCGAGGAGACCGTGCGCCGGGTCTGCGCGACCCAGGAGCCGTGGGAGATCGAGATCATCGGTGCGCTGGACCTGCTGCCCGGCGACAGCGCGCGGGTGCTGAAGGAGGCCGCCGCCACGACGACCGGCCGGGGCGGGCTGAAGGTCGACGTGGCGGTGGGCTACGGCGGTCGCCGCGAGATCGTGGACGCGGTCCGCGCCGCCTTCGACAAGCACATCCGCGCCGGGGGCGATCCTCGCGACCTGGCCGCGGACTTCGACCTGGAGCACATCACCGACAACCTGTACTCCCCCGCCGGCCACGACACGGACTTCGTGATCCGCACCTCCGGCGAGCAGCGCCTCTCGGGCTTCCTGCTCTGGCAGTCGGCGTACGCGGAGGTGCACTTCGTGGACGTGCTGTGGCCCGCGTTCCGCCGCCTGGACCTGCTGCGGGCGCTGCGCTCGTACGCGGCCCGCGAGCGGCGTTACGGGCGCTGATCAGCCCAGGCCCAGCCCCCGGCGGCCGGTGGCGTTGAGGCTCCGGGCGGGGAAGCGGTCGGGCCAGTCCCGTTCGTAGTGCTCCTCGGGGAAGTCGCCGGGGCTGGAGCCGGTGAGGAACGCCTCGCGCACCGAGGACGCGTACTCCTCGTTGCGGGGGCACCAGGGCGCGGCGGGGATGTACATGACGTTGCCCCAGCCCTTCTGGTCCCGCACGGGGGCCACGCTGTGGATCATGTCGCAGTGCCACCAGACGGAGTCGCCCGCCCGCACGTCGGGGATGCCGGTGAGGGCCCGCATGAGCAGCGGATGCCACTTCTCGCTCGCGGGGAAGACCTGGTCGACGGTGACCGAGCACATGTCGTCCTCGGGCACGTCGGACAGCAGCGGACGCAGCATCAGGTACGCCATGGCCTCGGGCACCGGCACGGTGTGCAGGACGCCCTGGTCGTGGTCCATGTCGGACAGCGCGGTCCATCCCTGGAAGGTGCGGAAGGCCGAGCACATGGTGGTGCCGGGGTACTGCGGTCCGGCGGTGCGGTGGGCCGGGTCCCAGGGGTCGTACTCCTCCACCGTGCCGTCGAAGAGGTGGCGGAAGGCCCGCTGGTAGGCGCCGGTCATCCACAGGTCGAGGGTGCCGGGGTCCAGGTGGGTGCCGAGTCCGGCGGAGTCGGCGCCGGGCGGGCGGCGCCGGATGCGGTCGGGGTAGAGGGCGTCGCGGTCGGGGTCGAACCACTGGACGCCGTCGGACGTGTGCCGCCAGAAGGAGTTGAGGAAGGACTGCACGCGCGCCATGCGATCGCTCTGGCGTGCCTCCATCTGGGCCGGGGACCAGTAGACGGGGTAGATCTCGGGCTTGGAGCCGACGCTGCCGAAGAAGTCGTCGCCGGGGCCCGTGTACTTCTCGAAGAAGCGGTTGCCCTCGACGTAGTCGACGATCCCGGCGTCCCAGGCGAGCGCCTGTTCGCGGGGGAAGTGCCCGCGCACGACGAGGCAGCCGCGGGCCCTGATCCGGTCCATGAGCCGCGCGTCGACGGTGCCGTCGGCGATGTCGGCGTACTCGACGACCGGCCAGGGGTGCTCCCCGGCCGCCCGCTCCGCCTCGATCTCCGCGACCCGCGCGGCGACCCGCCGCTCGACGATGGCGAAGACCTCCTCGACGCCGCGGCCGGAAGCCTCGATCCGGGCCCTGATGGCGGCCTTGATCTCGCGAATGGCGGCGGGCAGGTCCTCGGGGACCGTCTCCCAGTGCGGCAGCGGGCCGGTGGTCGGTCCGGCGGTTCGGCTCATGTGCCCGACTCCTTTGGTGAGGACTCCTTACCAATTCCACGTTAGGCATCCGGCAGCATTTGGGCAAGAGTCCTTACTAGAATGTGCGCATGACACCCGCCAAGCCCTCCCTGGAGATGCTGCGCGCGCTCACGGACGAGAACGTGCTGCGCGGCCTGATGGCCGGACGGCGACTGACCCGGGCGGAGATCGCGTCGCGGACCGGGATCTCCAAGCCGACCATCTCCGACGCCGTGCAGCGGCTCGCCGCCTCGGGCCTGGTGATCGACACCGGGGAGCGGACGACGGGGCGGGGGCGCTCGGGCTCGTACTACGCGCTCGGGCCGGACCTCGGCACCGCGCTGGTGGCGAGCATCTCGCCGAGCGGGGTGAGCGCCGAGACGGTGGACGCGCTCGGGGACACCGTGGAGCGCGCCTCCGCCGTCCTGGGACGCAACGCGGGCGAGCACCGCGCGGCCCGGGCCCTGACCGAGGTGGCCTCCCGCCTCGCGGAACCCGTGCCGGGCCGCGCGCGGCTCGCCGTCGTCAGCGCCGCCGACCCCGTCGACCGCGCGACGGGCGCGCTGGTACGGCTGCCCGACGCGCCCTTCCTCGTCGGCGCCCTCGACCCGGCCGCCGTGCTCGCACCGCACGTCGGCGGTCCCGTGCTGGTGGACAACGACGTCAACTGGGCCGCCCGCGCCGAGCGCGAGTCCGGATGCGCGGCGGGCGTGGACGACTTCGTGTACGTCCATCTCGGCGAGGGGCTCGGCTGCGCCGTGGTCACGGACGGCGCCGTGCGACGCGGGCACCGGGGGCTGGCCGGGGAGATCGCCCATGTCTGCACGGCCGGGCCGGACGGCACGGCGATGCCGCTGACGGAGGTCTTCGCCGCGCTCGGCCTGCGCCGTCCGGACTCGACGGCCGTCGACGTGGAGGCGCTCCGGGCGGCGGTCGAGTCCGGCGACGGGACCGCCGAGGTGCTGGCGCGCGCGGTCACCGGCGTGCTCGGCGCGGCCGTGGCCCTCGCCGACCCCGCTCTGGTCGTGCTCGGCGGCGAATGGGGGCGCCTGCCCCGGATGCGTACGGCGATCGACCGGCTGCTCGCGCACGGGCCCCGTCCGGTCCGGGTGGCGACGGCGACCGTCGGCGCGCCGGAGATGACGGCGGCGCGCGGGCGGGCGGTCGCGGAGCTGCGGGAGCTGATCGTGCGGTCCGCGCGCCCCGACGGCCCGTGAAAAACCCCTGGCCGGAGCGTCTTTCCCGTGCTGGGATGACCCGATGGAGCACGTGACGGACGTGGACCGGGGTGCCTACCCGGAGGCGGTGACGCCCTGGGACGAGCCGGCATGGCGGGGTGCGGCCCTCGACTGGATCGAGGGCGGGCTCGCCGCGCACGGGCTGCGGCCGGGCGGGGCGCCCCGGGTGCGGGTACGGCCGTGGTCGGTGACGGCCCGCGTCCCGGTGGCCGGGCACACCCCGGTGTGGTTCAAGGCGAATCCCCCGGCGAGCGCCTTCGAGGGACCGCTGACGGCCGCGCTGTCCCGCCGGGTGCCGGATCACGTGCTGCGGCCGCTGGCCGTCGACGCCGGGCGCGGCTGGTCGCTGCTGCCGGACGGGGGCGCGCTCCTGCGCGAGGTGCTGGAGCGGGACGTCCCGCCGGCGCGCGTGTGGGAGGAGCTGCTCACCGCGTACGCCCGCGCGCAGCGCGCCCTCGTCCCGGACGCGGACAACCTCGGCGCTCTGGGTGTGCCGAGGCTGCGCGTGACCGACGTGCCCGCGTCCTTCGACCGCTCGCGGGCCGCCACCGGCACGCCGGACCCGGACCGGCGGGCCCGGCTGGACGCGCTGCGCCCCCGGCTCGTCCGCTGGTGCGCGGAGCTGGCCGCGCTGGGTGTCCCCGACTCCCTGGACCACGCCGACCTGCACGAGGGGCAGGTCTTCCACCCGGGACCGGGGCGGTTCACCTTCTTCGACTGGGGGGACGCCGTCGTCTCCCACCCGTTCGCCAGTCTGCGCGTCCCGGCGCTGCGGGCGTGCGAGCGGTACGGGCCCGAGGTGCTGCCGCGCCTGCGGGACGCCTATCTGGAGCCCTGGACGGACATCGGTCTGTCGGCGGCGGAACTCCGGCGCGCCGTGCGCCTCGCCTGGCGGCTGGGCGCGCTGGGGCGGGCCCGCGCCTGGGGCCGGCTCTTCCCGTCCGCGTCGCGGGCCGCGCCCACCGCGTCGGATCAGGTCCGCTCCCTGCTGGAGGCCGCCGACGCTCCCCCGCTGTGAGCCGGGGCGTCAGCCGCTGGGGGAGTCAGCCGCCCGTGGCGCGCAGGTGGTCGCGGCGGGCGTTGTTGTACGTGCGCAGATGGACCTTGGCCACGGCGCAGGCGGCGCCGTCGGCATGGCACTGGCGGCAGGTCCGCACGTGCTGCTCATAGGTGGTACGGGCGTTTTCCAACGCCTCATCGGCAGAGGACATGGTCATCTCCGGAAGGGGGTGCGCCCGCGCGGGCGGCACCGTGGTTGACTGACGAGTAACTTCCGGAACAAGATCATCATGTTACTGCCGGTACTGGGAAACCGGCCGGGCAAAGAACGGGTACACAGTCCGTCCGCGCAGGTCAAAGGCTTAGGGAAGCAGAAAGAGGGGGAACCGTCCGCCGACGGCTCCCCCTCCTGCCTCCCCTTCCCGCGCCGATGACGCGGGAGGGGTCAGGAACGGCGTGCGCGCGAGGCGTACACCGTTCCGGCTCCCACGGCCAGCACGAGCGCGGCCCCACCCGCGAGCATGCCGACCGGGGCACCCGCGCCGGTCTCCGCCAGCGGCACGGTGCCGCCGTCCGGCGAGGACTTGGGCGCGGGCGGGCTGGACTGGGCCGGGGGCACCTTGGCGTCGGTGGGCGGCGTCGCGCCGGGCTTCGGGCTCGCGGCGGGCTCACCGCCCCCGGCGGGGGTGCCCGGCTCGGCCGCGGCGGGCGGCGTGCTCGGCGCCGGGCTCGCGGGCGTCGCGGGCACGGACGGGCTGGGGACGGCCGACCCCGGTGTCCCGGACTCGCACCGCTTGTCCCCGCCGTTCCAGGCGGCGATCAGGTGGTACGGGGTGAGGGCGCCGGTGCGCACGTCGGGCAGCGGGCCGTGGCCCTCGCCGTCCTTGCCGTCGTAGGCCACGTCGTCGCCGTACAGGTCGGTCTGGCCGAAGCAGGTCGGCGCCTTGACGCTGAGCTTCTTCCAGGTGCGGCCGGCGTCGTCCTGGCCCGCGACGTCCTCGGCGGTGAGGCGGACGGTGGCCTTGTCGATCATTTCCTGGTGGCCGGACGAGGGCCAGTCGGGGCCCTCGGTGGTGTACTCGGACAGAGAAACGGGGTAGTTGCACCCCACGCCGATGTTCTGGCCGGGCGCGAGACGCACCTCGACGATGCCGGGGACGGTGTCCCACTGGTGGAACCCGCCCTCGGAGGACCAGTCGGCGCCGACGACCTTGCCGTCGGCGTCGACCAGGCGGTACTGCACGGTGGCGGACGAGCAGGTGCCGCCCTCCTGTGCGTGGGCGGCGGTGGCGCCGACCAGGGGCGCGGCGGTGGCCGCGACGAAGGCCGCGGCGGTCGCGGCTAAATATCTGGCTGGTTGTGAGCGTGCCAAGGTGAGCCTCTGTCCGTTCAGAGCATGTGGGAGGTGGCAGGGCGCGCGCGAACTGGCGCGCGGCGCCCGGAAAGCCGTGTCCCTTCGCCCGCCGCAGGCGGGGCGAGGACGGTCAGAGTCTTGTCGTCTTTACAACTCCCGTCAATTTGAGGGGAGTTGATGGGTCACTCGCCCGGCGCGAGGCGGGCCGCGAGCAGCCGTGCCGTCTCCTCGATCAGCGCCTCGTCGACGGGGGCGTCGGGGGTGGTGGGCTTGGTGGACAGCACGGAGAGCAGCAGGGGCGTCCCCTCGCCGGTCCAGGCCACACCAAGGTCGTTGACGGTGGCGTAGGAGCCGGTGCCGGTCTTGTCGGCGAGGACCCAGCCGGGCGGCAGGCCCGCGCCGAACCGCTTGCCGCTCGTGGTGTTGCCGCGCAGCCAGTCGAGGAACTGCTCCCGGTCCGTCTCGGCCAACGCCCGCCCCAGGGTGAGGAGTTCGAAGGAGCGGCCGAGGGCGCGCGGGGTGGTGGTGTCGCGCACGTCACCGGGCACCGCGGTGTTCAGGTCGGTCTCCCACCGGTCGAGCCTGCTGACCCGGTCACCGAGCGAGCGGAAGAAGCGGGTGAGACCGGCCGGGCCGCCGATCCGGCGGAGCATGAGGTTGCCCGCCGTGTTGTCGCTGTACTGGATCGCGGCCGCGCACACGTCACCCAGCGCCATTCCGGTCTCCTGCTGGGCCCGGGTCTTCTCGGAGTTGGCCAGGATGTCGGCCGGCGGGTAGTGGATCACCTCGCCCAGCGCGGCCCGGCCGCCGTGGTCGCGCAGCACGGCGGCGGCGGCGATCGCCTTGAACGTGGAGCACATGGCGAACGGCTCGTCGGCGCGGTACGCCACGGTCGCACCCGTGCGCGTGTTGCGTGCGTACACACCGAGCCGGGCACCGTACCGCTTCTCCAGCGCGCCCAGTTCGGGGAGCGGGGCGGCGAAGTCGCGCGGGGCGGCCCACGCGGGGGTGGCCGACGCCGCCGCGGCCGCCGCGGTGAGGGCCGCGCCCGCTCGGAGCAGACGGCGGCGCGGGACAGGGGTGACTGAGGTCATGTGCGGGGCCCTTCAAAGGAGTTGGATCGTCGGGCAGGAAGGATCACCGACCGGGACAGCGAAACAGCGGGACACCGCTCATGTCCAAGAGTGAACTTTGAACGCACCATGACTTATTGATATGACTCCGGGATGGATCTGCTCGCGCATCTCGCGGCGTTCACCGCGACGGCCGACGAGGTGAGCTTCTCGCGCGCGGCCGACCGGCTGGGGATCGCGCAGCCGCTGCTGAGCCGCCGTATCAAGTCGCTGGAGGCGCACTTCGGCGGCCCGCTGTTCGACCGCTCCCGGCGGCAGATCGCCGTGACGGAGTTCGGCGTCTCGCTGCTGCCGTACGCGCGCGACGTACTGGAACGGGCCGAGCGGCTCGGGCAGGCGGCCCGTTCGGCGCGTGCCGCGCGGGTGCGAGCCGTGGGGGTGCCCGCGCACTGCGCACCGGCGGCCCTGGCCGCCGTCCTCCACGCCGGCGCGGAGCACGGCACCACCCTCGTACTGCGTGAACTCCCGCCCCGGCAGAGGCAGTCGGGCATCGGGGACGGCTCGCTGACCTACGCTCTGCTCCGGGTGGCTCCCGAGCGGGCCGCACTGCGGGTCCCGCTCGGCCTGGCGTCCGTGGCGGGGGCGGAACGGGCCCGGCGGCGCGCGCTCCATCTGGAGGACCTGCGGCCGCCGCGGGGAGCGGCCGGGCTGCCCATCCTGACCCTGGAGGAGGACGAAGCGCCCTACGCACAGGACCGGCTGGAGCGGGCCGCCGCCCGCGCCGGCCTGCCGGGGTCCCTGGTGGTGGCCGCGGGTCCGGCCGTCACCGCGCTGGCCGACACCCTGGCCGGGCGGGCACGGCTGCTGTGTGCCGAGCCGTTCGCCCGGCAGCACGGCGCGAGCTGGGCCCCGCTGGCCGACGCCTCCCTGCACCGGGGCTACGAGGTCGCCGCGAGCGAGTGCCACGGCGAGCGGGGCGAGGTCCCGCGCTGGCTGGCCGGGTCCCTGGCGGGGGTGACCGGATGACCGTCGAGGACACCCGCGCCCCGGTCCACGCGGCCTCGGACGGCGCCCTGCGCGACATCGCGGACGGCATCGCGCGCGAGTGGGACGCGCTGGGGGTGAGCGGCTCGTTCCTGGCCCGGAACCTCGAGACCGGCGACCACCTGGGTTTCGACGTCGACGTGCCGGTGCCGCTCGCCTCGGTGGTGAAGGTCCCGCTGGCCCTGGTGGTGCTGGACCGGATCGCGGCGGGCGGACTCGACCCCGCGCGGCCCGTGACCTTCGTACCCTCGGCGGGCGGCGCCGGTCCGACCGGGCTCGCCGCGTTCCGCCATCCGGCGACGCTGGCCGTCGGGGACCTGCTGATGATGATGCTCTCGGTGAGCGACAACGCGGCGGCGGACCTCCTCCTCGACCTGGTGCCGGTGCCGGAGGTGGCCGCCCGGCTGCGCGCGTGGGACTGCCCCGGCCTGTGCGTACGGCACCGGATGCGCCACATGTACGCGTGCGCGGCCGGTGCGTCGGGCAACGACTTCTCCCTCGCGCTGGAGCTGGCGGTACGGGACGAGCACAGCGGCCGCCACACCATCGCCACCCTCGATCCCGCGTACGCCAGCACCGGCACGGCCCGGGCTCTGGTGTCCCTGCTGGAGCGGGTGTGGCGCGACGAGATCTCCGACCCGCGTGCCACCGCCGAGCTGCGCCGGCTGATGGGTCTGCAGGTCTTCGCCCACCGCATGGTGAGCGAGCTGCGCGCGGACTCGCTGCGGTTCAGCGGCAAGACGGGTTCGTTCCTGCATCTGCGGCACGAGATCGGGGTGGTGGAGGCGGACTCCGGCGACCGGGTGGCGCTGGCCGCGCTGACCCGGGCGGACCGCAGGGCGTCCCTGGCGCCGGACATCGACCTGGCGATCGGCGTCGCGGCCCGGCGCGCCTTCGAGGCGCTGCGCGGGTGAGCCGGGCCGGGCGGTTCAGCCCCGTCCGCCGCTCAGCCGGCGCCATTCCGGCTCGACGCGCTTCCACTCGGCGTCCCACTGAGCGAGCCTGCGCCGGACGAGCGAGGCGCACACGAGCCGTCCGGAGGCCCAGACGACCGTGCCGGTGATCTGGGCGACGAGGAGCCCGGTGAGCACGGTCTGGAGCATGGCCTCGGCCAGGGACGCGGGCGGCGGTACGGTGCGGCCGGTGCCGTCGGTCCAGAGGGTGACGGTGGAACCGGCCGGGGTGCCGGGGCCCACCTTGGCGCGGTCGGTGTGCACGGCGCCCTTGCCGTCGGTCCAGCGCACCGTGGCCCAGACCCGGTCGTCGTAGCCGCTGCCCGCCGGCGGCGTCCTCGGCGCCGGGCCGGTGAGCACCGCGCGGACCTCGTGCACCTGGGCCCGTCGCGCGGAGAGCGCCGAGTCCACGGAACTCGCGGCGGCGTACCCGGCGAGGGCGCCGCCCAGTACGACGAAGATCCAGGTGAGGAGCACGACCCACGCCTCGACGAGGTCGCCGGAGCGCCGCAGGGGATTGCGCCGCCAGCGCCACAGCCGTACGGGGGTGATCGTCTCGAGAGGTGTCCGGGTCATCGGCAGCCGCCTCCTCTCGCCTGCCCACCCCACCATCGTGCACCTGACCCGGCGAGCCCGCAGTACCGGACGCCCGGAGGGGGAGAACCCCAGGTGGCGAGGGGCGTCGCACACAAGGGGGCGCCCCCGGGCCGGTCGGCTCGGGGGCGCCCCGCACGGGGTACGGCGGCTCAGGCGAGGTCGAACCGGCCGAGGTTCATCACCTTGTGCCACGCGGCGGCGAAGTCCTTGACGAACTTCTCCTTGGCGTCGTCGGAGGCGTACACCTCGGCGACGGCGCGCAGCTCGGCGTTGGAGCCGAAGACCAGGTCGGCACGGGTGCCGGTCCACCGGACCGCGCCGGTGGAGGCGTCGCGGCCCTCGAAGGTGGCCTGGTCACCGGACGTGGAGCTCCACGTGGTGCCGAGGTCGAGCAGGTTGACGAACCAGTCGTTCGTCAGCACGCCCGGCGTCTCGGTGAAGACGCCCAGCTTGGAGTCCTGGTAGTTGGCGCCCAGGACCCGCAGACCGCCGACGAGGGCGGTCATCTCCGGGGAGCTGAGGGTCAGCAGGTTGGCGCGGTCGACGAGCGCGTACTCGGCGCGGCCGGGGTTGCTGCCCTTGCCGGCGTAGTTGCGGAAGCCGTCGATGGCGGGCTTGAGCGCCTCGAAGGACTCGACGTCGGTCTGCTCCTGGCTCGCGTCCACGCGGCCCGGGGTGAAGGGCAGCGAGACCGGGAAGCCGCCGTCCTTCGCGGCCTTCTCCACCGCGGCGTCGCCGCCGAGGACGATCAGGTCGGCGAGGGAGACGTGCTTGGCGCCGGCGGAGGCGTTGAACTCCTCCTGGACGCCCTCCAGGGTGCGCAGCACCAGGGCGAGCTGGTCGGGGTCGTTGACCTCCCAGCCGCGCTGCGGCTCCAGGCGGACCCGGGCGCCGTCGGCACCGCCGCGCTTGTCACTGCCGCGGAAGGTGGACGCGGAGGCCCAGGCGGCGCTGACGAGCTGCGCGACGGTGAGACCGGAGTCGAGGATCTTGCCCTTGAGGGCGTCCGCGTCGGCGGCGTCGATCGGCTCGCCCTGCGGCTGGGGCAGCGGGTCCTGCCACAGCAGGGTCTCCTCGGGCACCTCGGGGCCGAGCAGCAGCGACTTGGGGCCCATGTCGCGGTGGGTCAGCTTGTACCAGGCGCGGGCGAAGGCGTCGGCGAACTCCTCCGGGTTCTCGTGGAAGCGCCGGGCGATGGGCTCGTAGATCGGGTCGAAGCGCAGCGACAGGTCCGTCGTGAGCATGTTCGGCGCGATCTTCTTGTCCGGGTCGAAGGCGCTGGGCACGGTGCCCTCGCCCGCGCCGTCCTTCGGCTTCCACTGCTTGGCGCCGGCCGGGCTCTCGGTCAGCTCGTACTCGTAGCCGAAGAGGTTGTCGAAGAAGCCCTGGCCCCACTGGGTGGGGGTGTTGCTCCAGGTGACCTCCAGGCCCGAGGTGATGGTGTCGGGGCCCTTGCCGGTGCCGTAGCTGCTCTTCCAGCCGAGGCCCTGCTGCTTCATCGGGGAGTCCATCGGGTCGGGGCCGACGTCGCTCGCCGGGCCCGCGCCGTGGGTCTTGCCGAAGGTGTGGCCGCCCGCGATCAGGGCGACGGTCTCCTCATCGTTCATGGCCATGCGGCCGAACGTCTCGCGGATGTCGCGGGCCGCGGCGATCGGGTCCGGGTTGCCGTTGGGGCCCTCCGGGTTGACGTAGATCAGACCCATCTGGACGGCCGCGAGGGGCTCCTCCAGCTCGCGGTCACCGGTGTAGCGCTCGTCGCCGAGCCAGGTGGTCTCCGGGCCCCAGTAGACGTCGGCGTCCGGCTCCCAGGCGTCCACGCGGCCGCCGCCGAAGCCGAAGGTCTTGAAGCCCATGTTCTCCAGCGCGACGTTGCCCGCGAGGATCATGAGGTCGGCCCAGGAGATGTTCTTGCCGTACTTCTTCTTCACCGGCCACAGCAGACGGCGCGCCTTGTCGAGGTTGGCGTTGTCCGGCCAGCTGTTCAGGGGGGCGAAGCGCTGCTGGCCGGTGCCGCCGCCACCGCGGCCGTCGCGGGTGCGGTAGGTGCCGGCGCTGTGCCAGGCCATGCGGATGATGAAGGGGCCGTAGTTGCCGAAGTCGGCGGGCCACCAGTCCTGGGAGGTGGTGAGCACCTCGGCCAGGTCACGCTTGACGGCCGGCAGGTCGAGGGCGAGGAACGCCTCGGCGTAGTCGAACTCCTCCCCCATCGGGTTGGCGACGGGCGGGTTCTTGGCAAGGACCTTCAGGTTGAGCTGCTTGGGCCACCAGCGGTCGTTGCCGCTGCCGAGGGCCGGGTGCAGGGACGTGGGGCTGCCGCCATGGGCGACGGGGCAGCCGCCGGTCTCCTCGGGCTTCGGGTCGGTGACGATCGCGTCTTCATTCTCAGGCATGTCAATCCTTCCGGAACGGACGAAAAGCCGGCGCTCAGGTGCTGCGGCCGGTGGAACAGTCGGAGCAGGTGCCCCAGTACACGACCTCGGCCTCGTCGATGGCGAAGCCCCGGTCGTCGGAAGCGGTCAGGCAGGGCGCGTGGCCCACCGCGCAGTCGACGTCGGCGACGGCTCCGCACGACCGGCACACGGCGTGGTGGTGGTTGTCGCCGACACGGCCCTCGAACCGGGCGGGGCTGCCCGCGGGCTCGATGCGTCGTATGAGGCCGGCGGCGGTGAGGGCGTGCAGGGCCTCGTAGACGGCCTGCACGGAGATGTGGCCGACGCGCACGCGCACCTGGGAGGCGATCGCCTCGGCACCGAGGTGGTCGCCCGCGCGGACGGTCTCCAGCAGCGCGACGCGGGCCGCCGTGACGCGGAGGCCCGCACCGCGCAGCTCCGCGGCGGCGGTGGTCGGAGGCTGGGATGCGGTCATGGGACGAACCTACCGTCATAAACACGAGAGATTCAAGAAAACGAGCTATGCAATTTCTTGACTTCTTAGTGTGACTGCCGGATGCCGGTCCGTGTCCGCCGTCGCGCGGCCGGTGCGGCACCCGGCGAGCGGCGCTCCTGCCCGCATCATGTGACCCGGCCCCGGCCCCGCGGGCGCGCCGAGCCGCACGGTCCCTCGCACGGGTGAACGGACCCGAAACGGAACCCACCCTTGTGTTTCCCCGCGCCGTCCTCGCGCAAGCACCCGACGGCCCCGCGGGCGCACAACCGGCGCTCACTCGTCCGGGTGCTCCGGGCCCGCCATCCGTGGCAGCGCGCGAGGTCTCTCGTTCGGCAGCAGTGTGACGTTTCCGGCATGACGTGAATGTGGCGGTGCGGGAGGGCAGCAGTCCCCTCTATGCCCCACGCGAACCCCCAGCGGCAGGTGATCGGATGACCACGGCGACGACCCGGACGCCCCGGACGCCGCCCGTCGGACCCGACGCGGCCGCCGCCCTCTCCTCCCCTCCGGAGGGCGCCAGACCCTCCCTCCCCTCGCTGACCGGGCTGCGCTGGATGGCCGCCCTGCTGGTGTTCGGGCTGCACATCAACAACTTCGGCTACTTCGGCGGCCAGGCCGGGCGGCTGGTCTCCTGGGCCTTCACGCCCGGCGGCACCGGTGTGTCGTTCTTCTTCGTCCTGTCCGGCTTCGTGCTGACCTGGTCGGCCCGGCCCGGCGACCGGGCCCCCGGGTTCTGGCGGCGGCGCGTCGCCCGGGTGTGGCCGGTGCACCTCGCCACCGCCCTCCTGGCGGTCGCCCTGGCCTTCACCATGGGACGCCCGGCGCTGCCGACCTGGAAGCAGACCCTGGCGAACCTGCTGCTGGTGCACTCCTGGTGGCAGCCCTGGTGGCAGACGCTCAACCCGGTGAGCTGGTCGCTGGCCTGCGAGGCGTTCTTCTACGCGCTCTTCCCGGCGCTGTTCTGGCTGCTGCGGCGGCTGAACGCGCGCGGCACGCTGGTCCTCGGCGGGACGGCGGCCCTCGTCGCGCTGTTCCTGGCCTGGGCCGACGCGCACCACTGGCTGCACCAGCCGCTGTACTCGCTGCCCGCCGCCCGGCTCCCGGAGTTCGTGATCGGCACGGTCACGGCGCGGCTGGTGCTGCTCGGCCGCTGGCGCGGCCCCGGCATGGAGGGCTCGCTCGCGCTGGCCGTGCTCGGCTACTTCCTCGTCCCCCAGGTGGCGCCCGGATACGCGGCCACCTCCTGCACCCTGGCCGGCTTCACCGCCCTGATCCCGGCGGCCGCGGTGGCCGACCTGCGCGGGCTGCCGTCGCTGTGGCGGGGGCGGCGGCTGGTACGCCTCGGGGAACTGTCGTTCGCGTTCTACATGGTGCATCTGCTGGTGCTGCGCGCGGGCATCGCCGTCCTGGGCGACAAGCCCCGCTTCGGCGCGGTGGCCGGGACCGGGGTGACCGTAGCCGCCTTCGCGGTGTCGCTCGGGCTGTCCTGGGCGCTGTTCGAGGGGGTCGAACGTCCGGTGCGGCGCCTGCTGCTGCGCGGCCGGCGCCGTACGGCGGACCGGCCCGCCGCCCCGGCCCGCGAGGAGAGCGTCGCGGCCGCCGGCGACTGAACCGGGACAGCGGGGTGCCGGCCCCCCTCGGGAGAGGGACCGGCACCCTGGGCACGTCGCGTCAGGAGTTGGCGCAGATGTTGCCGAACGCGGGGTTCAGCAGGCCCACGACGTCGATCGTGTTGCCGCACAGGTTGACCGGGATCTCCACCGGGACCTGGACGACGTTGCCGGAGGCGACGCCGGGGCTGTTGGCGGCGACACCGGTGACGGGGTCCGGGTCGGCCGCGAAGGCCGCCGTGGCGCCGGAGAGGGCAAGGGCGCCCGCGAGAACGGCCGTGGTAGCAAGCTTGCGCATACGCATGAGGTGCCTCACTGCTCGTGGTTGGGACACCTCCATCACAGCGGCAGCCCGGGCGGTGCGCCCGCCGTGCTACTCCGTTCGGGCAGTGGCCCCCGGTCCGGGGGTCGTCCGAGGCGCGAGCGCGGGGCTCCCGGTGGGTGAAGTCGGCCCGGCCGCCCAGGTGTTGACCTGGGCGGCCGGCCGCTCGGACGCCTGACCGGGCCGGGGGCCGTGCCGGAGGGCCGCGCGGCCGTCCGTGCCCGCCACCCTAGGCGCGGTGCGGGGAGCCCGCCCTCCGGACTCCGCGCGCCCGCTCTACGGGAACTGCGTGATCTTGGACGGGACGGTGTCCGACCCCGACGTGGGAGCGCCGGTGTTGTTGACGACGTGGGCGTACTGCCCCTTGCCGCCGAGCGAGATCACCTGGATGTCGTGCAGCTTGACCCCGGAGTTCACCGGGACCTGGAAGCCGTGCGCCTGGACGATGGAGGAGTCGGTGGTGAAGTTGCAGTAGCTCCCCAGGCCCCATGCCTCGTGCGAGGTGACCGAGTCGGCGACCTTGTAGGCGGCGTAGCCGACGATGCCGTCATGGGTGATGGCGGCGGAGTTGGGCACGTCGTACGCCTTCTCGTTCTGGAAGAAGATCGTGCGCCCGCGCTGGCCGGCCCAGTACACGTCGTACTTGTTGTAGTGCTCGACGAACAGGCCGGTGGCGAGGACGTCGTTGCCGTTCACGCGAAGGCCGTAGTCGGCGCGGTTCGTGTTCCAGCCGACGCCGCTGCCGTGGTCGGCGCGCCACAGCCAGGTGTGGTCGATGACGACGTTGTTGCTGTTGACCACGACCGAGTTGGTGGCGAGGCCGGGGCCCGCGCCGCCGATGCGCACGAACACGTCCTGCATGGTGGTGGGGTTGGCCGAGTGGTCGGCGGTGGAGCCGGCCGGGCCGATCCGCAGCAGGGTGTCGGAGTTGGTGCTGCCCGCGTCGATGAGGAAGCCGGCGAGCTTCACGCCGTCCACGTCGGCCACGTGCATGGCGTCCACGCCGCCGTCCGGGATGATGGTGGCGAGACCGAGACCGAGGACCACGGTGTTGGCGCGGGTCACCTCGATCGCCCGGTCCAGGTGGTAGACACCGGGCGTGAACAGCAGGTTGAGGCCCTGGGCGAGCGCCTGGTTGATGGTGGCCGCGGTCGCGCCGGGCTTGACCACGTAGAACTGGTCGAGCGGCAGCGAGGAACCCGCGTTGGCGGGCCAGGACACGCCCCGCGCGCCTGTGCGCTTGGCCGGGACGAACACCTTGTACGTGGAGCCGTCGAGGTAGAGGAACGGCTTCTCGCGGGAGACCGGGGTGCTGTCCAGCGTGGTGTACGGGCCGTTGTCGAAGTTGGTCGCGGGCGCGCCCTGCACGCCGCTGAAGACCATGTTCCAGACGCCGTTGGTCCAGCCGCCGACCGAGCTGTCCCGGGTGTACCACTGCTGCTGGGAGTACGGGCCCACGGTGCCGTCGATCTTGGAGTCCGCGATGTAGCCGCCCGACGCCCAGCCGTAGCCGTTGGGCGCGAGGTTGAGCCCGCCCTGGACGTGGATGCGGCGGAACGGCGCGGCCTGGGCGACGGCCCAGCGGTCGGTGCCGTTGACCGGGCGGATGGCCAGGTTCTCGGCCGAACGCCAGAAGTTCTGCGTGGCGTTGCCGTTGAACCAGCCCGCGTCGACGGTGATGTCACCGTTGATCTGCACGTCGTCGGGGTTGAGCCCGAGGCCGGAGACGGAGGTGTAGAAGCCGAGCTGGGCGTTGATGTTGTTGTACGTGCCCGGCTTCATCAGGAACTGGTAGCGCGCGGAGCCGAACTGGTTCGACTCCTGGCCGGCGAAGACACTGTCGAACTTCTGCTGGAGGTTCGGCGTGCTGGGGTCGACGACGATCACGTTGGAGCCCAGGTCGCCGCCGCCCTGCACCGGCGGGACGCCGGTGGTGCCGGTGTGCACGGCCATCTCCCACAGCGAGTAGCCGTAGGCGGTGCCGCGCGCGGTCCCGTTGACGCGGACGTAGCGGCCCGAGCCGCTGACCGTGTACGAGGTGGTGCCGCCGGTGGCGCCGGTGACGGTCTTCAGCGTGGTCCAGTTCGTGCCGTCGGCCGAGCTCTGGAGCTGGAAGTCCTTGCCGTAGGCGGCTTCCCAGTTCAGGTCGATGCCGCACAGGTCCTGCACCGAGCCGAGGTCGACGCGCAGCCACTGCGGGTCGGCGAACGCGCTGGACCAGCGGGTGCCCGTGTCGCCGTCGAAGGCGGCGGAGGCGGGGGTGCCCGCGTTCTCGGTCGAGGAGGCGGTGGCGGGCTTGCCCTGCGCGGCGTTGGCGGTGTTGCAGCCGGCCTGGGCGGCGTCCGTCGCGGCGACGGCCGGGGGCTGGATGGTGGGCAGGGCGATCAGTGCTGCCGTGGCGGCGAGCGCTGTCCCCAGGGATCTCAGTCTCATTGCGGCTCCCTGCGAATGCGGGACCGGGAGACCGGCCCCTGCTTAGTTCATGTTTTGATTTAAGGGATGAACCAAACGGGCGCAAGCCTTCGGAAGCCAAATCCTTCGCGCACAAGGGCGTTCACACCCCGGCGGCCGTTCACACACGGGCGGGGGGGGGGGGGGGGGGGGGGGGGGGTGGGGGGGGGCCCCCCCCCCCGCGGCCGCGCCCCGCCGGCCGCCC